>NZ_CP025546.1:0-305923 GCF_003614435.1 Mycobacterium paragordonae
TTGACCGATGACCCCGGTTCCGGATTCGCCCCGGTATGGAACGCGGTCGTCTCCGAGCTCAATGGTGAGGCCGGCAATGGCTCGGCTCTCACCTCTCCGTTGACCGCCCAGCAAAGGGCGTGGCTGAAACTCGTGCAACCCCTCACCATCGTCGAGGGGTTTGCTCTGCTCTCGGTGCCGAGCGTGTTCGTCCAGAACGAGATCGAACGCCACCTGCGCACCCCGATCACCGACGCACTGAGCCGTCGCCTCGGACAACAAATCCAACTCGGCGTGCGCATCGCTCCCCCGCCGAACGACGACGACGGCGCGTTCTCCCCCTCGGACGCCCCTCCCCCCGTCGAGGATCTCGAGCGGGCCGAGGATCCCATCGCCGACGACGACCAAGGCGACACCGTGGTGGGGCCGGGGCAGAACTGGCCGAGCTATTTCGCCGAACGCCCGACGGCCACCGACACCGCGGCCGCATCCGGCACCAGCCTGAACCGGCGCTACACCTTCGACACCTTTGTCATCGGCTCCTCCAACCGGTTCGCCCACGCTGCCACCCTGGCAATCGCCGAGGCACCCGCCCGGGCCTACAACCCACTGTTCATCTGGGGCGAGTCGGGTCTGGGTAAGACACATCTGCTGCACGCGGCCGGCAATTACGCGCAGCGGCTGTTCCCGGGGATGCGGGTCAAATACGTCTCCACCGAGGAATTCACCAACGACTTCATCAACTCGCTGCGCGACGACCGCAAGGTGTCGTTCAAGCGCAGCTACCGCGATGTCGATGTGCTGCTGGTCGATGACATCCAGTTCATCGAGGGCAAGGACGGCATCCAGGAAGAGTTCTTCCATACCTTCAACACGCTGCACAACGCGAACAAGCAGATCGTCATCTCCTCCGATCGCCCGCCCAAGCAACTCGCCACCCTGGAAGACCGGCTCCGTACCCGCTTCGAGTGGGGACTGATCACCGACGTCCAGCCACCCGATCTGGAAACCCGCATCGCCATCCTGCGCAAGAAAGCACAAGTCGAACGGCTGGCGGTGCCCGACGATGTCCTCGAACTCATCGCCAGCAGCATCGAACGCAACATCCGCGAACTCGAGGGTGCGCTGATCCGGGTCACCGCGTTCGCGTCGCTGAACAAGACCGCGATCGACAAGTCACTGGCCGAGATCGTGTTGCGTGACCTGATCGCCGATGCCAGCGGGATGCAGATCAGCGCGGCCACCATCATGGCCGCCACTGCCGAATACTTCGACACCACCGTCGAGGAATTACGGGGCCCGGGCAAGGCCCGTCCACTCGCGCAATCTCGGCAGATCGCGATGTATCTGTGCCGCGAGCTCACCGACCTCTCGCTGCCGAAAATCGGTCAGGCCTTCGGCCGCGACCACACCACGGTGATGTACGCCGAACGCAAGATCCGCAACGAGATGGCCGAGCGCCGCGAGATCTTCGACAACGTCAAGGAACTCACCACTCGGATCCGGCAGCGCTCCAAGCGCTGAAACGCCCCTTCCGGTCGGATTTCCGGCAAAAAACTTCTCTCCCTCGAGTCACACCCGTATCACCGTGGCCGTGTGAGCAGCCCTGTGAACAAACCCCACAAACTGGAGTGCAGCACCCATCCCCCGGTGCACATCAACGATTCGTCCCCAGTCGTGCACCGCGGACCCCACAGCCTCGCCCACGGTCATCCACAACCCCATCTGGCCCGCACGCTGCGCCAAGAGCGAACTGTCCCCAGCTTGCACAGCCCTTAATACTGATATTGAGATCTCTTGGTCATTTCTTCTTTGAAGAACACGCTTGGGGACATCCGTCCTGACGGATGCGCAGAGCAGCCCCGAACCCGCCTTGTCAGCGCGGACGATTAGCTTTCAAGTTGGCCTCAGAAGCTCTACGGTTGTTGTTCGACTGCCGTTTCGGCCGTCATGGCGAATCACCTCGCCAGCGGCGTTCGTCACGGAGGGTCCCCAACGCCGGCGGGGGAGCTGGGCACGGATTTGAACGTCACGTTAGGTGAAGGGACGCAATGGACGCGGCTACAACACGGGCTGTCACCGACTTGAAATTTCGTTTGGTGCGGGAGTCCTTCGCCGAAGCGGTGTCATGGGTAGCCAAGAATCTGCCGTCCCGGCCGACCGTCCCGGTGCTCTCCGGGGTGTTGCTCAACGGCACCGACGACGGCCTGACGATCTCCGGGTTCGACTACGAGGTTTCCTCCGAGGTACAGGTTGCCGCTGAAATTGCTTCGCCGGGAAGCGTTTTGGTGTCCGGAAGGCTGTTGTCGGACATCACCAGGGCGCTACCGAACAAGCCGGTGGATTTCTACGTCGACGGCAACCGCGTGGCACTGACCTGCGGCAGCGCCAGATTTTCGCTGCCGACGATGGCCGTGGAGGACTACCCGACCCTGCCGACGCTGCCCGAAGAGACCGGCACGCTGCCCGCCGAGTTGTTCGCCGAGGCGATCGGACAGGTCGCCATCGCCGCCGGCCGCGACGACACGCTGCCCATGCTGACCGGCATCCGGGTCGAGATCTCCGGCGAGACGGTGGTTTTGGCGGCCACCGACAGGTTCCGCCTGGCGGTGCGCGAGCTCACCTGGTCGGCGCTGTCGCCGGACATCGAGGCGGCGGTGCTTGTACCGGCCAAGACCCTGGCCGAGGCGGCCAAGGCCGGAGCCGACGGCTCGGAGGTTCGGCTGTCGCTGGGCGCCGGCTCCGGGGTGGGCAAGGACGGTCTGCTGGGCATCACCGGCAACGGCAAGCGCAGCACCACCCGACTGCTGGACGCGGAATTCCCGAAATTCCGCCAGCTGTTGCCGGCCGAGCACACCGCGGTGGCGACCATCAACGTCGCCGAACTGACCGAGGCGATCAAGCTTGTGGCACTCGTGGCGGACCGGGGCGCGCAGATCCGCATGGAATTCGCGGACGGAATGTTGCGGCTGTCCGCCGGGGCCGACGATGTCGGTCGTGCCGAGGAAGACCTCGCGGTGGACTACGCCGGCGAGCCGTTGACGATCGCGTTCAACCCGACGTATCTCACCGACGGCCTGGGCTCGCTGCACTCCGAGCGAGTGTCGTTCGGGTTCACCACGCCGGGTAAACCGGCGTTGTTGCGGCCCGCGTCGGCCGATGACCCGGTGCCGAGCGGCAGCGGTCCGTTCGCCGCGGCGCCGACGGACTACGTGTATCTGCTGATGCCGGTGCGGCTGCCGGGCTGATCGGTCGGGGCGTGTACGTCCGGCATTTGGTATTGCGGGATTTCCGGTCGTGGGCCCACGCGGACCTCGATCTGCAGCCGGGTCGCACGGTATTCGTCGGCCGAAACGGCTTCGGAAAGACGAATCTTCTTGAGGCGCTTTGGTATTCAAGCACCCTAGGCTCGCATCGGGTGGGTACTGACGCGCCGCTGATCCGGGCCGGCGCCGACCGCGCGGTGGTCTCGACCATCGTGGTCAATGAGGGCCGGGAATGTGCCGTGGACCTCGAGATCGCCGCCGGCCGGGCGAACAAGGCGCGGTTGAACCGCTCGCCGGTACGCAGTACGCGCGAGGTGGTCGGCGTGCTGCGGGCGGTGCTGTTCGCTCCGGAGGACTTGGCGTTGGTGCGCGGCGATCCTTCGGATCGCCGCCGTTACCTCGACGATTTGGCGACGGTGCGGCGACCGACGATCGCCGGAGTGCGCGCGGACTATGACAAGGTGCTGCGGCAGCGCACCGCATTGCTGAAATCGTTGACCGGCGCCCGATTCCGCGGTGACCAGGGCGCACTGGACACCTTGGAAGTGTGGGACAGCAGGCTGGCCGAGCACGGGGCGGCACTGATGGCCGCCCGCATCGATCTGGTGAACCAGTTGGCACCGGAGGTGGAGAAGGCCTATCAGCTGCTGGCTCCCGAATCACGTTCGGCCGCAATCGGTTACCGGGCCAGCACCGATGCGGTGGCGCCGGTGGCGGATACCGATCAGCAGTCCCTGGAAGCCGCGTTGTTGACTGCACTGGCCGCACGGCGGACCGCTGAACTCGAGCGGGGCGTGTGCCTGGTGGGGCCACACCGCGACGATCTGGAACTGCGTCTCGGCGACCAGCCCGCTAAAGGTTTCGCCAGTCACGGTGAATCGTGGTCGTTCGCGGTTGCTTTGCGGCTGGCCGCCTACGAACTGTTGCGCGCCGACGGCAGCGACCCGGTGTTGTTGCTGGATGACGTCTTCGCGGAGTTGGACACCAAGCGACGGCGGGCACTTGCCGCCGTCGCTGAGTCCGCCGAACAGGTGCTGGTCACCGCGGCGGTGCCCGAAGACATTCCCGACGGGTGGGAAGCCAGGCGGGTGCAGGTGGAACTCAATGACAGCGATCTTGGTGCGGTGTCGGAGGTGAGGGAGTGACCGAGGAAAACCAGGATGAGGTGACTCAGCGTGGCCTCGATTTGGTGCGGCGAACTCTGGAAGAGGCACGCGCGGCGGCCCGCGAACGTGGGCAGGACGCCGGACGCGGCCGCGCGGCCCCACTACCCCGGCGGCGCGGCGCCGGCGGGCGGCGCAGTTGGTCGGGACCGGGTCCCGACGCGCGGGATCCGCAGCCGCTGGGACGGCTGAGCCGCGATTTGGCCAAGCAGCAGGGCTGGACCACTCATGTCGCCGAGGGCACCGTCTTCGGTCATTGGACGTCGGTGGTCGGCGCGCAGATCGCCGAGCACGCCACGCCGTCCGCACTCCACGACGGGGTGCTCAGCGTCACCGCGGAATCCACGGCCTGGGCGACCCAGCTGCGCCTCATGCAGGCCCAGCTGCTCGCCAAGATCGCCGCCGCCGTCGGCAACGGTGTGGTGACCTCGCTGAAAATCACCGGGCCGGCGGCGCCGTCATGGCGGAAGGGACCGCGTCACATCGCCGGCCGGGGTCCGCGAGACACTTATGGCTAGGCTTGTTCCGGCGAGTGAACGGGGTGCAAACCACAGCCGTCTCAGAGCCGCCAGAAATTGACGAACCCTTATCTGGAACGTCGGGACGCGGCCACAGCGAAGAAAATTAGCGCACGGCGCAATCAGATGGGCGGAAACGCGCCCACAAAATCGGTGCTGACGGTGCTTCACGGTAGAGTAGGCCAATGCGACCGCTGCGGTGACTCGACCGCTCGCATGCAACCCCAAGGAGAGCATTCCGACCGTGGCTGCCCCGAAGAAGAAGGCACAAAACGAATACGGCGCTTCAGCCATCACCGTCCTCGAAGGATTGGAGGCTGTCCGCAAACGCCCGGGCATGTATATCGGCTCCACCGGGGAGCGTGGTTTGCACCACCTCATCTGGGAGGTGGTCGACAACTCGGTCGACGAAGCGATGGCCGGTTACGCCAGCAAGGTAGACGTGCGGTTGCTCGACGACGGCAGCGTCGAGGTCGCTGACGACGGTCGTGGGATTCCGGTGGCCATGCACGCCACCGGTGCGCCGACCGTCGACGTGGTCATGACCCAACTGCACGCCGGCGGAAAGTTCGGCGGCGAGAACAGCGGCTACACCGTCAGTGGCGGCTTGCACGGCGTGGGTGTGTCGGTGGTCAACGCGCTGTCCACCCGGCTGGAAGTCGACATCAAACGCGACGGGCACGAGTGGTCGCAGTACTACGAACGTGCCGTGCCCGGCACCCTCAAGCAGGGCGAGGCGACCAGGAAGACCGGAACCACCATCAGGTTCTGGGCAGACTCGGAGATCTTCGAAACCACCCAGTACGACTTCGAGACGGTCGCGCGGCGGCTGCAGGAGATGGCGTTCCTGAACAAGGGCCTGACCATCAACCTCACCGACGAGCGGGTGGAGCAGGACGAGGTCGTCGACGAGGTCGTCAGCGACACCGCCGAAGCGCCGAAGTCCGCCGAAGAGAAGGCAGCCGAATCCAAGGCGCCGCACAAGGTCAAGCAGCGCACCTTCCACTACCCCGGTGGTCTGGTCGACTTCGTCAAACACATCAACCGCACCAAGAGCCCGATCCAGCAGAGCGTCATCGACTTCGAAGGCAAAGGCACTGGCCACGAAGTCGAGATCGCGATGCAGTGGAACGGCGGCTACTCCGAGTCCGTGCACACCTTCGCGAACACAATCAACACCCACGAAGGCGGTACCCACGAGGAAGGGTTCCGCAGTGCGCTGACTTCGGTGGTCAACAAGTACGCCAAAGACAAGAAGCTGCTCAAGGAGAAGGACCCGAACCTGACCGGTGACGACATCCGGGAGGGGTTGGCCGCGGTCATCTCGGTGAAGGTCGCCGAACCGCAGTTCGAGGGCCAGACCAAGACCAAGCTGGGCAACACCGAGGTCAAGTCGTTCGTGCAGAAAGTGTGCAATGAACAGCTCACCCACTGGTTCGAAGCCAACCCTTCCGAAGCCAAAACCGTTGTCAACAAAGCGGTCTCGTCGGCACAGGCACGGATCGCGGCGCGCAAGGCGCGAGAACTGGTGCGCCGCAAGAGTGCCACCGACCTCGGTGGTCTGCCCGGCAAGCTGGCGGACTGCCGCTCGACGGACCCGCGTAAGTCCGAACTGTATGTGGTGGAGGGCGACTCGGCCGGCGGCTCCGCCAAGAGCGGCCGCGACTCGATGTTCCAGGCGATCCTGCCGCTGCGCGGCAAGATCATCAATGTGGAGAAAGCCCGCATCGACCGGGTGCTGAAGAACACCGAAGTCCAGGCCATCATCACCGCGCTGGGCACCGGGATTCACGACGAGTTCGACATCACCAAACTTCGTTATCACAAGATCGTGCTGATGGCCGACGCCGACGTTGACGGACAACACATTTCGACGCTGCTGCTGACGCTGTTGTTCCGGTTCATGCGACCGCTGCTCGAGCACGGCCACGTGTTCCTGGCCCAGCCGCCGTTGTACAAGCTGAAGTGGCAGCGCACCGAACCCGAGTTCGCCTACTCCGACCGGGAACGCGACGGTCTGCTGGAGGCGGGGTTGAAGTCCGGCAAGAAGATCAACAAAGAAGACGGCATCCAGCGCTACAAAGGTCTGGGCGAGATGGACGCCAAGGAGCTGTGGGAAACCACCATGGACCCGTCCGTGCGGGTGCTGCGCCAGGTGACCCTCGACGACGCCGCCGCGGCCGACGAGTTGTTCTCGATCCTGATGGGCGAGGACGTCGAGGCGCGCCGCAGCTTCATCACCCGTAATGCCAAAGACGTTCGCTTCCTAGATGTCTGACGACATTTAGCGCCTGTCCGCGTTTTAACCAGCAGACGAGGAAACTATGACTGACACAACGCTGCCTCCTGGTGACGGACCGGTAGACCGGATCGAACCGGTCGACATTCAGCAGGAGATGCAGCGCAGCTACATCGATTACGCGATGAGCGTGATCGTGGGCCGCGCCCTGCCGGAAGTCCGCGACGGTCTCAAGCCGGTGCACCGCCGCGTGCTGTATGCCATGTACGACAGCGGTTTCCGGCCCGACCGCAGCCACGCGAAGTCGGCCCGCTCGGTCGCCGAGACGATGGGTAACTACCACCCGCACGGTGACGCGTCGATCTACGACACCCTGGTCCGGATGGCGCAGCCCTGGTCGCTGCGTTACCCGCTGGTGGACGGGCAGGGGAACTTCGGTTCGCCGGGGAATGACCCGCCGGCCGCCATGAGGTACTGCGTCACAGGCGATGCCTCGGTGGCATTGCCGGAGGGCCGTTCGGTCCCGATCGCCGATGTGGTGCCGGACGCTAAAGCGAATAGCGACAACGCGATTGATCTAAAGGTGCTCGATAGGCACGGCGCACCTGTCGTCGCAGATCGGCTCTTTCACTCTGGGGAGCACCCTGTCTTCACAGTGCGGACGGTGGAGGGGCATGAGGTAACAGGCACTGCGAACCACCCGCTGCTATGTCTGGTGAACTTCGGCGGTGTGCCAACGCTTCTCTGGAAGCTGATCGAAGAGATTCGACCCGGTGACTGCGCGGTGATGAATGCCGCATATGTCGCTGATACTCAAGCGTCACCGCGGATGGCCGTCGCGGCCGAAGACGTGCCCGGCCTTGAGGATTTCCTCCGCGCATACGAGAACGACGCTGATGCGTCCGCGATCGCGACCGACCTCACCGACGGACGCTTCTACTACGCAAAAGTCGCCTCCGTCACAGAGGCAGGCGTGCAACCCGTGTACAGCTTGCGGGTCGACACCGACGATCACGCGTTTCTGACCAACGGATTCGTCAGCCACAACACCGAGGCCCGGCTCACCCCGCTGGCCATGGAGATGCTGCGCGAAATCGATGAGGAGACAGTCGATTTCATCCCGAACTATGACGGCCGGGTGCAGGAGCCGACGGTTCTGCCCAGCCGGTTCCCCAACCTGCTGGCGAACGGCTCGGGCGGCATTGCCGTCGGTATGGCCACCAACATCCCGCCGCACAACCTGCGCGAGCTGGCCGAAGCGGTGTTCTGGTGCCTGGAGAACTACGACGCCGACGAAGAGGCGACTCTCACCGCCGTCATGGAGCGGGTGAAAGGTCCCGACTTCCCCACCTCCGGTCTGATCGTCGGATCCCAGGGCATCTCGGATGCCTACAAGACCGGCCGCGGTTCCATCCGGATGCGCGGAGTCGTGGAGGTGGAAGAGGATTCGCGCGGCCGCACCTCACTGGTGATCACCGAGTTGCCGTATCAGGTCAACCACGACAACTTCATCACCTCGATCGCCGAGCAGGTCCGCGACGGCCGGCTGGCCGGCATCTCCAACATCGAAGACCAGTCCAGCGACCGCGTCGGGTTGCGCATCGTCGTGGAGATCAAGCGCGACGCCGTGGCCAAGGTGGTGCTAAACAACCTCTACAAGCACACCCAGCTGCAGACCAGCTTCGGCGCGAACATGCTCTCCATCGTCGACGGCGTGCCGCGAACCCTGCGCCTGGACCAGATGATTCGCTACTACGTCGAGCATCAACTCGACGTGATCGTGCGGCGTACCACCTACCGGTTGCGAAAAGCCAACGAGCGGGCCCACATTCTGCGCGGTCTGGTCAAGGCACTCGACGCGCTGGACGAAGTGATTGCGTTGATCCGGGCTTCGGAAACCGTTGATATCGCCCGGCAAGGCCTGATCGAGTTGCTCGACATCGACGAAATCCAGGCCCAGGCCATCCTGGACATGCAGCTGCGGCGCTTGGCCGCCCTGGAGCGTCAGCGCATCGTCGACGACCTGGCCAAGATCGAAGCCGAAATCGCTGACCTGGAAGACATTCTCGCCAAACCGGAACGTCAGCGCGGCATCGTGCGCGACGAACTCGGCGAGATCGTGGAGAAGCACGGCGACGACCGTCGTACCCGGATCATCGCCGCCGACGGGGATGTCAGCGACGAGGATCTGATAGCGCGCGAGGACGTCGTCGTCACGATCACCGAGACCGGCTACGCCAAGCGGACCAAGACCGATCTGTACCGCAGCCAGAAGCGCGGCGGTAAGGGTGTGCAGGGCGCCGGCCTCAAGCAGGACGACATCGTGCGGCACTTCTTCGTCTGCTCGACCCACGACTGGATCCTGTTCTTCACCACCCAGGGCCGGGTGTACCGGGCCAAGGCTTACGAGCTGCCGGAGGCCCTGCGTACCGCGCGCGGCCAGCACGTGGCGAACCTGCTGGCATTCCAGCCCGAGGAGCGCATCGCCCAGGTCATCCAGATCAAGAGTTACGAGGATGCGCCGTACCTGGTGTTGGCCACCCAGAACGGGCTGGTGAAGAAGTCGAAGCTCACCGATTTCGACTCCAACCGGTCCGGCGGCATCGTGGCGGTCAACCTGCGCGACGGCGACGAACTCGTCGGTGCGGTGCTGTGTTCTGCCGAAGAGGACCTGCTGCTGGTGTCGGCAAACGGCCAGTCCATCCGGTTCTCGGCGACCGACGAGGCGTTGCGGCCGATGGGCCGCGCCACCTCCGGCGTGCAGGGCATGCGATTCAACACCGACGACCGGTTGCTGTCGTTGAATGTGGTCCGGGAAGGCACCTACCTGCTCGTCGCCACCGCCGGCGGCTACGCCAAGCGCACCGGAATCGAGGAGTACCCGGTGCAGGGCCGCGGCGGGAAGGGTGTGCTGACCATCATGTACGACCGCCGGCGTGGCCGGCTGGTCGGCGCGTTGATCGTCGACGATGAGAGCGAGCTCTACGCCATCACCTCGGTCGGCGGGGTCATCCGGACCACCGCCAAGCAGGTCCGCAAAGCCGGGCGACAGACCAAGGGCGTCCGGTTGATGAATCTGGGCGAGGGCGACACCTTGTTGGCCATCGCGCGCAACGCCGAGGAGAGCGCGGACGCCGAGGTGGAGGGCGAAGAGGCGGGTAGCTGACCGGGCGGGGGGCCGGCACGCCGCGAACCCGGCATAGACTCAGCTACCTGAGCAGACATGTAAGGAGTCGGGGTGAGTTCACCGAACGAGCCGGGCGGCCCCAGTCAGGGTGACAACCCGAACGGGGACGGGCCGGGCGAACGCGCCGGCGCGCACCGTGCGACGACGGGCCCCGGCCGCCTTCCGGAGGGTGCAGACTCGCCGCCGTGGCAGCGGGGTGCGGCCCGCGCGGGGTCTCAAACGTCTCAAAGCGGGTCTCGGCCCGCCGCCGACCCGCCCACCGACGTCCGGACGCCCACCAGCTCCGAAGCTCGGCTGAACCGTTTCATTTCCGGGACGTCGACACCGACGCCCGGCCCACCGGCGGAGGTCCCAGCCGTGCGCAGTGAAAACCCACCCGCCGAGGCATATGCCAGCGAATTGCCGGATCTCTCCGGTCCGATTCCGCGTGCCACCCAGCGAAAGCCCGAACGACCCGCGGAGACACCGTCGACGTCCACCGCACGCCCGGCCGCCGGTGAGGCGCGGGAAGCGCGGGGCGTGGCCGTGGGCTCCCGACGCGGTCGCGGTCCGGTGCGGGCCAGCATGCAGATCCGGCGCATCGACCCGTGGAGCACCCTCAAGGTGTCGCTGCTCTTGTCGGTGGCGCTTTTCTTCGTGTGGATGATCGCGGTGGCATTCCTCTACCTGGTGCTCGGCGGCATGGGCGTGTGGTCGAAATTGAACAGCAACGTCGGCGATCTGCTGAACAACACCAGCGGCAGCAGCGGCGAACTCGTCTCGAGCGGAACGATTTTCGGCGGGGCTGTGCTGATCGGCCTGGTCAACATCGTGCTGATGACCGCGATGGCCACCATCGCCGCTTTTGTCTACAACCTGACCACCGATCTCATCGGTGGGATCGAAGTGACCCTGGCAGATCGGGACTAGCTGGGGACGTTTTGGGAGTCAGGCGGCCCGTGCGGTAATCTCGTCGCTCGGCCGTACTGGCAGTACGGGCCTATAGCTCAGGCGGTTAGAGCGCTTCGCTGATAACGAAGAGGTCGGAGGTTCGAGTCCTCCTAGGCCCACGATCATGTGCCCGTCAAGACGTCGTGTGAAATTGGCGCTGCCCCTGGCAGCGGCCGCCGCCCTCGGTGCGGCGGCGGTGGTCCGATCCCGCCGCGACGTCGAGGTCTGGCACATGGCGCCCGAAGTAACCCCTGGCGACGTGCCGGACAACCCAGAGGGGCCTTAGCTCAGTTGGTAGAGCACCGCCTTTGCAAGGCGGGTGTCAGGGGTTCGATTCCCCTAGGCTCCACAGATCAAAAGCGCTGCTCAGGCGCTATCCGGTAGGTCCTGTGGCAGGCCTGATATTGGGTCCGTGACCACATTTTGACCACAATCACGAGTCAATAGAGCGTTGATGGCCACTCCAACGGCCTCGACATCCGATCCGTATAGGTGGCCGTAGCGGTCCAGGGTCAGCCCCGCGGACTCGTGGCCCAGCATGTTCTGCAGGGCTTTGATGTTCGCGCCGGCCTGGATCGCTAGGGATGCCGCAGTGTGCCGGAGCTCGTGCAGCTTGAACTCGTAGACCACGGCCTGCTTCCCGGCCGCGTCCGTTACCGCCCGGGGGAACAGCTGGGCCGCCGTGACCGCACTCGACCACCACCGCCGACGCACATTGCTCCCCCGCATGTATCCGCCCGCGGTGTCGGGGAAAGCAAGCGAGTCCGGCGCCCCCGGCACCAGCAGCTCGGCGACGAACGCAGGCACGCTCACGGTGCGGGCCTTGCCGTTCTTCGGCGACCCTACGACGAACGTCCCGTCGACCAGGGTCACCGATCGCGACACCCTGATCCGGCGCTTGTCTACGTCGATGTCTCGCCAGCGCAGCTCGGCGACTTCCCCGAATCGCAGACCACACGTGCCAAGCACGTACACCAACGGTCGGTGAGCGCCCGCACCGTCGGCTAGCGCGTGCAACTGTTCGAGCGTGAGGAAACGCTGCTCGGCCGCACGTACAGACGGCAGTTCGACCCCGTCGACCGGATTCATCGCCAAGCGGTTGTCCTCAACGGCCATCGCGAGCACCTGGCGGACGACACCGACCGTCTTGTGGACCGATGCCGGCGCAAGATCCACGCTCAGATCCGCAACCCACTCACGAACGAACCGCCGACTGATGTCGCCCAGGGCAACATCGGCGTATCTAGAAACCGCGGAATCGAGCACCCCCTGGTAGCGGGAACGGGTCGACTCTGACAGTTTGTGCTTGGAGTCCAGCCACGACTGGGCGTACTCCCCCAGCTTGATCCGGCCGGCGGCCGGTGCGACGTACACACCGCGGCGCTTGTCGACCTCGAGTTGGTCGGCCCAGGCTTGTGCATCCCGCTTGGTCTCAAAACCACGCTTCGTGGACTGACGACGATCTGGGGTTCGGTAGCGGACCCGATAACGCATTGCGCCGGAGGATGTCTCGTACTTCTCAATCGTCGCCACGTTTTTGCCTCTGCCGTTCCAGCTGCTGCTTCTGCTCCTCGAACGCGGCGGCGGCGGCCTCGTTGAGAGGCCCAACCTTCCAGGCAGGCCATGCCTCGTTGAGAAATTGCATGAATTCATCACGGCCCCGGAGTGAAAGGTTGGCTGTGAGCCACTCCCAGACCTGTTCGGCCTCCAGTGCGTTCTTGATTCCGGTGATGCGAACCCGTTCCGTTGCTTCGACGGCGTGGGGCATAAGCAGACTCACGGGCGAAACATCCAGTGCGAGAGCGATTGCCACGAGATCGTCCACATCTACTCGCCGCTGGCCACTCTCGATCCGGTGGATCCCCAACGGTGGGATCGGACGATGAAGGTTATCGAGCCTCGAAGACAGTTCGGGACCAGAAATGCCCTTGCGATCTCTTATGTCTCGAATGTTCCTGCGAACTGTGTCGCCGGTTGCGCCGAGTGGTCTGCCCGCTGACTTCGATGACTTGCCCGGCGCTTCGTCTAGGCCCATGCGGCTCACCATACGACATCAGAACTGATAACACACCACACCATGCTTGACAATACGGCCAATGTTATGCAATCTGATGAACAGTCATATCAATACTGATAATGACACCTATCGGAAAGGATAGACATGGCAGAACTGCTCCTACCAGAGGATCTGCCGTCAATCGCCACGGCAGCCCAAGTTGCAGGAGTCCTCCAGACCACGGTGGACGCGTTAGCACAGGACCGTTACCGGCGACGCGGCATTCCACACGTCAAGATCGGCGGGCGAGTCCGTTATCTACGCGCTGATGTTCTGAAGTTCTTGGCGGACAACCGCATTGGCGGTGACGCCGCCTAAATGAGCCATCCCCACACAACTCAGGCCGACCGCGATGCGATCGAGGATCGCGGCCTGGTGGATGACGACGCCACCGAAATGTTGAAGGCCCCAGGGTTGCCGCCCCGAGGCCTTCTGAACCAACCCCTCACCAGAAAGGAAGTTCACCAGTGACTCTACCAACCGCCGGCGCCGAGCCGGTACATCTCGATCTGCGATTACTGCTCGACCAGACCGCCAACATGCTGACCCTGGCTCGCAACGACGCCAACAGCGCATTCCGGATACTGCCCAATGATGCTCCGTTGTTCGCAATCGTCGACCTCGTGACGGCTCTCGGACACCTTCGCCAGGCTTCGATCCTGATCGACCGCGTCGCCGAATCCCTCGACGCCGAGGCGGTGTCGCGATGACCGGCACTGGCCTTCATGAGCAGCTGCTCGCGGCAGCAGATCGGATCGCGTGCGCAGGCTGGTGCACCGACGCCAATGGACACCCCTTCAACTCTCTCCGTGCTGACCAAGATTGTTGGGGTCCTCAGCGCAAGGTAATCCTGGGCCTTGAGGACGGCGCACCAGCCCTGCCCCTGCATGACGACGAGCTATTCGCCGCGCCGGGTATCACCGTGTATGCGTTTCGCGGGTGGCACGCGCTGCCCACCGTCAAGCTCAACCTCTACCGGCCCACTGAGAACAGCCACTGCAGCGTTGACGTAGATGTCCAGCTGACACTGGCTGAGGCGCGCCGACTGGCTGGTAGCTTGCTTGCCGCCTGCGACGAGATCGATGGTGCGCGATGACCGTAACGTCAACTGAGCGCTGTTTTATGACCAAGCTCGAGGTCAAGCGGTTTGACCTGCCGCCAGTGCCGGCACCAAAACCAGGTGATGATCCGGTGTTTCGCTGGGACACCTACGCCGAGGTGCGCGTTGCAGAGCTCGTGGCAGTCGTGCGTCGCTTCGCGTACTGGGACGAACGAGACGACAGGGCGCTGGAAGTCGGATTTGAGGCCTACATCGAGGGACTACCGGATACCGCCGGTGTGGCCGATGTGGTGGCCACCCATCCCGATGTGTTGTCGGATCTCGGCGGCATTTCGTACAAAGCCGCCGAGCTGCTGCGCGAGTGCCGAAGCGACGGGGAATGCCGGACCTGCGACGGTAGCGAGGAGGTCCGAGTCAGCAGCGGCAAATGGACCTACGCCGCAACGTGTCCAGCCTGCGTCAGCGAGCAGGAATTCCTGGTGCAGCGGATCGACGGTGACCAGTTCATCATCGGACCAGCAGAATGAGCGGGTCATCGAAGACGGAAGCCGGCCCCCAGTGGGCCGGTGCTCCGCCTTCTCAGCAGTGTGCGTGGTGGCCGGTCCACGAGTTCCTTGAAGCTGTTGTGCAGCAGGCGAACTACGGCCAGATACCGGCCCCCGGAACACCGTCGTGGTGCGCCCTGGCTGACGGCGACCCCCGCAAGCTGCTCTCGGTAGCGATCGCTGGCGAACACCACGTTCTGAGGGTGGAAACCGCTCAGGAGCAATTCGCCGAAGCATCGAAAGCCATTGCTGGATCAGCAGACTGGTCAGCCACCGCACGCGCCATCGGCCGCCGACGCGAGGCCTACATTCCCCGGAGGTCAGCGTGATCGACACCGAGCAGTTCTTCCTTGAATCTGGCAGCGAACAGCTCACCAGGATTTACTACTGGGCCAGGGCCCGGTACGCAGCGCCGTGGGCGGTCTTCTTCGCCGTGCTCCTGCGGGTCGCGGCCAGCGTCGGCCCGCACGTCCGGCTCCCCGGTGTCATCGGCGGCCGTGCCAGCCTGAACCTGCTGTGCGCGTTCGTCAGTGCCTCCGGCGGAGGCAAGGGCATTTCGGACAAGGTCGGGCGGATGGCGTGGCCTGCGCCAATACTCGAGCTGCCGATCGGTAGCGGGGAGGGCGTCGCCGCCGCCTTCAAACAGCCTGACAAGCCCGACGAAGACAACGAACCGATCACCGCGGCGATCTTCAACATCCCCGAGATCGACACGCTGTCGGGGATCGCCTCCCGCCAAGGCTCCATCCTGCTCGCTCAGCTCAAGTCGATGGCGATGGGCGAACAACTCGGCCAATCCAACGCCTCCAAAGCGACCAGCCGGATAGTGCCCGCCCACTCCTACCGGTGCTGTCTGTCGGTCGGTGCCCAACCCGGTCACACCGGCGTCATCTTCAACGACACCACCGGCGGCACCCCGCAGCGATTTCTGTGGTCACCCACCACCGACCCGGACATGCCGGACACCAACTCACCAGATCCCGCACCGCTGGACACGGCACTACCGCTGTGGAAGCCCGCAGAGGACGGCGTGGTCGAGATCGTCTACGGACCGCCCGAGATCACTCAGAGGGTGATCGCCGCGCACATCGCCCGCCAGCGCGGGGACGCCGACCCGCTGAACGGGCACTGGATGCTGACCCGCTGCAAGGTGGCCGCACTGCTGGCGATCATGCACCACCGCTCGGTGGTGTCCCAGACGGACTGGGAGCTGTCGGCAACGGTGATGGCGGTCTCTGATCGGACCCGCGAATGGATCCTCAGCGAGGCAAAGAAAGCGGATCGAGCAAAGATCCACGATCGAGCTGTCGCGCGGGCGGTGGGCGATGAGGTCTACGACTCGCGGCTGCTCGCCAGCGTCAAGCGGAGCATCGTACGGACGCTCGAGCGCGATGGCGAACAAGCGGGCAATGAGCTGCGGAGCCGGCAAGGAAAGCGTGATCGACGCGACCTGTTTGACCAGGCTATCGCCGAGTTAGCTGCAGAACGCGTTGTTGAGTCTGTACCGGTCGAACGTGGAACACGGTACCGGCTGACGCTGAAAGTTCAGGGTGAACAACTAGTTCAGGGTCAATATGCGCAGTTCAGACAGGGTGAACTACTTGTTCAGGGTGAACAACCCGGAGGCATTGCCCCGTCGAATCTCCCCAGTTCGTACACCCAGGGGCCGAATGCCGAAGATCCACCTTCGAGCGCCCAGATAAAAGAGGAGCCCGTGACGCCAGCCCGTGTAGGAGTTTGCCAGCGTTGCTACGTCAGCCTTCCAACAGCCAGCACAGCAGCCTTCTGTGATGACTGCATCGACGCCCCGGAGCGCCCGGTGCCGCCGAAGAAGACGACGACCAACTACGCACTCACGGTGGTGCACAACGGCACCATCGCTGCCGACGATCATCGGGTACCGAGCGAACGAGAGCGGGCCGGATGACGAACCCGTACACCGTTCTCATCGAGGCCCTCGCCGGTGCCCCGTCACTGCCCGGTGCGCGCTGTCGTGGTCGGCATCGCCTGTTCGACCCGGCTGATCTCGGGGAGCACGCCCAGGCGCGTCACGCCCAAGCCCTGGGCCTGTGTGACCGGTGCCCGGCCCTGGATCGCTGTGCCGACTGGCTGACATCGCTGCCTGAAGCCAAACGGCCGCTCGGCGTCATTGCCGGGCAACTCCGGTTAAGCGGGCCAGCCGGGCGGCCACCGAAAGCGGACTGATGGAGCTGACCCCCGAGCAGGTACGCCTCACCCTGTACGCCACCCGCGACCTCGTGACGCGACGCACCCTCGGCGGACAGCCCATCCCGAAGGGAATGCACACCCTCCTCAAGCAACTGATCGCTTCCGCGCACGGAAGTGGATTCTCAACGCCTGAGCGCGAATTGGTGACACTGGAGTTGGTCAACTCAGCTGGCGCAGCCGAAATTCTCAACTGCTCCACTCGCTGGGTCCGCACGATAAGCAACAAACTGGGCGGGCGGAACGTGAACGGGCGCTGGATATTCCGCCGACAGACCGTCATCGAGTACGCGCAAGAAAGGCAAACACGTTGAACAGCAACACCGGCATCGCCAAACCCGGCGTCCTGGCCGCTCTGCGGAAGGCCAATAACGTCATCGGCATCAGCGACGTGCACGGCTGGCCGCGACCCCAGGCATACAACGACGCCTACGCGATGCTTACCGCGTGCCGCGAAGCCCAACGCGCCGTGCCCACCATCCCACCGTCCCCAGCCAAGCCCAAAGACATCACGAAGTGGATCGACGCCGCCGTAGGGGTCCGGTGCCAAGAGGCCGCCCGCCGCGACGTGATCGACGAACTGGTGTTGCATTGGGAGAGGGAGGTCGCAGCCGCCGGCCTGGCAGCGATTGCCGACATCACCGGACGCCTGGTCACCGTATTCGACGACCTGCTGAAGGCCTTTGACGCCCATGCCGATGCACCACGCGCGCTCACCGGCCACGAGTCAGACGAGGACGTTGCCGCCCACACCTCGGCGTTGCGCGTCGCCAGCGAGTTGTCCAACGTCCTGATGCAGCGCGCGGTCATCGGCGATGCCGCCCAGGAAGCCGAAGCCATTGGCCCCGATATCGTCTGGCTTGTCCTGGCGCCGCAGGCCGCTACCACCCGCGACCAGGTCCAGGACGCGCTGAAGACTTTCAACAGCAGCGTCCCGCAGACCTTGGCTGAATGGGATGCATTGCGGCCCCTGGGATTGCGCCTAGCACACATCGGTGAGGTAGCGACCCGTCGCGAGCGCCACACCGCCTTCATGTACGCGATCGGTATGAGCACACCCGATATGGGGATGCGCGATCACAGCTACGGCGAGATCGAGAACAACCCCGACGGCCAGCCGTACGGACTGCAGCGCCAGGCCGAGTCGGACTACATCTTTGACCACGCGCCATCGGCGACCCTCTGACCGAAAGGAGATCGGCATGTCCGATCTGACCGAGACCATCATCGAGCTGTTGCGGGCACACGCGTCCGGAGATGCCGCCACACCTGACGTCGGCAGTAGCGACACCGGCGTGGACGAGATACTCGACGGCGCAGATCCGTTCGAGGCCCATGCGGCACTGGCGCGAGATCTAGCCCCGGGCTACGTGCCCAGTGAGGGTCGGACCGTAGAGCGTCCTGCGCCGTCGCCGTCCACGACATTCGCCGACTTCCTACGCCGCGGCATGGGGTACGCGCAATGACCAAACGGCGGCAGGGCGTCAACCATCGTGAGTTGAGATGGAAGGACGGTCAAGACGGCAACTGCAGCACGGCCCGAGCCGGCACCTGCGCCCCGCCGCCGCGAGGACCTCTCGATCTGTCAGAGGGGGTAGGGCCACTGACCCCCAGCCCCCCACCGGCCCGCTCCGCAAGGCATAGGCGGCTATCTCTCCCCGCCGCTTTTTTCCACCCGGACGGAGACCGTGCGGCGCAGTGGCCGATGCCGTGGCGGAAAAAGCTCCGCGCAAAAACGGACGCCTATGCCCTGCGGGGCGAAGCTAGACCACCCCACGGGCAACCCGCCCACCCGGTCTCACCTCCCTCGCGAAGAAAAAATTGGGCTCCCTCTCGCATCGCCTATGCCTTGCGGAGCGGGCTGAGACCTCCTGGCGGGGTGACCCCCCAGGGAGCGGCACGCCGCGCCGTTCCGCATAGGGCCTGCCGGTCTGTGCAAAACTCAAATCTTTTTCAAGCCCGAGTTTCATACACGGGCACGCTGGTCAGGGGTAGTTCAATCGCGGTTTCGGCTTATCGTTCTTGCCTATGCAACCTGATCCCAGCTGCACCGTCATCATGACCCAAACAGTCAAAGCCTCGGATTTAGCGGACTACCAGCGCCGGTACTGGCCGCTATTCATTGACGACAATGTCGTGCAGCACGGGGTCGATGGCGTGCCTGCCCACTTCGCCAGAAAAGTTAAGTCTGTCAGCGACCACTTCGGATCGGCGCTAGCCGACCGTGGCCAGTTGACGGTGGAGTTTGAGGATGGAACTCCTGGCCGACTATTCGACCCAGGCGACGACGTGTTGGTGCACTTCATCGTTCGTGGCACAGACATCGTTTCAGATGGTTGACGGACCACTTCCGCCCACAGTTGCAGATGATCAGGTGTCCAACGGCGGTGGACCCACCCCACCGGGTAATCCCCGGGCCGACCGCCGCACCGAGACGCCATAGCGGTTCCCATCCTGCGTGCGCGTCTCGCCCGTTTTTCCGCGTCTTCCTGCAAGCCATTCGGTGGGGTTTCTTGGGCGGCAGAGCGGCGATAGATGCGCGGGCTACGGCGATGTCGCGGTGGCAGAAGCGTTCGGCGCAGTCCTGGCATGAGCGGAACGATCTATGACGAATGGGCTGGCGAACATGGCCTAAGAGCGGAGCTTGCGAAGGATGCTCGACTCCGAATCCGCCCTCACTCGTGAGAACTGCGGGCCTATCGGGTACGTGTACTTGTCCGTGGAGGGTTGGACCGGGCCCGTCTTCCAAAGGATTAGCTGTGCGATTCGTTCACCCGGTGTGAGTGTGATCGGGATGGTGCTCAGGTTGACCAATTCTAATGTGAGACAACCTCTGAATCCTGGGTGAACCTGGACGGCAGTCGCGGAAAGCAGACCAAGTCTGCCGTAGCTAGAGCGCGTAATTACCTGTCCCGAGAGGTCGTCGGGAATGCCAAGATACTCAAGTGTCGCGCCGAGGATGACCTCTTGCGGATGGAGGACAAACCTCTCCCTATGCGACAACTCAACAAACATCTGGATTGCACGAGGGTCGTCTTCCTCTGCGAGTGGATCGAAAGATGCCGTTGCCGTCCGTCGGAAGACGATAAACCTAGTACCCAACCGGAGATCAATTCCGGTGCCCTTGGGGAGATCAAGTGCCGGCGCGACGACCAAGCCCTTGGCCTGGTCGTCAAGCTGCATCCGGCGTAATAGACAGTCCTCCGACAGAACGGACAGACCAGCTTCGGCCGCCAAAACCTCGTCGGCATCGGTGCGCAATTCTTGGATCTCGGAGGGTATCTGTCCGCCACTTGCAAGCCACTTGCGAACGAATTGCACTGACTCAAGGGTCTTTTCGGCGAGCTGATCGAACGGTGTCATAGCCCCTTCTACTCGAGCGAGCCACGCAGCGTTGACAACGTCGGCATTTTCGGAGACTTCAGTGGTGCCGGCATCCGATAGGCTTTCGCGACCAGGCAAACCGACTGCGAGACGATCTGCAATGGCGTGGACCCATTCGGATCGGTCCTCGAATTCGTATGCTTCTGTAGCCAGAACTGAAACAGCGGCATTGAGCGACGCTCGGTGCAGAATGAAAAAATCAACTAGATATTGGGCCCAACCCTCTGTGAAGGAGATGTTCGGAGGTATGCGATCAGCCCACGGTGCCACAATGGAGTTCAATCGCGCATCGCTAACGCTACCGATCTGGTCGAGCAACAGTCGGATGCGAAGGAGGCCGGGCGGATGCGTCGGCATCAATACTTCCATCGCTCCGATGACTTCGAGGAATTCGGCAAGCGACGCGACAGCGGCCGGCCCAAACCGGTGCAATGCCTCGAGGTCGCAAATTAGCTCTGTTGCCCAGAACGTTGCGATCTTGAACAGCCCGAGCGCGATTAGTAGTGGCAAGTTGTTGGGTCCGGCTGCCGGGTTGGGTAGGGCGCCGGCCGCGGCATAGTCGAACTTGCTCGGTATGTCGAACGCCTTTACAGCATCTTTGTCCGTCACCGCGACATGAGCTGCCTCATGGCCCAAAACAACTGGGCGCCACTGAACACTAGCCCCCTCGAGCCGAGGCACCCTGAACAGTGCGAACTTTGAAACAGCGGGTATCTGGCTAGGATCCAGTGCAACCGGGCCGAAAAACACCTTGCTGAGATCGCCATAGGTGGTGTCAAAGTTGTTGGCGGCGCCGTGTGATAGAACGACTTGGTGGTCCGCGACGCCAAGATCGGCTAGCTCTTGTCGGACCTCATCGCCCAAGGCTTCGGACAGTTCTCGTCTAGTTCCATGAGCGAGATGCTTCTCGACGAAGTCCAGGACTTGGTTCAGGTGCCGCAGTAGCGGCTGCAAAATCGGTATCTGAAGGTCAGGGTCTGATATGCGAGTCATTTCTTGCTCTACAACATCCCGCATAAGCTCCGGCAGTGATTCGGCGAGTAACAACGCATCGTTGAGAGATCCGCGCGACGCACCTAACTGGCCGCGCAAATTGCCAGTTATATGCTCTAGTTCAGCGGCACGCAGAAGTAGAGCGCGTCGAAGTTCTGAAGCAGTTGCAGCCGATACCACGTCGTCAAAGCGCGGTCGTCACTTCACCGACACTTCCCGTCTGATTTAGGGCGGATCGTGCTAAACCACTGAAGTATCGACTAAGTTCTTCAGCCTCATCGGGCCGCCACGGTTCCGCAACGCATCGAAGACGCTCCGACAGCTGGATAAGCCTATGGGATATTGCCGTGGCATCTGCGGGGTGCATCGGTTCATCTAGGACCGCGCCGATCGTGGCGTCCAACTGGGGCGCCAATGCCGCACTCGGTGGTGTTCCTACATTGCCGCTAGATCCGAAGAAGTCGACAGCTTCAGCGGCCTCTCCCAGCAGCTGTGCCATCCCGCGCAGGGCGCCTTCGTCTTCCACGGCAAGACAGCCTCCGTCAGCCACGCGTCGAAGAGCTACCGCGGTTCGGGCGGCAAGCAGCGACAGGTCGACAAGTTCGGCGCCCCCACTCATCAGTTCATACCGCACCGGGGTCGCTCCTGCGATCACCATGATTCCCCTTCTTCGAAACTCTGTTCGAATGCGCGTTCGAACATCGACTCTAGTCGTTGTTGCCGTGACTCCGGCAGCGTATGCTCAATATCTAGTTTCTAATTTGGAAATTAGCATCAGGAAGCTGGAAGAGTGAACATCGACTCGCGGTCCAAGAGACTCTTTGGCAGGTTGGAGGCGCTTCGGATCTGGGCTGCGATCGGTCGCCTCGCCAAGCCAGAGTTCTCGACTGGACAGATCGTGACGATGACCGGCATCGATCAGTGTTCAAAAGAGCTTGGCAAGCTCGATCAAGTCGGTCTCGTTCGCTCCGTGTCCAACAGGGGTGACTATGTACGCGTTGAATCCGCATTCTGGTCACTGGCCGACCAACTTTCTGCCGAGTGGGAAGACGTTTCACAGTAGGGCGGAATATCCGCCCAAATTTCCAACTAGTCTCGCCTCATCGATAGTCCCCGGTCCGCTCACGGCTGAATCGCCCGTGCGCAGTCGGCGATCTGGTGCGACATGCTCGGACACATCGTGGCCACAATCTGACCACAGTTACAGATAACTACTGTTAACCGCGGTTGTGTATTTCCGCACGTCGACCAAGCCGTAACCCGTTGAACAGCAGCATGATTCGCCTTTGCAAGGCGGGTGTCAGGGGTTCGATTCCCCTAGGCTCCACTTTTCCAGGTGTATTAGCTCGGCTGATGCTTCACGTTTCGGCTTCGGTTGATGCCTGACAGTGTTTCGGCTGATGCTTGACAGTTGTTTCGGTTGATCCTTGACACTCCCTAGATGAGGGAGTTAACCGTGGCCGAGCAGCGGTATCAGGCCGTGATGTCAGTGATTGCCGACGGCTTGTCGATTAGTCAGGCGGCCGAGAAGACGGGGGTGTCGCGGCAAACGCTGCATGCCTGGTTGGCCCGGTATGAGGCTGAGGGCCTGGAGGGGTTGGTGGATCGGTCGCATCGGCCGGTGTCGTGTCCGCATCAGATGTCGGCGGCGGTGGAGGCCGCGTTGTTGGAGTTGCGGCGGTCGCGACCGTATTGGGGTCCGCGGCGGTTGGTCTTTGAGCTTGAGAGGCGTGGGGTGCGTCCGGTGCCCTCGGAGTCGGCGGCGTATCGGGCGTTGGTGCGGGCCGGGATGATCGATCCGGCGTTGCGGGATCGGCGTTCGCGGAAGTGGAAACGGTGGGAACGCGGGGCGCCGATGGAGTTGTGGCAGATGGACGTGGTGGGTGGTTTCCCGTTGGTCGATGGCACCAGCGCCAAAGCCTTGACCGGTCTCGATGATCATTCCCGGATGTGTGTGTCTGCGCGGTTGATGGCCGCTGAACGCACGCGGGCGGTGTGCGACGGGCTGCGGGCCGCGCTGGCGGCCTACGGGGTACCTCATCAGCTGTTGACCGATAACGGCAAGGTTTTCACCGGCCGATTTCACCACCCCCCGGTGGAGGTTCTCTTCGACGCGATCTGCCGCGAGAACGGTATCGAGCACCTGCTGACCCAGCCCCGGTCTCCGACCACGACCGGCAAGATCGAGCGGTTTCACCGCAGCTTGCGTGCTGAATTCCTCAGCACGCAAAGACCTTTCACCAACCTCAAGGCCGCCCAGCAGGCCCTGGATGAATGGGTCGACTATTACAACAACACCCGTCCGCATCAAGCGTTGGAGATGGCCACCCCGGCGGAAAGATTCGCCGCGGGGGCGGTGCTGACTGCCCCATCGGAGTCGCGGAAAAGCCGCGAGGACCGCAGCGGAGACGACTGGGTCAGCCGGCGCGTGACGACCAACGGGGTAGTCAGCGTGGCCTGGCAGCAGGTCTGCCTGGGAGCACATCACGCCGGGGCCCGCTGCGATGTCCATGTCGACGGTGAGCTCCTGCGGTTCTTCATCGGCGATGAACTGGTCAAGACTGTCGCGCGCACCAGCCGCGGCGAGGTAAGAAACAAACGGGCCTTCCGCACCCGCGAACAGGCCTAACCCATAACCCAGAGTGTCAAGGATCAACCGACGTAGAAACGTCAACCATCAACCGACGCTGAACAGCTCCACTTTTCCAGGATTTCCCGAGCGCGCACCCTACGGGCGCGGTTGCACGTCCACGCTCGGCGGGCGCGGCGAGGGCTCGGGCTTCGACGAGCGCCGCACCAGGCTGAAGGCCACCGCGCCGCCGGCCAGCACCACGACAGCCCCTCCCGCGATCAGCCACGGCTTCTTGCTGCGGCGCTGATTGCGGCGGGCGTCCTGCAGCAGCTGCGGCAGGTTCGCGACCACTTCCTGCGCGGCCGCGAGCTCTTGGCCGATCGTCTCCTGGGCGGCCGCGAGCTCCCGTGCCAGCCGGCCCTCCCGGTAACGGCGGCGGACCTCCGTCGCGGTGGAGTGGGCTGACTGCACCCCGAGACCGACCACGCCGCGAGTGACGTCCACGGGTCCCACCGCCGAGTAGGTCAGGCCACGGGTCAGTCGCTCGCGTGGTGTCAACGAGGCTTCCGCCTTCTGGCTCATCTGCCGCCTTTCGATGTACTGCTCAAGTCCTACGCAGTCCTATCAGGTACCGAGCCCCCAGAGCTAGAGGGTCCGCCCCTGGCGCGTCGCCGACGGCACCGCCTGCGGGCCGGGCCGCCGCTAGTGGCAGACTGTGGTGCCGTGACTAACAGCCCCATTCAGACCGCTACCGCCACGTTGCACACCAACCGCGGAGACATCAAGGTCGCCCTGTTCGGGAACCACGCGCCCAAGACCGTCGCCAACTTCGTCGGCCTCGCGCAGGGCACCAAGGAGTACTCCACCCAGAACGCATCGGGTGGTCCGTCGGGCCCGTTCTACGACGGCGCGGTGTTCCACCGTGTGATCCGGGGCTTCATGATCCAGGGCGGTGACCCGACCGGCACCGGCCGCGGCGGCCCCGGCTACAAGTTCGCTGACGAGTTCCACCCCGAGCTGCAGTTCGACCGTCCGTACCTGCTCGCGATGGCCAACGCCGGCCCGGGCACCAACGGCTCGCAGTTCTTCATCACCGTCGGCCCGACCCCGCACCTGAACCGCCGCCACACGATCTTCGGTGAGGTCATCGACCCCGACTCGCAGGGCGTCGTCGACGCGATCGCCACGACGGCCACCGACGGCAATGACCGTCCGACCAACCCGGTCGTCATCGAGTCGATCACCATCTCCTGACCGCCGCCGCTGCGCCCGGCCGGCCGCGAGCGTGCACTCGCTGCCAGCCGAGCCGGCGTGTCGGCGTACAGACGCGCACGCTCGCGGACCGGGAGACGCTAGCCCGCGTAACCCGCGTCGGTGAGCGCGTCGAGCACGTCCAGCGGGTCGGTGCCCAGGTCCCAGCGGGACAGGATGAGCAGCCCGCCGTCGACCGTCTCGAGCTCGAGTAGCCGGATCCGCCGCGCGTGCCGGCGGAACTCCGAAATGCGAATGATCTTGATGACGTCGCGGCGCAATACCTGCGTGCGGAACCAGCCGCGCACGACCAAACCCTCGGGCGTGATTGCCAGCTTGGGTCGTGCGCGCCACGATGCCGCAGCAAACAACAGCAGACCGGCCGCGGCGATCCCCGCGATGACCCGCCCCGGCGGGTCTGTGACCAGGGTCACAGTCGCGATAGCCAGCACGACGCCGCCAATGCCACAACCAGCGATTCCCGCCGTCTGAGGCGCCCACTCAGTTTGCTGCATGGGCTACCGGCACCCCCTTACCACGGCAGACGCGGTTATCCACAGACGCTATCAACAGTGGGGATGAATCACACGCGTGTGATTGGGTGGCAGGTAGGTTGCTGGGACGCCACCGAACGGACCGCGAGATGAATGCATTACGTGCGCGTCGATCCCGATCCCGGCCGTTCAGTGCCAGCGCATCGTGAGCAACAACCCGGTGATCATGAAAGCGAATGCGATCGCGTAGTTCCACGGACCCAGTTCCGCCATCCAGTGCAGGGCCGCGGGGGCCTGCGGACCGTAGGCCGCCAGCTGGAACACCATCAACCAGACCAGGCCGATCAGCATCAAGCCGATGAACAAGGCGACGAACCACACGCTCGACGGCCCGACCTTCACTTTCACGGGCGTCCGGCTGACCGCGGAGACGGTGAAGTCGTTCTTCTTGCGGACCTTCGACTTGGGCATGTGTACCTCTGATACCTCAACAAAGAGCGGGACGGGTGCAACGATTACGGTTGCATGCAGGTAGAGCTCGGATACGAGACTAGCCCACAGGAGACACCATGACCGATCGGCGCCGCTCGCCGTGGCGCTTCGGTGTGCCCGTGGTATGTCTGCTGGCCGGACTGCTGCTGGCTGCCACACACGGCGTCTCGGGCGGCGCGGAGATCCGCCGCAGTGATGCGCCACGCCTCGTCGACCTGGTCCGGGAAACCCGCTCCTCGGTCGGTCATCTCGATTCCGAGCGGGAGGCGCTGACCAGAAAGATCGACGCGGCGCACGGCCGGTCCTCGGACGTCGCGCTGAAGGCGATGCTGAAGCGGGCCGCGGAACTGGCCGGTGACGCGGACATGAACCCGGTCCATGGCCCGGGCCTGGTGGTGGTCCTCAACGATGCCCAGCGCGACGCCAACGGCCGGTTCCCCCGCGACGCCACACCTGATGATCTGGTCGTGCACCAGCAGGACATCGACGCGGTGCTCAACGCGTTGTGGAGCGCCGGCGCGGAGGCGATCCAAATGCAGGACCAGCGCATAATCGCCACCTCGGTCGTCCGGTGCGTCGGCAACACACTGCTGCTCAACGGCCGCACCTACAGCCCGCCCTACTCGATCACAGCGATCGGCGACGCGACGGCCATGCAGGCAGCCCTGGCCGCCGCTCCCCTGGTGACGCTGTACAAGCAGTACGTGGTCCGTTTCGGGCTGGGCTACCGGGAGGACGTGAAGTCCGATGTCGCCGTCGTCGGGCATGCCGAGCCGGTGCGGCTGCACTTCGCGCAACCGATCGGTCCGATCGGCTACTGAGCGCGGCCACCCACAGCGGGCGGTAACCTGTCACGGTGCGGATCCTGGTCGTCGACAACTACGACAGCTTCGTGTTCAACCTGGTGCAGTACCTCGGCCAGCTGGGCGTCGAGGCGACGGTGTGGCGCAACGACGACGCCCGACTCGCCGGACCCGACCGCCCCGAAGCCGTAGCCGGCGAATTCGACGGCGTATTGCTCAGCCCCGGCCCCGGCACCCCGGAGCGAGCGGGCGCATCGATCGCGCTGGTGCGCGCGTGTGCCGCCGCAAACACGCCGCTGCTCGGCGTCTGCCTGGGACACCAGGCGATCGGCGTGGCGTTCGGTGCCACCGTCGACCGCGCCCCGGAGTTGCTGCACGGCAAGACCAGCAGCGTTTTCCACGCCAATGTCGGTGTGCTGCAAGGACTTCCGGACCCGTTCACGGCCACCCGGTACCACTCCCTGACCATCCTGCCCGAGTCGCTGCCCGCCGAACTGGAGGCCATCGCCCACACCCAGAGCGGGGTGATCATGGCGGTGCGGCACACGTCCTTGCCGATCCACGGCGTTCAGTTCCATCCCGAGTCCATCCTGACCGAGGGCGGGCACCGGATGCTGGCCAACTGGCTCAGCTACTGCGGCTGGGCACGTGACGACACCCTGGTGCGGCGGCTGGAGAATGAGGTGCTGACCGCGATCCGGCCGCACTTCCCCACCGATGCGGGAGCTACTGACCGAACTTCAGCGTGATCACGCCGTCCCGGTTCACACCGGTGCCGGCTGACGGGCTCTGCGAGACCACCTTGTTGTGCAGGTTGCCACCGGCGTCGACGTCGGGTCCCTTGTCCAGCACTCCGGTCCAGCCCAGCGCCCGTAGCCGCGGCTCGGCGTCGGTCCAGAACATGCCCGACACGTCGGGCATGATGAACTGATTACCCTTGGAGACCTGCAGTTCGATGACGGTGTCAATCGGCTGCGTCTCGCCTTTGGCCGGGTTGGTACCGATCACTTCGCCGGCCGGGCGCGGGCTGTCCACCTGAGTCTGGGTGACCTTGGTGAAGCCGTAGACGCTCAGGTTCTTCTGCGCGACGTCGACGGTCTGTCCGGTGACGTCGGGGATCTGCTTGGTCTCCGGACCCGAGCCCACGATGATCGTGATGACGTTGGTGATGGCCGAGGTCTGGTTGGCCGGCGGGTTGGTCGCGACGACCTTGCCCAGTAATTCCGGGGTCGACGGTGAGTTGGACTGCTTGAACTTGTTGAACCCGGCCGCGGTGAGCTTCTTGACCGCCTCGGAGTAGGTCAACGAGGACACGTCCGGCACTTCGCGCTGCTCCGGCCCGGTGGAGACATTGACCGTGATCTCGTCGCCGGCTCCCACCGAGGCATTCGCGACCGGATCGGTGCTGATGACGTGATCGGGCGGGATCTGGGAGTCCGGCTTCTGCTGGGTACGGGTCTTGAAGCCCTTGTTCTGGAGCGCGACGATCGCGTCGGCGGACGTCTGGCCCCGCACATCGGGAACCTGGACGCTGCGGGTGTTGCCGCCGAACGTGTTGATCGCGATGGTCACGACGATCGTCAACACCGCCAACACGGCGACGACGGCGACCCACCGCCCCACCGAACCGGCGCCGCGGTCCCGGTCGGAGTCGTCGAAGTTCTGCCGGGGCAGCGGGTCGGTGCGCGGACCGCCGTGGCCCCCGCCCGAGGACGACATGAATGCCTTGCGCTCCGCGCCGGTGAGTACCTTCGGCGCCTCCGGCGCTTCGCCGTTGTGCACCCTCACCAGGTCCGCCCGCATCTCCGCCGCGGTCTGGTACCGGTTCTCCGGGTTCTTGGCCAGCGCTTTGAGCACGACCGCGTCGAGGTCGGCGGAGATTCCTTCGTGACGCTCCGAGGGCGGGATGGGGTCTTCCCGCACATGCTGGTACGCGACGGACACCGGCGAGTCACCGGTGAAAGGTGGTTCCCCGGTGAGCATTTCGTAGAGCACACAGCCCAGCGAGTAGACGTCGGAGCGGGCGTCGACGGAATCGCCGCGGGCCTGCTCGGGCGAGAGATACTGCGCGGTGCCGATCACCGCGGCGGTCTGGGTGACGCTGTTGCCGCCGTCGGCGATCGCCCGGGCGATGCCGAAGTCCATCACCTTCACCGCGTTGGTGGAGCTGATCATGATGTTGGCGGGCTTCACGTCGCGGTGGATGATGCCGTTCTGGTGGCTGAAGTTCAATGCCTGGCAGGCGTCGGCGATCACCTCGATCGCCCGCTTGGGTGTCATCGGCCCGTCGGTGTGCACGATGTCGCGCAGCGTGACGCCGTCGACGTACTCCATGACGATGTACGGCAACGGGCCCGCGGCCGTTTCCGCCTCGCCGGTGTCGTACACCGCGACGATCGCGGGGTGGTTCAGCGCCGCGGCGTTCTGCGCCTCCCGCCGGAACCGCAGATAGAAGCTGGGGTCGCGGGCCAGGTCAGCGCGCAGCACCTTGACCGCGACGTCGCGGTGTAACCGCAAGTCACGGGCGAGGTGAACTTCGGACATGCCTCCGAAGCCGAGGATGTCGCCCAGTTCGTAGCGGTCGGACAGATGCCGAGGGGTGGTCATCGAGGTGTCTCATATCGGGCCAGCGACGCGTGCAGTACAGAATTACCGGTTAATGGACTGTTCGTCCAGTTGAAACCGGAGTTCGGTGCTGGCTCGATCTGCGCGCTGCCGGTATTGGTGACTGTCGGCGGCGGAGACGGCTGGTTGTCCGCCTTGGAGTTGATGACGATCAGCACCGCGATGATGATCGCCAGCGCGCCAAGCACACCAGCGGCCCAGAGCAGGGCTCGCTGGCCCGACGAGAACGTGCGCCGCGCTGGGGGGCGGTGCCCGCCGGCGGCCCGGCGCGGGGCCGTGGTCCGGGTGGCGGGAGCGGGCGCGATCCGGGCGGGAGTGGCCGACGGAATGGCCGCGGGGGCGGCCCGCCCCGGCGGAGGCGACTGGCTGGGTCGGGGCGGGCGACGTCCGGCCCGAACCGCGGCAACCGCGTCGGCGAACGGCCCCCCGCTGCGGTAGCGCTGGCTGGGATTCTTGACCAGCGTGATCTCGATCAGTTCCCGGACATTGGGCGGCAAGTCGGCGGGCAGCGGCGGCGGCGGCTCCTTGATGTGCTTCATCGCCACCGTCAGCGCGCCGTCACCGGTGAACGGCCGCTTGCCCGAAACCACTTCGTACCCAACGACTCCCAACGCGTAGACGTCGCTGGCGGGAGTCGCGTCATGACCCAGAGCCTGTTCGGGCGCGATGTACTGCGCGGTGCCCATCACCATGCCGGTCTGGGTCACTGGGGCCGCGTCGACGGCTTTGGCGATACCGAAGTCGGTGATCTTCACCTGTCCGGTGGGTGTGATCAAGATGTTGCCCGGCTTGACGTCGCGGTGCACCAGGCCGGCGGCGTGTGCGATCTGCAGCGCGCGGCCGGTCTGCTCGAGCATGTCCAGCGCGTGCCGCAGCGACAGCCGGCCCGTGCGCTTGAGCACCGAGTTCAGCGGCTCGCCGTTGACGAGCTCCATCACCAGATAGGCCGTGCGGCCTTCGCCGTCCATCGCGCTTTCGCCGTAGTCATGGACCTGGGCGATGCCGGGATGGTTGAGCATCGCGGTCGTGCGTGCCTCAGCCCGGAAACGTTCGATGAACTCCGGGTCCTGCGAGAACTCCTGCTTGAGCACCTTAACCGCGACGCGCCGGCCCAGGCGGCTGTCCACCGCCTCCCACACCTGGCCCATGCCACCGGTGGCGATCAGCCGCTGCAGCCGGTACCGGCCGGACAGCGTCACCCCAACGCGGGGACTCATGTTTCGCCTCGCTCCGGTCCTCGCGCGTTCCGCGCTGCGATCCTCACTCGCCTATGGCGACTCATGGTCCCCCTTGCAAAGCAGCCTCGATCACTGCCCTCCCGATGGGCGCGGCAAGCGCTCCCCCGGTCGCGGACAGGCGATCGCCGCCGTTCTCCACGAGCACCGCCACGGCAATCTTCGGGGCCTGCGCAGGTGCGAAGGCGATGTACCACGCGTGCGGTGGAGTATGCCGCGGGTCGGTGCCATGCTCGGCGGTACCCGTCTTGGATGCGATCTGCACGCCGGGGATAGCCCCTTTCTGCTGTGCGACTTTCTCGGCGCCGACCATCAGCTCTGTTAGCTTAGCGGCGACCTGCGGCGACACCGCGCGGCGCTGCTGGTAAGGGGCCGTGGTGCTGATGTTGGCCAGATCCGGCCCCTTGAGGCTTTCTACCAGGTACGGCTGCATCATGACGCCACCGTTGGCGATGGTCGCGGCCACCTCCGCATTCTCCAGCGGGGTCAGCGCGACGTCCTTCTGTCCGATGCTGGTCATGCCCAGGGCGGCGGCGTCCGGAATGGCCCCCACGGTGGATTCAGCGACCTGCAGCGGAATCGGGTCGGGCGCATTGTCCAGCCCGAACGCGTGCGCCATGCTGCGCAGCGCATCGGTTCCGGTGAGCAGACCGAGCTGCACGAACGCGGTGTTACAGGACTTGGCGAACGCCTCGCTCAGCGGCACCGTGTCGCCGGGGCCGCACGGGGTGCCGCCGTAGTTCTCCAACGTCGCGGTGCTGTTGGGCAGCGGGATTCTGGCCGCCGCCGTCAGCTGTTGGGTCTCGGTGGCCCCGGCCTGCAACGCCGCAGCGGTGGTGATCACCTTGAACGTCGAGCCCGGCGGGTAGGTCTCGGAGATCGCGCGGTTGATCAGCGGGTTGTCGGGGTTGTCGCGCAGACTCTGCCAGGTCTGGGCCTGGATGTCGGGGTTGTGCGACGCCAGCAGATTGGGGTCATACGACGGCGACGACACCATCGCCAGGATCCTGCCGGTGGACGGCTCCAGTGCGACGACGGCGCCCTTGCAGGGCGACCCTCCGCAGCCCTGCTGCATCGCGTCCCAACCGGCCTGCTGAATCCGCGGCCGGATCGTCGTGTCGATATTGCCGCCGCGCGGGTCGCGTCCGGTGAAGAAGTCCGCCAGGCGTCGGCCGAAGAGCCGCTCGTCGGACCCGTTGAGCAGCGAATCCTCGGCGCGTTCCAGGCCCGCGCTGGAGTAGCGCAGGGAGTAGAACCCGGTGACCGGCGCGTAGGCCGCGGGATTGGGATACACCCGCAGAAAACGGAAGCGGCTGTCGGTGGCCACCGAGTACGCCAGCAGTTGGCCCCCGGCGATGATCTGTCCCCGCTGGCGCGAATACTCGTCGAGCAGCACACGCTGATTGCGCGGGTCGGCGCGCAGCCCGTCGGCCGTGAAAACCTGCGTCATCGTGGCGTTGAGCAGCAGCAATACGATCAACGCCATCACGGTCATCGAGATTCGGCGCAGCGAGGTGTTCATACGCGCTCGATCACCTCGGTACTGGCCGCCGCGATCGGGGACTTCTTGCGCGGGCGGGTGCGCAGAGGCCGGCGGGCGCCATCGGAGATCCGGGCCAGGATGCCGAGTAGCACGTAATTGGCCAGCAGCGACGATCCGCCGTAGGACATCCACGGCGTGGTCAGCCCGGTCAGCGGGATCAGCTTGGTGACGCCGCCGACGACGATGAAGAGCTGGATCGCCAGCGTCGAGGCCAAGCCGGCCGCCAGCAACTTGCCGAAGCTGTCACGGGTGGCGATCGCCGTGCGCATGCCGCGGATGATGATGATCGTGTAGAGCATCAGGATGCTGGCCAGGCCGACCAGGCCCAGCTCTTCGCCGAAGGCGGCGATGATGAAGTCGGTCGAGGCGGCGGGGACGGTATCGGGCTGGCCGTTGCCCAGTCCGGTGCCGAAGATCCCGCCGGTGGCGAAGCTGAACAGAGCCTGCACCATTTGATAGCCGGTGCCGTCGGGGTCGGCGAACGGGTCCAGCCACGTCTGCACACGGACCCGCACGTGCGCGAACAGGTGGTATGCCACCAGGCTGCCGCCGGCGAACAACACCAGGCCCAGCATCACCCAACTGAACCGCTGCGTGGCCAGGTAGACCACCACCAGAAAGGATGCGTACAGCAGCAGCGAGGTGCCCAGGTCCTTCTCGAAGACCATCACGCCCACCGAGATCACCCAGGCGGCCAGCAGCGGAGCCAGGTCGCGCGGCCGCGGCAGGGTCAGGCCCAGCATGTGCTTGCCCGCGCTGGTGAACAGGTTGCGCTTGGCCACCAGCACCGCGGAGAAGAAGATCAACAGCAGAATCTTGGAGAACTCGGCGGGTTGAATCGAGAAGCCCGGCAACCGAATCCAGATCTTGGCGCCGTTCTGCTCGGACAAGGACGCCGGCAGCAGCGCGGGAATCACCAGGAAGATCAGACCGGCCAGGCCGCAGATGTAGCCGTAGCGCGCGAGCTGGCGGTGGTCCTTGAGGAACGTCACCACCAGTGCGAAGGCGGTGACACCGACCAGGGTCCACAGCATCTGCTGGTAGGCGCTGGGATGGCGGTGTGGCCCACCCTGCTTGTCCACTAGATCCAGACGGTGGATCATCACCAGGCCCAGCCCGTTGAGCAACGCCACCACCGGCAGCAGCAGCGGATCGGTGTAGGGCGCGAAGCGCCGGATCGCCAGATGGGCGATACCGAACAGGGTGAGGAAACCCAGCCCGTAGGTGGTGAGGTCCCAGTGCAGACCCCGCTCCTGGTTGGCTTCGACGATGAACAGCGCGGCGATGGTGATGACCGCGGCAAAACACAACAGCAGCAACTCGGCGTTGCGCCGAGTCGGCAGCGGAGGTGTCACCGCGACCGGTGCCGGCAGTTCCGTTGTGGTCATGCCGCGGGTCGGCAATCGGCCTGCTGTGGCGGGTTTCCGCTCGTCGTCGGCGCCGTGCTGCTGGGCGTGGTCGACGACGGCGTCGCAGGCGCTGCCGGGGTGGTGCTGGGGCGGGTCGATGGCGTGGTGGTGGTCGGAGCGGAACTCGGTGCCGTGGAGGGGGTGGCCGACTGAGTGGCGGAGGCCGGCGCGGACGGTGCGAAACTCGATTCGGGGGTGCCACTGCTGTTGGTCGACGGAGCCGACGGCTCGGGCGCGGACGTGGCGCCCTGCTGACACTTCGGACGCAACGACTTGGCCAGCTGTTGCAGCTGCTTGCGGGCGCCGTCGAGGGTGTCCGACGGCAGTTGCCCGGCTTGAACCGACGCCCGGGCCGCTCCGTTGAGGTAGTCGACTTTCATCAGCCGGCAGTTGTGGCGCTCGGGGGGCTCGCCGGGCCCGATGTCGGAGATCTCGTCGTTGGAGTTCAGGCAGCCCAGCGAATAGACCTCATGTAGTGACAGACCCAGCAGCGAGCCCTGGATACCGCGCATGATGGCCACGGTGCCGTTGTAGTCGGCGACGTAGTAGTTGTTCCGGATGACGGCGCGGCTGATCAGCAGACCGGCGATCAGCACCAGGGTCAGTAACCCGACTACCAGCCCGATCCGGCGTCGCGACCAGCGTCGCTTGGGCGGCGGTTCGACCTGCGGCGCAACTCGTTTGGTGACTTCGCCCTTGCGCGGTCCGATCGCCGAGGCGCGGCCGGCCGCTGTGTTCGGCAGAGTGAGCTGGTCGTCGCCGTCGTCGCCGGACACTGCCCCGGCCAGGATCGGCTGGGTCTGGCCGAACTCGTCGTCGACTACGTCGGCCACGACGACGGTGACGTTGTCCGGGCCGCCACCGCGCAGCGCGAGTTCGATCAGGCGGTATGCGCTTTCAGCGACATCAGGAATCTGCAGGGCTTCGGCGATCGTGTCATTGCTGACCGGATCGGACAGGCCGTCGGAGCACAGCAGGTACCGGTCACCGGCACGCGCCTCGCGCATCGTCAACGTCGGCTCGACCTCGTGCCCGGTCAACGCCCGCATGATCAGCGAGCGCTGCGGATGGCTGTGCGCCTCCTCGGCGGTGATGCGGCCCTCGTCGACCAGCGTCTGGACGAAGGTGTCGTCCTTGGTGATCTGGGTGAGCTCGCCGTCACGGAACAGGTAGCCGCGCGAGTCGCCGATATGGACCAGCCCCAGACGGTTGCCCGCGAACAGGATGGCGGTGAGCGTGGTGCCCATGCCCTCCAGATCGGGCTCCATCTCGACCTGCGCGGCGATCGCGGCATTCCCGGACCGCACCGCGTTGTCGAGCTTGGCCAGCAGGTCCCCGCCCGGCTCGTCGTCGTCGAGGTGCGCCAAGGCGGCGATCACCAGCTGAGAGGCGACTTCCCCGGCTGCGTGGCCACCCATGCCGTCGGCCAGCGCCAACAGGCGTGCGCCGGCGTAGACGGAGTCTTCGTTGTTGGCGCGTACCAGGCCGCGATCGCTGCGGGCGGCATATCGCAGGACCAGGGTCACGGGCGCAACTCTCCCCCGCTAGCGGGCGGTACCCCCATGGTGCCGCCCATGCCGGCACCATCGTCGTAAGCGCGGGTCACGGGCGCAACTCTATTGCCGTCTTGCCGATCCGAACCGGCGTACCTATGGGAACTCGCACAGCAGTTGTCACTTTGGCCCTGTCGAGGTAAGTGCCGTTGGTCGATCCTAGATCTTCCACATACCATTCGGAGCCGCGCTGAGACAGCCTGGCGTGCCGAGTTGAGGCGTAATCGTCAGTCAATACCAAGGTTGAGTCGTCCGCGCGCCCGATGAGCACCGGTTGGCCGCTCAGCGTGATCCGGGCGCCCTGCAGAGCCCCTTCAGTCACAACCAGGTACCGCGCCGTGTCGCGGCGCTGGCGCGGGGACAGCAGGTTGCCGCGCAGCGTCAAACCACGACGAACCATCACCGCGCCGGTGGGCGCGTAGATGTCGGTGCGCAGGATCCGCAACACCGACCAGATGAACAGCCACAACAGCATCAAAAACCCGGCACGCGTCAGTTGCAGTACCAACCCCTGCATCCGGCGGTCCTTTCCGTCCCGGCACTGCCCACCCCGCGCACCGATGCCGTGCACCTCAGCAAAGTCACGATACTTCGACGGTGACCGATGCGGGGAGATGCGCGGCAGCTTCGAGCCAGTGGGTTCAGTGAATGCGGACGATGATCTCGGAATGACCCAGGCGGATCACGTCGCCGTCAGCCAGCTGCCACTCCTGTACCGGGGCGTTGTTCACGGTGGTGCCGTTGGTCGAGTTCAGGTCCGACAGCAACGCGACCTGGCCGTCCCAGCGGATCTCCAGGTGCCGGCGTGACACTCCGGTGTCCGGCAGCCGGAACTGGGCGTCCTGGCCGCGCCCGACGATGTTGGAGCCGTCGCGCAGCTGGTAGGTCCGGCCGCTGCCGTCGTCGAGCTGCAGGGTGACCTGAGCCCCGGCCGACCCGTAGCCGCCCTGACCGTAACCGCCGTAGCCACCCGCCTGGCCGTAATCCTGCGTCGGCGGCTGACCGTAATCAGGAGCCGACTGCTGGCCGTAGTCGCCGTAGCCCTGCTGCTCTCCATAGCCCTGCGGCTCCGCATACCCGCCCTGCGGGGCGTACCCGCCGGGGGCCGACGCCTCGGCGTACTGGGTGTAGTCCCCGCTGCCGTAGTCCTGGCGACCGTAGCCGCCGCCCTGCTGGTAGCCCTGGTCCTGGCCGTAACCGCCACCCTGCTCGTAGGACGGCCGCTGCGGTTCGGGGGGCGCCGGCGGTGCGCTGGGCGCGCCGTATCCCTCGTCCTGGCGGGCGGGCTCGCGGCCGTAGTCACCGTAGCCGCCGCCGTAGCCCTGCTGGCCGCCCTGGGGCTGACCGTAACCACCGCCCTGCTGGTAGCCCTGGTCCTGACCGTAGCCGCCCTGGCCCCCGTAACCGCCGGCAGGCGGACCCTGAGGCGGCGCGGGCGGAGGTGCCTCGTAGGTGGGTGCGTAGTTGCTCTGGCCCTGGTCGCCGTACCCGCGCTGGTCGCCGTACCCGCGCTGCTGGTCGTAGCCGCCCTGGTCGCCATAGCCGCGCTGCTGGTCGTAGCCACCCTGGTCGCCGTAGCCGCCCTGGGGCTGCCCCGGAGGACCACCCTGCGGCTGGCCGTAACCGCCCTGGCCCTGACCGTAACCGCCACCCTGATCCTGGTAGCCACCCTGGCCGTAGCCGCCCTGTTGAGGTGGCGGGTAGCCCTGCTGAGGCGGGTACCCGCCCTGCTCCGGCGGGTACGGGGGCTGGCCACCCTCGTGCGGCCGCTGGTAGCGGTCGTCGTAGTACTCGTCGGGCCGCCCCTGCCCCTGACCGCCGCGGTAGCCTGGATTGTCAGTCATCGGTCGTACTCCTGGTTCTGCGCCAAACGCATGATTTGATTGTGGCTGGGCGGAATCGGTAGCCGTCGGGCGGGGCTCGACGTCGGGGTTGACAGTCCCGCGGGCGCGGAACTGGCCGGTGTGCAGGTTCGAGGCCTGCTCGAACCGGACGACCACTTCACCATACGTTTGCCACCCCTGTTCCTGGATATAGTCCGCCAAGTACCGAGCAAAAGCGCTCGACGTGAGTTCCGGGTCGCCGCCCAACTTCTCGAAGTCGTGCACACTGAGGGTAATGATGTATTCGTTGGGTGCCAAAAGGCGATTTCCCTGCAGGGACCGCACGCCGTCGGCAGCCTCGCGGCGCAACAGGGCTTCCACCTCTTGCGGCACGATCGATCCGCCGAACACCCGGGCAAACGCATCACCAACCGTCGACTCAAGTTTGCGCTCGATGCGCTGAACCAGCCCTCGTTGGCTACCCATTTTTGCGCTCGCCTCACTACTGTGCACGGGAGTCACCGGCCGAAGGCGAAGGAACTCGGCCACCTGACTTGTTAACTGACAATCGTATCGGGATAGCGCGACGCGGCGGCACCGTCAGAATCCTGTGAATCACATCGATACTGTTCGGAGACCTTTGGCCGGGAGCGCGGCGGTGGCCCCCGAGCGCACGGTTGGGGCGCACGGCCACTACAGTGATATGGTCCTCCGGTTGTTTCGGGCGAGTGGCGGAATGGCAGACGCGCTGGCTTCAGGTGCCAGTGTCCTTCGGGACGTGGGGGTTCAAGTCCCCCTTCGCCCACAGATTTCCCCGGCCATCGGCCGGGGTTTTTTGTTGTCCGGGGTCGGCAACGCGAGCGTGCACAGCCGTACGTCGACGCGCCGATACCGCTGACATTCCGCGCACGCTCGCGGCGCCCCACGACGCCGTGCGGCCACGTTCGGCCGCCGTCTACATTCTGTTCGACAGCTATCGAAGGAGTCGCAGCGTGAACATCGATCCCGCGGCCACCGCGTGGTTGCTCGCCAGCACCGCGCTCGTCCTGCTCATGACCCCCGGCCTGGCGATCTTCTACGGCGGCATGATGCGGACCACCGGCGTCCTCAACATGATCATGATGAGCTTCATCTCCATCCCGGTGGTCACGGTGGCGTGGCTGCTCGTCGGCTACAGCCTGGCATTCTCCGACGGCGGCGCCGGTGGCTTCTTGGGCGGCCTGTCCCATGCCGGCATGAGCGGCATCGGGCCGGAGACCCTGCACGGACAGGTCCCGGAGCTGCTGTATGCCACCTTTCAGCTGAGCTTCGCCATCATTACCGCCGCGCTGGTCAGCGGCGCCATCGCCGACCGCGCCAAGTTCGGGGCCTGGATGGTGTTCGTGCTGCTGTGGTCCGTGGCGGTGTATGCGGTCATCGCCCACTGGGTGTGGTCGCCCAGTGGCTGGCTGGCCAAGCTGGGGGTGCTGGACTACGCGGGCGGACTGGTCGTCGAGATCGTCTCGGGCTCTTCGGCTTTGGCGTTGGCACTGGTACTCGGGCCGCGCATCGGTTTCAAGGTCGAGGCCATGCGCCCGCACAACCTGCCCTTCGTCCTGCTCGGCGTGGGACTGCTGTGGTTCGGCTGGTTCGGGTTCAACGCCGGCTCGGCGCTGGCCGCCAACGGGTTGGCGTCCGCGATCTTCCTCAACACCCTGGTGGCCGGTTGCCTCGGCATGCTGGGCTGGCTCACGGTCGAGCAGTTCCGCGACGGGAAGCCCACCACGTTCGGTGCCGCCTCGGGGGTGGTGGCCGGCCTGGTGGCGATCACGCCCTCGTGCGGCACGGTGAACACGCTCGGCGCCGCGGTGGTGGGTCTGGTCGCCGGAATCGTGTGCTCGTACGCGATCCTGGTCAAATTCAAGCTGAACTACGACGACTCCCTCGACGTGGTGGGCGTGCACTTCGTCGGCGGTGTGGTCGGGGTCTTCCTGATCGGGCTGCTCGCCACCGCGGTGATGACCGGCGGCGCCAAGGGCCTGTTCTACGGCGGCGGATTGGGCCAGCTCGGCAAGCAGTCCCTGGCCATGGTGGTGGTCGCCCTCTACGCCTTCGCCGTGAGCTTCGTGCTGGGCAAGCTGATCGATCGGTTCATGGGATTCCGTCTCAGCGCCGCCGACGAGAAGAGCGGCATCGATCTCGCCGAGCACGCCGAAACCGCTTATCCGGAGGGCGTTTACGGCCACCAGGCGCCGCGCCGTCCGGCCAGCGGTGAACGCGACGAGTCCCGGCCCCGGTCGATCGACGACGACGAGTAGGGCCGCTAGCCTGACCACGTGAGCAGCAAGCAAATACCGGGTGGCGTCGTGCACGAGATGCCGACAGACCTTCGTCAGGCGCTGATCGCCAACTCGACGGCCCTGGAGCTGTGGAAAGACATCACTCCCCTGGCCCGCAACGAATTCATCTGCTGGGTCGAGGACGCCAGGCAGGCGGCGACCCGCGAGCGGCGCATCCGGCGGACCCAGGAGGAGCTCGAGGAGGGCAAGCGCCGACCCTGCTGCTGGCCGGGGTGCAAGCATCGCGAGCGCAACGGCAAGTAGCGCCCTACCCCTAGGCCCGTTGCTGGACCCCACCCAAGGCGTCTAGTGTTTGGTTAGGCGAACCTAATCTAGCGGCGTCCCCTCCCGCCAGGTCAGGTCAACCGCCCCGCTGCGTCACAGCCCTGACTGCAGCGAGATGCCGAATCCGGGCACGCCGCGCGTGACCCCGACTGCGCAGCAAGGGGAGGACCAGTTGCTGATGGGTGTGATGCCGAGGGGTTGGCCGGCGGAGAGCGCGCCGTGACGACGCCGATCTGGATCGCCTCACCCCCCGAAGTGCACTCGGCGCTGTTGTCCGCCGGACCGGGGCCGGGGGTCCTGTTGGCCGCCGCGGGCGCCTGGCAGGCGTTGGGTGCCGAGTACGCCGACGCGACGGCCGATCTGCTGAGCGTGCTGGGCGCGGCCCAAAGTTCCTGGCAAGGCCCGAGTGCCGCCCAGTACATCGCCGCGCACGCGCCATACCTGGGCTGGCTGGCCCAGGCACAGGCCGCCAGCCAGGCCGCCGCCGCCCAACACGAGGCGGCCGCCGCTGCCTACACGACCGCGCTGGCGTTGATGCCGACACTGCCCGAGTTGGCCGCCAACCACGTCGTTCACGGTGTGCTGGTCACGACGAATTTCTTTGGTATCAACACCATTCCGATCGCCTTGAACGAAGCCGATTACGTCCGCATGTGGCTGCAGGCCGCGGCCGCGATGGCTGGTTACGAAGCGGCGTCGGCCGCGGCGCTGGCGGCCGTCCCGCCCACCTCGCCGGCGCCGACGGTGGTCAAAGCCGACGCAGCCGCCGAACCCACCCAGCTCGCTGCGGCGGCTCCCGCCGCGGATTCCGGAAATCAGCTCAACCTGGCCGACATCATCACTCAGTTGCTGCAGCAGTACGTGCAGGTCGTGCAGCAGATATATGAGCCCATCACCAACTTTCTGCAGAACCCGGTGGGCAACACCTTCCAGCTGATCACCGACTTCATGACCAACCCGGCACAGGCGCTGACCACCTGGGGACCGTTCCTGTTCGCCGTCATCTACCAGGTCGTGACGTGGATCGCGGCGAGCCTCACCTACCCCCAACTGCTGCTGGACCCGCTGCTGTCGATCACCCTGGGTGTGGTGATCGGAGTCGGGTACGAGTACCTCCAGCAGTTACCGACCTTCGCCGTCGAAGGCGCGGAAACGCCGGCGGCCGTGGTCAGCGCACCGAGTCACTCGTCGAACTGGCCGCTGGCCACCCTCGCGCCGACCATCGCCAGTCCCGCTGGCGCACCAGCCGGCTCGGCAGCCTCGTCAGCCGGCTCGGCGCCCGCATCGGCGACACCGGCCCCGGCCGCGTCGGCGGTGCCGTATGCCGTCCTCGGGATGGACCCCGGCGAAGGGTTCACCCCGACTTTTCGGGAGGGATCCAGCGTGAAGGCGCCGGCACAGGGGATCCCGGCGGCGGCTGCCGGGGTGGCGGCCCGGGACAAACGCCGATCCCGACGTCGGCGCGCGGCCACCATGCCGGAGCACCAATACGCCGACGAGGTTCTGGATTACGACCCGGAACCCGATCCCGTGCCGCCCGACGAGCCGGCGGTGACGGCCTCGAGAAGCCGCGCCGGCGCGATGGGCTTCGGGGGCACCGCGGTGAAGGACGATGCCGACGCGAGCGGATTGATGACCTTGCCCGCCGACGAATTCGGTAGTGGCCCAACCGTTCCGATGCTCCCCAACACGTGGGAGTCAGACGGTCGCTAACGTCAGTTGCTGGGCTGGGTGTTGACCCATCCCACGACTTCGGCGGTCACCGGGTCAGCGATGTCGTTGTACTCGGGATGCTTCTTGAGCACCGTGACGACCATGGAGCAGACCGGCACAATCCGCTTGCCGTCCGCGCGTGTTGCCTTCAGCGCATCCTCGAGCAGCAGCGTCGCCAAGCCGCGTCCGCCGAAGGCGGGGTCGATTTCGGTGTGGTGGAAGACCCGCTGATCGCCCCGGTCCGCGAAATCGGCGAAGCCGACGTCCTGACCGGCGACGGCGATCGTGTAGCGCCGGTCCTCGGCCCGGATGTCGACCTCTGCACCGGTCTTGTCCGTTGTCATGTGTGCTCCTTTGTCATGTGTGCTCCTGCTGATGTGGAAGTGGCCGGGGAACCAGCCGGGTGGTGGGCATCGGCGGGGCGGGCAGCCGGGTGACCGAACCCTGATAGCCCCGGACGGCACCGAAGCGGTCGGCTGAATCGTTACGGGGGTCCTGCCAGAGTTGCCGGTAGGTGACGATCTCCTCGTGGCTGCGCCCGACGAAGTTCCACCACATGACCAACTCCTCGCAGAACGGAGCCCCACCCAGCACCAGGACCCGGGCAGGGCGCTCCCCCACGTTGCGCAGCCGCAGCACCGAATGTCCGGTGCCCTGGTATCCCAGGTCCGCCACAGCCAGGCGAACGCCATCCAGTGCGACATCGCCGTCGTCGCACAGCACCCCGTGTTCAAACGCCGGGTCGATCGCGAGTTCGAGGTCGGCCCGCGGGTCCAGGTCAATCTGGGCACCGAGCAGAGGGGTGAAAGTCGTTACCGGCGAATGACTTCCGGCGAGCGCGCCCAGGAAGACCGAGGCGCGGGCCCCCGGCACCGACACCGGTTCGGGTCGGTAGTGCGCGAAGTCGCGGTCGGTGTCGCGCACCGAATCCGGCAGCGCCACCCACAACTGCGCGCCGTGCAGCGCCCCACCGCCCACCGCGACTTCGGAGTGACAGATGCCCGCACCGGCGGTCATCAGGTTGAGTTCACCGGGCCGAACCATGGCGTGTACGCCGGCGCTGTCGCGGTGCTCCACTTCCCCGCTGAACAGCCAGCTCACCGTCTGCAGGCCGGTGTGCGGATGGGGTGGAACATCCATTCGCGCGGCATCTCCGGTGACGGGCCCGTAGTGGTCGACGAAGCACCAGGCGCCGATCAGCGAGCGTTGCCGCTGCGGCAGGGTGCGCTGCACCGGCATTGCCCGTGGCCCGCCCAGGGGCACCTCTCGTGGCCGGAGCACCTGCACAACCGGGCGGGATGATGCGACCTGCGAAGCGCCGCAAGCAACTTCAGCGGGCGCGGTCTCCAGGTTGCTCACTCTCGCGACCTTACTCGCCGCCTTACCGGCCCGGCGGTTGCAGCGCCTTCATAGCGACCCGCATCACCGGCTCGGGAATGCGGTCTTTGAGCGCCAGCGCCCGGTCGGCCGCCCGAGAGCGCAGCGGTGTCCCCCTGCCGAACATCCGGTTGAGGGGACCCCCGGTCGGTTCGACGGTCACGTGCAGGGGCGGGACGTCGACGGACGAACCCAGAGCATTGGAGATCACCATCCGCTGAATCTCACTAGTGCCCTCAAAGATGGTGTACAACTTGGCATCTCGATACCACTTCTCCACCGGGTGATCGGTGATGTAGCCCCAGCCGCCCATCGTCTGAATCGCCCGCTCGGTGGCTTTGACCGCGACTTCGCTGGCGGCCAGCTTGGACATGGAGCCTTCGCCCCGCTCGAAGGGGACGTTGTTGGCCGCCATCCACGAGGCGCGCCACGTCAGCAGCCGGGCCGCGTCGATCTGAGTCGCCAAGTCGGCCAACGGAAACGCGATCCCCTGGTTGTCGATGATCGGTCCGCCGAACGCTTCCCGCTCGGTCGCGTAAGCGGTCGCGTATTCCAGTGCGGCGCGCGCGATTCCGATCGCCTGCGCCGCCACCATGGGCCGGGTCTGCTCGAAGGTGCCCAGCGTGGCGGAGCCCGACTTCTTTGCCCCGGCCACCACTTCGCGGGCCTTGGCCAGCTTGTGTTCGAGCTTGTCCTGTCCGCCGAGCAGATTGCCGCCCGGCACCCGGACACCGTTGAACCGCAGCTCGGCGGTGTGGGATGCCCGACAGCCCAACTTGTCCAGCTTGCGAACCAGCTCCAGCCCGGGGGTCCCGCCCGGTACGACGAACAGCGCCTGGCCGCGGTGGCCGAGTTCCTCGTCGACCACCGCGTTCACCACGTGGACATTGGCGATACCGCCGTTGCCGATCCACATCTTGTGTCCGTCGATGATCCAGTCGTCGCCGTCGCGGCGGGCGACGGTGCGGAGGTTGCGGACATCGCTGCCGCCCTCGGGTTCTGAGATGGCCAGTGCGGCCAGCTTGAGGTCCCCTGGGGTTCCGAAGCATTCCGGCGCCCACTGCAGCATTTGCTCGGGTGAGGCGGCCTGGCCGATCGCCGAGAGTGCCAGGGCCGGCATCACGATGGCCAGGCCGATTCCCGCGCAGCCCCAGAACAGCTCTTCCATGAACATCGGTAGCGAGACGCCGGTCGGGTCGCCGATCAGATCGCGATAGAACAGCGGGCTGTAGAAACCACGTTGGGCCGCCTCCTCCAGCACCGGCCACGGAAACTCCTGCCGCTGGTCGTATTCCATTGCGACCGGCCGGATCACCTGCTCGGCGAACTCGTGGGTCCGCCGGGCCAGATCGTGTTGTGCTGCGGTAGGGGATACGTCGAAAGTCATGGCAGCGCCTCTGGTTCAGTTGCCTCGGCCCGGACGGGGCCACTGTCAAGCGCCGTATACCCCGGGTTTCGGTCCGCTATCGCGCGAGTTCCCCGCAACGCTGCTCAGGCCGCCGAACGCGGACCCACCTGTGCGGCAGGAAGATGCAGGACCACGGCGTTCAACGGAAGCCGGTTGGTCTCGGCGTCGTTTTCCAGGCGCGCCAGCAGGGCCGCGTTCTCGGGTAGTTCACGAGCGTTGATCTTTCCTGCGGCGATTCGCCGCAGCACCTCGTGGGCGTGCGCCAGTTGTTCGCGCTTGCGGTACTGCCCGCCGGGCAACTTGACGCCGGCCCAGACGCCGTATTCCTCGCCGTGCTTGATCGCCCACTCGGCGCACAGGCGTTGCTGCGCCAGGGGGCACCGGCGCAGGCACTGCACCCTCGCCTCCATTGCCGACCGCTCGTAGATGCGCGCCTTGGCGGCACCGTCGCCACCGTCGTCATCGGGGTAGCCGAACCACAGTTCCGGGTTTGAGGTGCAGGGGTTTGCCATGGGAAGGCCTCCTTGTCTACGTGAAACGTAGGCGGAATCGTATACACATGAGACGGTGGGCAACAAGCAAAACGGATAACAAAACATATATACACAGGTAGGGAAAGCTCGCTGTGTAATATCCGCGTATGGGTTGGAGCCCGCCGTGAGCCGCGAGTCGGCCGGCGCGGCCATTCGCGCGCTCCGCGAATCACGGGACTGGTCACTCGCCGACCTCGCGGCGGCTACCGATGTGAGCATCATGGGGTTGAGCTACCTTGAACGCGGCGCCCGCAAACCCCACAAAAGCACTGTTCAGAAGGTTGAAGAAGGGCTCGGCCTGCCTCCGGGCACGTATTCGCGGCTCGTGGTCGCGGCGGATCCCGAGGCGGAACTGGCTCGCCTGCTCTCGGCGCGACCGCCGGCGCCCACCGCCGCCCGGAGCACTGGATCGGGCAGCGCTGGATCGGTCATTGTCGAGCGTCACAGCGATACCGATGTCCTCGAAGAGTACGCCGAGGCACAGCTTGAAACGCTGCGGTCACTCATCGACCGGATGCCGGCGAAGACATCAAACGAATATGAGACGTATATTCTGACCGTGATCGCACAGTGCGTGAAAGCGGAGATGCTGGCCGCCAGTTCATGGCGGGTTGCGGTGAACGCGGGCGCCGATTCGACGGGACGCCTCATGTCGCACTTAGAGGCGCTCGAGGCCACCCGAAGCGGGCTATTGGAACGGCTGCCGACGAGTCTGAGCGCCCGATTCGACCGGGCGTGCTCGTGGTCGTCACTTCCGGACGCGGTCATTGCGGCGCTGATCGGCGTCACCAGCGAAGACGTGTGGGACATCCGCAACCGGGGTGTCATCCCGTCCGGAGCAATCCCCCGGGTGCGCGCCTTCACCGATGCGGTGTGGGGAACCCATGAGCCCGTCGACGAAGGGACGGCCGGTGACTGAGCCGGAATTGGAGGCACTGGAGCGCGCCCACCGACTGTTCGCCGGAACCGCTCCCGCCGTGACGATGGGAGCGGTGCCGGATCCTGAGCCGAAATACGTTGCGCCCCATGCTCCATATCAGCGTGCGGTGAACCGCAGCCGCGTCGTCCTGACTTCAGCCGCCCACACGGATTCAGCAGTAGCGACGATCATCGCCGGCGCACGGCGGGACAGGGCCGTTGCGCGGGGGCTCACCGGTGGTGTTGTCGATGAAGCCCGCGCCGATGCCGCGCTCACCCCGGCGACCCCGCTTGGTCAGCGCGAGGCGATGCGCCGGCGGGTGGCGCGGTTGCGAGCGCAACGGGCCCACGTACTTGCCGCGCACGGCAGGGCGCGGCGCCACGCCGAAGCATTGCGTGCGCTGCGGTATCACGCCACGCACCATCGCCCCCGGCTGACCTCGGCGCACGGTCGTGCGGGCGCGGCGGTCAGGGCCGCGCTGTCGAGGATCGGTCGCCCGTATGTCTGGGGTGCGACCGGTCCCGACCAGTTCGACTGCTCCGGCCTGGTCCAGTGGGCCTATGGGCAGGCCGGGGTCCACCTCGACCGCACCACCTACCAACAGATCAACGACGGAGTTCCGGTGCCGCGCAACCAGGTGAAACCGGGCGACCTCGTCTTCCCGCACACCGGGCACGTACAAATGGCCATCGGCAACAATCTGGTGGTCGAAGCGCCCTATTCGGGTGCCTCCGTCCGGATCAGCCGAATGGGCACCAACGTGGCGATCCGGCGGCCCTGGTAGAGGAAGGTTCACGTTCAAGTCATGTCGGACCAAGCGGGATCCTCGATCAGTGCCATTACCGCCCGCCAAGCCGAGCTGGCGAACAGGCACCGCGCTGCCTCCGAGGCGGACCGGGTGCTGGCCGACACCCTCGCCGGTGCGCATGAGGCGTTGCGGGAGAGCCTGCGCCGGCTCGATGCGATCGCGGCGGAGATCGAGCGTGCGCACCGCCTTGCGCTCGATTCGCCGTTGGGCGCGCGTGAATTTCAACGTTTCCTGCTGGCCAAGCAACGCGACATCACCACTGTCATCACCGATGCCCGCGAGGTGAGCCGCGCCAAAAGCGCTGTGCTGCAAGGGCTGCGGTCGCAGTACAGCCGGCCGTCCACAGGGTGAATTGTCGAGGGGACGGCGCCTGGGTACTGTCCCGCGGCATGGAGGGGTCGTGACGACATATCAGGACCTCGTGGACACCATGCGACTCATCCAGGAGCGCACCGGCGATCCGTTGGCATGGATGGTCGGGCTGACACCCGACGAACGGATCGCCGCGGTATCACCCCCGACGACCGGGGCGCAGCTCGCCGAGATCCTGGCCAAGATACGGCGGCAGCACCCGGACCTCTTCTCCCCGCCGGCCTCCCCCGCCCCGGCACCGGCAGATCGCGCCGACGGCGATGCCGCCAAAGCCATCGCGGATGCGGAAGCCGCTCTGGCCCATCAGAATTCCATGACATCTCAGCTTGACCTGCAGGTGGTTTCGGCGATCCTGAATGCGCACCTGACCACGGTCGAGGGCCGGGACGCCCTCACCAAACTGCAGCACGAGATCGAGACGGCCGTCGCAACGCGCTCTGATCTCGACACCCCCTCTGGCGCAAGGGACTTCCAGCGTCTGCTGATCGGCAAGCTCAGAGATATCCGCGAGGTGGTCGCCACCGCGAGCCTGGACGACACGTCGAAGTCGGCCCTGATGGCCGCGTGGACGTCGCTGTACAACGCGTCGAAGAACGCACCGGAGACATCGCCCGCCCCGCGTCCGGCGTCCGAAGCGGCACCATCGCCCGGGCGCGGCGCCGACCGACAGCCGATGCCGGCCCTCGCATCGGAACCGTTGCCCGACTCGTTCCTCCTCGATGACCCCGGGTCGGTGCCGGCCGGCGCTTCGGGGCCGTTGCCCGCGGCGACGTCCGCTCCGGCAACTGCGCCCAGTGCGGGCGGTGGAACATCGCCGGCGGGCGCCTCAATGCCGGCGTTGGGAGCACCGAGTGGGTTCGCGCTGCCGAACCTGCCGACCGGCGGCACCGGCCGGGGCTCGAGATCGCTGGACGACGGGTTGTTCGACGACGACCCCGTTGACCGTGAGTCAGCTGAGGACAAGAAGCGTGATGCCCAGGAAGCCGACCACCGAGACGACGAGCATCGCGACCCGGCCGCCGAACAGCCCGCGGCGCCGCTCACAGGTCCGACGACGGTGACGCTGCCCACCGGCGAGACGGTGACCGCCGCCAGCCCGCAACTGGCCGCGGCGATCAAGGCCGCAGCGGCAGGCACCCCGATCGCCGACGCATTCCAGCAACAGGGCATTACCATCCCGCCGCCGGGCACGGCAGTCAGCGCTCCCCTCGACCCGTCCCGAGTAGAGCCAGGCGATATCGGCATGTTCACCGATCGGCACGCACTTGCCCTCGGACGTAGCAAGGCGCTGCTCGACGGCCAGATTCAACACATTTCGACCGTGACCGGGCCGAGCTTCCTAGGCTGGGAGCACCCGCCGGTGCCGGCGGGCCAGACGACCGCACCGCCTACTGACACACCCACACCGACCCGGCCATCAGCCACGGCCTAGCAGCAGAGGAGGAGAAAGCGGATGGCAGACCGAATTCATGTGGTGCCGGCTCATTTGCGGGAAGCCGCCGCCCATCACCAACAGACCTCCGAGCAGTTGCGTGCCCTGCCCGCCTCGCACGCGGCCATCCAGGCGAGCCTGGACTCCCTCGGCCCCATCTACAGCGAGCTGCGGGAGGCCGGACGGGAACTGCTCGAACTCAGGCGGGAGTGCTACGAACAACAAGCCGACGACCACGCCGACATCGCCCAGAACCTGCACACCTCAGCGGCGCTATGGGAGCAGCACGAACAAGAGGCAGCCGGCAAACTCGGCGGCATCCTCGACGGATGACAGTCGCTGGACATTCATGACCGACGCCAATCCCGCCTTCGACACCGTGCATCCCAGCGGTCACATCCTGGTGCGGTCGTGTCGTGGCGGATACCTGCACAGTGTCGCGCTCAGCGAGGCGGCCATGGAGACGGACGCCCAAACTCTGGCCGAGGGCATCCTGCTGACCGCTGACGTCTCGTGCCTCAAGGCGCTGCTGGAAGTGCGCGCCGAGATTGTCGCGGCCGGACATTCCCCATCGGCGGAGGTGCCGACGGACGCCGACCTCGATGCGGCGATCGAGAAGCTGCTCGACCACCGGCTGCGTCGCCGCGGCCACTGACCGTCTAGAGCAACCAGGTCCGGCCGGTTTCCGGGTCGGGCGCAATCTCGGTCGGTGGCTCGATCGGATTGTCGCCGAACAACTCTCGCGCACGGCCGAGCAGAGAGCGCACCTCATCGAGTTGCTGCTGCAGCGCGGATTCGGCCATGGGCACACGCTACCCACGCCGGGTCCGCCACACAATTCACCATCTGGTCACCATCCGCGAAAGCCGCCGGGTGGGCCGATATCTACCGCTACTCTTGGCCGGTGGGGATCTTCGGCCGTATCACCGCGCGGCAGCGTCTGCGCAGAGCGACCCAGGAATCGTTGTCGGTACCCACCTTCAGCGCGCCGCTCGATTGCACGCCCTGGGTCACCGGCGGCCTGTGGCCAGCGGAGTTATCGGCGGCCGGAAACTCCGAAACCGCAACCGCCGCTGGGTATCTCAAGGCTGATCTACAGCGGATCGCCGGCGCCGCGAACGATGAGTTGCGAGCGATCGGCAGAGCGGGCATGGAGTACACGGCCCGGCGCGACGCCGAAGCGAGAGTGATCGACGAGGCCCGCGACTTGGCGGTGCGCCGCGTCGAATCGACAATGCGCCATCTGCGCCGGCAGCGGCAGGACGCCGATCCGCGCGCAGACATGGACAAGACGCAGGTCCTTCCCGCGATCCGCGATGAGCCGCCCGCTCCGGCGCCAGCCCCAAGCACGGACGGGCAACAACCGGCTGAGGTTGCGGACAGTTCGGCGGGAACCGCCGACGACCGGTTGCAGGGGCTACTGGCATTTGTGGCGCGGCAGGAGCCGCGCCTGAGCTGGGCCGTCGGAGAGCGGCCAGACGGCACGACTGTGCTGGTCACCGACCTCGCCCACGGCTGGATTCCGCCGGGCATCGCCGTACCCGATGGAGTGCGACTATTGGAGCCCCAGCGGCGCAGCGGTCGCGCGGTCGATTTGCTGGGTGCTACCACCCGCGTGCTGACCTACACGCCGGGTGATCCCGGCAGGTGGTCGAGTGACGCTCCCGACCCGCAAACTTCGGCGCAGCCGCTGGAGCTACCTGCAGTCGAGGACCTGGACTGGGAGCTGAGGGTGGCGACGCACGGGCGCGAGGGCCTACCCCGCCTGGTGAACGCCATGGCCAAGGCGGTCGCCTCCGGCGCCGACATCGTCGAGCAAGAAGTCGATCTGCTGCGGGTTCATCTGGACACCGTCCGGTACCAGGTCCTGGCGCAATACCCCGACGTCGATCCGGCGCACCTGCTCGACTGCATGTTGCTCGCCGCTATCGACGGCCGCGTTTCCGGGGACCCGATGTCAGCGAATTACCACTTCGCGTGGTTCGCGAAACTGGACGCCACGCCAACCGGGAGCCGGGGCGAAACCGGACCGGAAAGTGCCGACTGAATCTGAATTGACGCTGGTGGGAGGCATCGACATACTGTCATGGTGTCGGGGTCGGGTCCTTCCAGCGAGCTCAGCGACCGAAGCGCCGGAAGCGATGCAGACCTCGTCGAAGCGGTTCTTCGTGAACTGAGCGAGGCAGCCGACAAGTGGGAAGCACTGGTCGCCCAGGCTGAGACCGTCACCTACAGCGTGGACCTCGGCGACGTGCACGCGGTGGTGAACTCGGACGGCCGCCTGCTCGAGTTGACGTTGCACCCGGACGTGATGACCGGCTACGCACCCGGCGAGCTGGCCGACAGATTGAACCTCGCGATCGCAGCGCTGCGAGAGGAGGCCGAAGCCGAGAACCAGGCACGGTACGGCGGAGGCCTGCAGTGGTGACGGGTACGGAATCGGGTCCGTACCGGTCACCGGAAGGAGAAGACTGTGCCGCTCAATCTGTCCAACCGAGACCAGAATTCGGGGCATCTGTTCTATAACCGACGGCTGCGCGCCGCGATTACCCGGTTCTCCGTCCGGATGAAGCACGACGACCGTAAACAGCAGGCGGCGGTGGCCCTTTCGCTCGTCCTGGTGCTCATCGGTGTCGGCTGGATGGCCCTGCTGCACATCATGAAGCCGGCCGGCTTGGTCGCTGGTTCGGCCGTCATCGGGAACCGCGACACCGGAGCCATCTACGCCAAAGTCAACGGGCGCCTGTACCCGGCGCTCAACCTCACCTCCGCACGGCTGGTCGTCGGCAATGCCACCGCGCCTACCTGGGTTACGTCAAACGAAATCGCCAAATTCCCGACCGGTCCGATGATCGGTATCCCCGGCGTGCCCGACAGCCTGCCCGTCGCGGCCGCCGCGGTGTCCGCGTGGGCGGTGTGTGACACCGCACCCAACGGGACTCGGGGCAGCACCACACCGCCCCTCGTCACTGCGATCGCGGGACGGCTGACTCCACTGGACAGGGCAGCTGCGATGAGCCCGACGCAGGCACTCCTGGCAACGCACAACGGCACGACCTACGTGATCTGGGGAGGGCAACGGTCGCGCATCGACCCGGCCGACCGCTCGGTGACCTTCAATCTGGGTCTGGATCCCGGCGTGACGTATCCGGTCGAACTGTCCAACGCCCTCTTTGACGCCATGCCGGCGACGGAACCGCTTGTATCACCGACGATTCCGGATTCGGGAACCGCGTCGCGGTGGCTGCCCGAGCTGAAGGTGGGCAGCGTCCTTCAATCCCGCGACTCCGGTGGAACCGTCAACGGGTTCTATGTCCTGCTGACCGGAGGCGTGCAGAAGATCAGCAGCTTCGTCGCGGATCTGCTGCGCACCAGGGACTCTCAAGGCTCGACGGCACCCACGCTGATAGCGCCGGACCGATTGATCCACATCCCGGTCGTCGACGTGCTCAATGTCGACTACTATCCGTCCGGCAAACTGGAATTCGTTGACACCAAAGCTAATCCGGTGACCTGTGTGGGATGGGAGAAACAAGCTTCCGACCCCCAGGCCAGAGTCGCCATCATCTCGGGTCGGGGCCTGCCGGTTCCGAGTGGCATGGACTCACGTCTGGTGCATCTGGTGCGCGATGACCGCAGCCCGGAGTCCAGCGAGGCCGACCAGACATTGGTCCTGCCAGATGCGGCCAACTTCGTGGCCACCACCAGCGGCGTGCTGACCGCGGCCAGCCGAGAAAGCCTGTATTGGGTTTCACCGCAAGGAGTTCGCTACGGGATCCAATCCGATCCGCGGACCCTGCAAGCGCTCGGACTGGATCCACGCCTCGCCGTGCAGGCACCATGGCCCCTGGTACGCACATTCGCGCCCGGTCCAGCGATCAGTCGCGACGCGGCCCTGGTTGCCCGCGACGCGGTATCCGCGGGCGGCGCACTGGCGCCCCTTCCCGATGCCAGCGAGACGGGGAGTTAGCCATGTCCAAACGCGGATTCGTGCGACCGAAGCGCACGCCCACACCGAATGTGCCGCCGGTGCGGGTGGCGATCGCCGCGCCGTTGGCGCTGCCCGAACGCGAGCCGCGCAACATCCTGCTGATGATCGCGCTGCCCGCATTGCTGGTCGGCATCGTCGGCACCCTGGTCGTGATGTATGCGTCCGGTGTCAGGTCGTTGCAGTCGGGTTTCTTTCCGATGGTCGGTCTGGTCGGCTTCGGCGCGCTGATGTTCGGCGGGCGGTTCGGTCGCGGTCGCCGAATCAGTTGGGGCGAACTGGAAAAGCAGCGGCGCAGCTATCTGCGCCAGCTCGATGACGACCGTGAAGAAGTTCAGCGTGCCGCGCGGGAACAACGCCGAAGCCAGCTGTTCGTGCATGCCGGCCCGCAGCAACTCGACACGGTGATCGGCGGCCCACGAATGTGGGAACGGCGCCCCGCCGATCCGGACTTCCTCGATGTCCGGCTGGGTATCGGCGTTCAGCAGGCCAGCGAATCGGCAGTCTCGCTGCAGTGGCCAGACGTTCCCATCGGTGAAGAGCTGGAGCCGGTAACCGGCGGTGCCCTGCGGGATTTCATCCTCGAACAGAGCAAGATCCGCGGGATCGGGAAGGTGCTGAGCCTGCGGTCGAAGCCCGGATTCAGCTTCACTGCCGATGATCCGAGCGAGTTGCACGGTCTGGCGCGCGCACTGCTGTGCTCACTCGCGGTCTACCACAGTCCCAATGACGTGAAACTGATGGTGGTCACCCGCCATCCTGAACACTGGCAATGGCTGGTCTGGTTGCCACACAACCAGCACGACGAGATGTTCGACGCGTGCGGGCTGCGCCGCCTGGTATTCGCATCGCCGACGGAGCTGGAAGACGCGCTTGACGCCGAGTTGCACCGCAAGGGGCGCGGGCCCTGGTCGCCGCCCGTGACGGCGAGTCCGACGTCCATGCCGTCACCCATGGAAGGGACGACGGCACCGACGTTGGGTCCGCACTGGGTGATCGTGGATGACAACGTCGGCACCCCCGAACAGTGGGAGGGTGTAACCGGGCAGAAAGGAATGGCCGGAATCACCGTGTTGCGGTTGGCAACTCGCGCCGGAGTCGGCGTCGGGTTCGCTGACGAGAGCCAGCGGTTCGCGCTGCGCGACGGCAGGCTGACCCACCGCAACACCTTCTACGCCGTCGCCGACACGCTGGCTGACAGCACTGCCAACAGGTTTGCGCGTGCGCTTGCCCGCTGGTCGCCGATGAGCGCCGGCGACTTGTCCGAAACCGACAGCCAGGCGGGTGAATTGCTGCGCGCACTGGGCATCACCGACCCGCGCAACCTGGACGTCGACCGGCTGTGGGCAGAGAGCCGGGGACGGGGCGATCCGAAGTGGGCGATGGTGCCCGTCGGCGTCCGGCAGGGTGGCGACCTGCAGTATGTAATCTTGCGGGCCAAGGACTTCGGCGGCTACGGCTTTCACTCCGTAGTGATCGGCACTTCTGGTTCCGGCAAGTCGGAATACTTCTTGTCACTGTGCAGCGGAATCGCGCTGACGCACTCCCCGGAGACATTCATCGTGATCTTCGTCGACATGAAGTTCGAGTCGGCCGCCCAGGACTTACAGGGGTTCCCGCACGTCGCGGGATCGCTGTCGAACCTGGGCAAGGACGATCGCCACCTGGCCGAGCGGATGCGCAAAGCGGTCAACGGCGAGATCGCCCGACGCTACCGGCTTCTGAAGGACGCCGGGGCCCGCGATGCCAACGAGTACGAGGAGATGCGGCTCGCCGGAAGGGATCTGGAGCCCATCCCGATCCTGCTCGTGATCATCGACGAGTACCTCGAGCTGTTCATTCATCACCCGGAGTGGATCGACCTGGTGATCCACATCGGGCAGGAAGGCCGCGGTTGCAACGTCTTCTTCACCCTGGGCGGCCAGCGGCTGGACCTGTCGTCGCTGAGTAAGGCGAAGAGCAACATAGCCTTTCGGGTGGCGCTGCGCGCCGAGACCGCGGAGGACTCCCGCGACGTGATCGGCAGTGACGCCGCGCTGCACCTGCCGTCGCAGGAGAACGGCTACGCGCTGCTCAAAGTCGGCCCCCGTGACCTCGAGCAGTTCCGGTGCTTCTATGTGTCGGCCCCGTTCGTGGTGCCCAAACCGGCGTTGAACGTGAATAAGACGGTGGCCATGAGCTTTTCGCAGCCACGCGCGTACACCTCGGAATACCAACCGCTCAGTGAGTCCGACAGCGCGGCGCTGGCCGTCGCGGATGCACCCGACGAGCCGGACGAATTCCTGTTCCATGCAGACGGCTTTCGGAAGAAGAAGCTCGTCGACGTCGTCCGCGAGTCACTCGTCTCGAACCCCGCGCGGCCGCCGCACCAAATATGGCTGCCGCCACTGGAAGTCAGCGAGCCGGTCGACGCGTTGGTGGCCCGCTGGCGCGGCCGGCCGTGGCATGTCGCATACGGAGAGAATCCAGGCCTGGTGTTCCCGCTGGGAGTCGTAGACATTCCCGAGGAACACGACCAACGCGTGCATGCGATCAACGCCGAAATGGACAACGTCATGGTGGTTGCGACCGCCCAGCGCGGCAAGTCCACCACGTTGATGACGCTGATGACCTCCGCGGCGTTGATGTACCGGCCGGAACGGGTGACGTTCTTCTGCATCGGAGCGTCGCTGTACCCGGTCGAAGAACTACCGCATGTGGCGTCGGTGGTCAGCCCGACCGACCGCGAGGGAGTGTCTCGGACCATCGCCTCGATCGAAGGCCTGATTTCGGCGCGTGAGGCGGCGTTCAAGAGGTATCAGATCGACATTTCCGAGTTCCGGGACCGGCGCTTCGGCCTGGACAGCAGCGTCCAGACAGGCACTGGCACGACGGACCCCGACGACAAGTTCGGCGACGTCTTCCTCGTCATCGACAACTTCAGCGATCTCTACGACAAGGACGCTGCTATGGGAGAACGGGCAATCGCCATTGCCCGGCAGGGCCTGTCCTATGGGGTGCACATCATGACCACCGCGACCGCGTGGCTCATCGGGCAGAAGCAACAACTGGTCAATGTCTCCAATGCACGAATCCAGCTGCGGCTGAGCAATCCCGATGAAACCCAGATGGGTGAGGGATTCGAGCGGAAGAAGGCAGCCCGCAACACCCTGGACCGGCCAGGGTTCGGGCTCACTCGAGAAGGCTTCGAGTTGCTCGTCGGCGTCCCGGAGGTGTTCGCGCCCAACGGAGATCGGGTGGCCACCCGCGACATCGGCGCCCTCATCTCTGACCGAACCGGGGCCGGGCGGGTCGAGAGCCTGGCCCGTCTGCCCCAACGGATTCCGCTCAGCGAGGTGGCGAAAGTGTTCGCGGGTAGCGCCGGGGATGCCGATCCGTTGACCATTCCCTTCGGGATCGGCGAAACCGCGTTGCAACCGGCCGCGCTGCCTTCCCGAGTGGTACCCAACATGCTGGTCGTGGGCCGTCAATCATGCGGGAAGTCAACGACTTTGGCGGTATTCGGACAGATGGTCGTAGCCCGCTGCACACCGGAGCAGGCGCAGATCACCATCATCGACCCGAAGACTTCGCTGATCGGCAGAATTCAGGGCGAGCATGTGCGGGCATACGCATACACCGCGGACGACATCGACGCGGTGTTGGCCGAGTTGACACAGCTGCTGCGCGACCGCCTGCCTCCGTCGGGTTTGAGCCAGGAAGAACTGCTCAACCGCAGGAGCTGGGAAGGTCCGCACCATTTCGTTCTGATCGATGACGAGCAGGAACTGCGACCGCACGGTGTGCTGGGCAAGAATGCGGCAACGGCGCCGCTCTGGGGGTTGATCGAGCGCAGCCGCGAGATCGGCTTGCACGTCATCGCGTCGCGCCTGCCTGGCAACTGGGCGGGCGTCTCGGTCACCAACCCGTTCCTGCAGAAGATGACGGGCTCGCGGGCGCCGACCCTGTTCATGGACAACGACCCGGCAGCGGTGAAGGTGTTCGGCAGGATCAGCGCCCAGCAACTGCCGCCCGGTCGGGCGTTGTTGGTCACCAGCGACGGTGGGATGGAAGGAGTGCTGGTCGCAGAGCCGCAGACGTGAATCGACAGGCGCCGAGCCTGAACCTAGACTCAGCGCAACTTGTCGCCGGCTCTGTCCGGCGGGATTGAATCGAGAGGTAGCAATGGGCGGATTTTTCGGCATGGTGCCGGGCGCTGTCGACATGTCGGCGGCCGCCGAGGCAGGAATCAGCGAAGGGATGGCCGCCACGACGGCGGCAGGGGCGGCCGCGCTCACCGGAGTGGTACCGATGGCCGCCGACGCGGACTCGATCGAGTTCGCGGCGGCTCTCAACGCCGCCGGATCCGCCTATCTGGGGACGGCCGCGGAGCACGTCGGGCAGCGCGTCGCCTTCTCGGGGGCACAAGGTCTGTCCTCGGCGACGACGGTCGCGGCCGAGGCGGCCAACGCGGGCGCCGTCGGACTCTAGGACGCCGATGCCAGATCCCCGCTGGACTGGACCGCCCGAGGTCGTCGCGGCGATCTTCGAGGCCGGTTCCCCCGCCTCGGTGATCGCCAACAACGTGGTCTGGGTGACCGAGACCGCCAACAATGAACTTTCGGCGGGTCTGTCCACCGTCAACACGGTGGCGACTCAGGCGGCGTGGCAGGGAGTGGGCTCCGCGGCGTCGGCGATCGCCGCCACGGGACTCAACGCCGGATTGCAGACCCTGGTCGGCTGGACTGCCGAGAAGATCAACGTCACGCAGGCCGCGGTCGAGGCGTTCATGCTCGCGCGGTCGTCGGTCATCCCGTCGATCGTCTCGCAGACCAACCGCGACGAGTGGACTGTCCTGAACGCCACCAACTGGTTCGGCCAGAACACCCCGGGGATCGTCGAGCGCGACGGTGAATACTTCGGCGAGCACTGGCCGCACAACTCCGGGGTGGGCTGGGCGTACTCCGCTGCCTTGAGTGCGTTGATCGCGGCCCTGGCGGTACCTCCACCGATCGCGCCGATGGGCGCCTCACCGGCCGCGCCGGCCGCCGCCGCAGAGGCGGTGGCCCAGGCCGCGGCCCAGACCGGCATGCAGGCGTCGAGCCAAGTCGGGCAGACAGCGGGCCAGAGCGCGGCCTCTCCCGCCGAGGCGACCGGCCAACTGAGTTCACTCATGCAGACGCCGATGCAGATGGTGTCGGGGGCCACCGAACCGCTCAAGGAGATGTTGCAGGCGCCGATGCAGGCCATGCAGGGGGTCACCAGCCTGCCGCAAAGCATGATGCAGTCATTCGGCGGGATGTTTCCGTCGGCCGGAGCGCCGGTTGCGGCGGGTCTCGGCGAACCCGTGGTTGCGGCCGCCGGGGGATCTGCGGGCGGTGGCATCGGCGCCGGAGGCGGATTCCCCGGAGCCGGGCTGACCAGTTACACCCGCCCCACCAGCAGCTTCGAGCCGGAGTCGGGTGGGAAACCGGCCAGCCTGCGGGCCGGTGTCCTTAACGCGGCCGAAGTGCGGGGTCCGACGGTCTCGACCGGCGGCGCCCCGCTTCCGATGGCCCCGGCAGGGATGCTGGCGCGTGGCGAGGCGGACAAGGACGCGGACAAGGATGTGGCGCGAGCACGCGTCGTAGTCGATTAGCCCAAGAGCAGGCGCTCGGCATTCAGGTGTGCGAATTTCTGCCTGTCCTCGAGGCTCATGGGTGCGCTGTTGATGAAGCCACGCGCGTCGAGGGAACCCCCGTTGTAAGGGTCGTCGAGTGCAAACATGAGGCGATCGGCGCCCAGCACGTCGAGGGCTTGTCGCAGCATCCGGTGACTCAATATTCCCCCGGCGGTGGCATAGACGTTTGACGTGATGTATTCGAGCACGTGCCGATCCAGATGGGTGCTGGTACCGCTGAGCGCATCGGCGCGATCGGCGAAGGAGACCAGCATCTCGCCCCAATGGCCGAGGATGAGCTGCAGGTCGGGATGCCGGTCGAAAGTTCCGGCGAGGATGAGCCGCAGCGCGGCAAGCCCGGCCTCGGCGTGCCAGCCCCACCCTCCTGTCGACAGCATCAAAGATGTGGCGAAGTCGAAACCGTCGTAGCACGCCTCCCGTACCGCCGCCGGCGGTATGCCGGGATGCAGGTAGAGGGGTGCCCCGAGCTCGGCGGCGGCTTCAAAAATCGGCCGGAAACGGTTGTGATCAAGCAGGTTTGGGCCGGTGCGGGGAAACAGCATGGCACCGACGAAGCTTAGTTCGTGGATACAGCGGCGCAGTTCAACGGCAGCGGCGTCCGGGTCCGGGGTGGGCAGGGTGGCGAACGCTGCGAAGCGGTCGGGTCGGCGCTGCACAGCATCGAAGAGGAAGTCGTTGGCGTCACGGGCCAAAGGCACTGCAAGTGCCGACGGAAGGGACTGGGTGCCCGGAGTCGTGATGGACAACACCTGCAGGTCGACACCCGCGGCGTCCATGCGGGCCACCCGTTCTTCATCCACGTCGAGCAGGCGGTGGCTGATCATCCCGGAATTGCTGAACCAGGTGACGGTGTCGTCGTCACCGGAATCGATGAGCGCCGAGCGCAATTCGGGCGTCCAAGCGTGTTCCTCCACCGCGATGACGCGCGTCGTCGGCGCGCTCATCGCCCGACGCTCCGGCTGATGGCCCCGGCTCTCTTCGCGCGCTGACGCGCGCTCATCGCCCGGCGCCGGGCGGGCCCGCGAAAGCTTGCGCGATTCCCAGCCACTGCTGCGCGTCCTCCCCCACCGCCGTCACGTCCAGCGCACTCAGCGGCCGCCGCTGGGTGACCAGGAAACAGAAATCCTCCGCTGAACCCGTCACGCGCTGTGGCGCATCCGCCGGTCCCCAGGTCCAGGTGTCCCCGCCCGGCCCGCGCAATTCGACGTAGAAGGGTTCGCTCGGCGGCGTCAAACCGTTGACCATGTACGCGTAGTCGCGGGCCCGCACGCCGATGTGCGCGATCGAGCGCAGCCGATCCGTCGGCGGCCGGGTGACACCGAGGGCGTCGGCCACATCAAGTCCGTGCGCCCAGGTCTCCATCAGTCGGGCGGTGGCCATCGACGACGCGCTCATCGGCGGGCCGAACCACGGCAACTTGCGGCCGTCGGCGACGCCGAGCAGGGCCTCGTGCAACCGCTTGCGGGTGTCGCGCCAGTCGGCAAGCAACTCCGCGGGCGGCAGCGCCGCCAGCTCCTCGGCCGCGGCATCGACGAACCCGCCCGGATCGGCGGCGGCAGCGGCCAGCGCTTCACCGAACGCAGCCTCGTCGGTGACCGACAGCAGCGAGACCCGGTCGGTCCACAGCAGATGCCCGATCTGATGGGCAATGGTCCACCCAGGCGCGGGTGTCATCGTTGCCCAGCTCTCTGCGGGCAGCGGCGCCACCAGCGTGTCGAGGTCGTCGCTTTCTGCCTGCAGATCAGCGACGAACGCAGCCGAACCAGTCATCTCAGAACCTCCCTAGCACGCCCTCGACGGCCGATCAGGCTGTGCGCCAAGAGCCCGATCAGATAGATCACCGAACCGAACAACGCAAACGCCGGCGCGCGTCCGTCGTCAGGAATGAAAGTGGCGGCCACGGTGACCGCGACAATGAACGACACCCAGAACAGTGCGTCCTGAACCGCGAACACATGCCCGCGCAGCGCGTCGTCGACGTCGATCTGCATGGCGGAGTCGGCGCACAACTTCACCACCTGGCCGGCGATGCCCAGCAGGAAACCGCACACCACCATGACCGGCAGCAATAGCCCGGCGCCCGCCGTCTGAATGGCGGCCGCTGCCACCAGCGCGCCATTGGCAGTGGCGTAGCGGCCCCAGCGCCGCACCAGCACCGGGGTCAGCACGTTCGCCAGGAAAGCTCCGAGACCGGTGGCGGCGAAGAACACCAGCGCGGTGCCCAGCCCGTCGCCGTCGACATTCTTCATGTGGTGCACGAGCAGCAGGATCAGCAGCGAGTTGATCCCGACGACCATCCGGTGTGCGGCCAGCCCGGACAGCGCGGCGGCCACTGACGGGAGTTGAACCACCGTCCGCACCCCGTGCAGCCACCCCGTGACCACGGCGTACACCGCGGAGCCGTGGATCGCCCGTTTGGTGTCATCCGGACCGAGGACCCGGGGGGCGAACCGCAGCGACAGCAGCAGGGCCAGGGCCACCGGAATCAGGGCAGTGAAGATGACCGCCGCCGCGCCGTGATCGCCGGCGCCACCGAGCCAGCGCGGCAGCAGCATGAAGTTGGCGCCCAGAAAGGCTGAGACCGCGCCGGCCGCGGTCGCCACCGAGTTCATCGTGACGACCTGCTGACGGGGCACCACGTGCGGCAACGATGCCGACAGGCCGGACGCCACGAACCGGGCCAGACCGTTGGCGAGCAGCGCGGCGCACAGCAACACCCAGTCGCCGGCCCCGACCGCGAGAATCGTGCCGATCGCGACGATGAAGCACAGCCGCGCGCTGTTCGCGCCCACCAACACCAGGCGCCGGTCCCACCGGTCCATCAGTGCGCCGGCGAACGGCCCGAGCAGCGAATAAGGAAGAAACAACACCGCGAACGCCCGGGCGATCGCCAGCGGGTCGGCGGCCCGGTCGGGGTTGAACAGCAATGCCCCCGCGAGGCCGGCCTGGAACAGGCCATCGCCGAACTGACTTGCCATGCGCAGCTGCAGAAGTCGCCAGAAGTCCGGCAGGGCGCGCACCGACCGCCACAATTCGACGGGTGCGCTTGCCTGCATCCGGGTGCGAATCACTGAACCCACTTCCACGATCGGCACAGGCAAGGTCGGGTCGGCTCTGCGCCGTCCCAATCACAGTACAAATCTTCGCCGAGCGCGGCTGTTTGCACCGGCGATCGAGCATCGGGTGCGATGATGTGATAGTGGCGCAGCACGAAGATCCTGAGGACAACTTCGCACCCGCCGCCCAGCGGGTGCGGGCGGGTACCTTGTTGCTGGCCAACACCGATCTGCTGGAGCCGACGTTTCGCCGCAGCGTCATCTACATCGTCGAGCACAACGAGGGTGGCACGCTGGGCGTGGTGCTGAACCGGTCCAGCGAGACGGCCGTCTACAACGTGCTGCCGCAGTGGGCCAAGCTCGCGTCCAAGCCCAAGACGATGTTCATCGGCGGGCCGGTCAAGAGGGACGCGGCGCTGTGCCTGGCGGTGCTGCGCGTCGGGGCCGATCCCGACGGGGTACCGGGACTGCGGCATGTGGCCGGCCGCATGGTGATGGTCGACCTCGATGCCGAACCGGATCTGATCGCGCCGGTGGTCGAGGGCGTGCGGATTTTCGCCGGATACTCCGGTTGGACCATCGGGCAACTCGAAGGCGAAATCGAGCGCGACGACTGGATTGTGTTGTCGGCGTTGCCATCTGACGTGTTGGCGCCGCCGCGGGCGGATCTGTGGGGGCAGGTGCTGCGCCGCCAGCCGTTACCGTTGGCGATGCTGGCCACGCACCCGATCGATCTGAGCCGCAACTAAGAGCCGAGACTGGCCGGGATGGCCGACCTCAAGGTCTTATGTCGTACGACCGGCGGCCAGTGGCCAAGCGAGTTGGCGCAGATAGCCTGTCGGTTCCGTTTCGTCGAGACCGTAGTGCGTGGGCCAGCTGTGGGCGGGCAGGTACAGCGTGCCGAAGATCGCGTCGAGGAGGGGAAACTCTCCGGCGAAATTGCTGTTGTGCGCTCGGGGGTCCCGGGCGTGATGCCAGTGGTGAAATTGCGGGGTGGCCGTCAGCCACCGCAGCGGGCCCAAATTCAGGTTCACGTTGGCGTGGATGAAAACCGCCTGCAGCGATATCAAGACGACGAACGCACCGAGGCTGACCTGGCCGAAGCCCAGCGCATACAGCGGCAGCACCGCGGCTGACCGGATGAACGTCTCGTCAACCGGGTGAAGATGATTCGCGGCCAGCCAGTCCATCTCACGGACGCTGTGATGAACGCGGTGAAACCGCCACAGTAGGGGTATCTCGTGGGCGGCCCGGTGTCCCGCGTAGTCGCCCACGGCCGCGATCGCCAATCCCGCCACTATCTGCACCCAACTCGGCGTCGAGGCGATGGCGACGCGCAGCGGCGGGGGCACCAATGCACGCAGTAATCCACCGCTCACGATGACCGCCGCGATCAGGCCGACCTTCAACGCGGCCCCGTTGACCAGATAGTGAACCAGGTCCGTCCGCCATCCTTGCCGCAGCACGCGACGCGGATGGAGCGGGAACAATCGCTCGAGCGGTATGAAGATGACCGCCAGAATCACCAGCCCGAACACGATCCCACCGTGTGCACTCAGCGCTGCCAGCACCACCGCGATGGTGGCCGCCAGCAGTGCGAACTTGGCGGTCTTGTTCTGTTCCGCCGGCTGCGGTGCCGGCCCCCAACTTTCGTTGACCTGCCCGGTCGTAAGGATCGGCTGATCACTGTCGAGGGCCGGGCTCCTCGTCCCTCGGACCGGCCCCGCCGGCTCGCGTGCGGTGCGGGCCAAGCAGCCCCATCCGGCCAGGATGGCGGTCGGCAACGCGATGCCGATACTCCCGGCTTCAAGATCTTGCGTGGCCACGGCGATACCCGCGATCAACGTTGCCGCCTGGACGGCGAGCCCGGCGACAGTCAACGACTTCTGTCCGCGAGCAAGTCCGAACGTCTGCCAACCAACCAGCAGAACCGCCGCCACCACCAACAGCGTGGGTAGCCGGCCATCGAGACCGGGCTGCGCATACAAACCCGCGGTGACTCTCGCCGCGAAGACCAGCACGATGAGCTCGGCTCCGTGCAGCAGGAGCATCCCCGCCGTGAACAGTCGGCCGCTCAAGGGTGGGCCGGTGCACGGGGAGATCACCATGGGCGGCTAGATGTACTGACCTGAGAGGTTAGGTACGCGGCTGGCGGGTGGTTGACCCTTGAGTGCTGTGTGGCCGCGGTGGTGATTGTAGGTGTGTAGCCATCGCGGGAACTCAGCGCAGCGGTCTGCATCGCTGCGGTAGAGCCGGGCGTAGGCCCATTCGTCGGCGAGGGTGCGGTGGAATCGCTCGACCTTGCCGTTGGTCTGGGGGCGGTAGGGGCGAGTGCGTCGGTGTTTTATGTCGCCCAGGGCCTCACGGAATGCGTGCGATCGATAGCAGGCTCCGTTGTCGGTCAACACGTTTCGGACTGTGACGCCGCAGTGGTTGAACCAGGCATTAGCCCTTAACCAAAACTCCGCGGCGGTCTCTTTGCGCTCGTCGGTCAGCAGTTCGGAGTAGGCCAGGCGCGAATACGCATCGATGGCAGTGTGCAGAAAGTGATATCCACGCACCGGATGGCCTGGCGCGCGAAACAGTCCTGAGCTCTTGTCGGCCTGGGAGTTGTGTCTACCGCGGCTACGCCCGAGTGCACGCCATCCACCGCCGGCAGGGATCTTGCCGAGTTTCTTGACATCGACGTGGACCAAGTCGCCGCAGCCCTGGGCTTCCATTCGTCGAACTACCCGTCCGGTCGCACGGTCGAGCCAGCGGAGTTTGGCCACGCCGTAGCGGCGGAGCACGCGATGAACCGTGGACACGTTGAGCCCGAGCAAATAGGCGATACGCGCTGGTCCCCAACGACGGATGACCCGCACCTTGATGATGCGCCGCTCAGTGCGCGTGGGCGTCCGATTAGGGCTGCGATGCGGGCGTGAACTGCGATCGCACATACCGGCGAGACCAAGTTCGCGGTAGCGGCCAGCCCAGCGCGCTGCAGTGTTCACCGACACCTGGAAGCGTTCGGCAGCGCGTCGCAACGGCCAACCGTCATCGACGATGCAACGGGCCAGCCGCAGACGACCGGTTTCGGACAAGGGGGCATTACGGTGGACCACGAAGACCTCCGGAGTGAGTAGTGCGTTCCTAAGCAGCTCGCACTTCACCCGGAGGTCTTCGTTAAGTCACCACGCCACGCCGTACCTAACCTCCGTGGTCAGTACAGCTAGACAACGCGCTGATTCATCGTGGATCGGTGGGAGCAGGAGGCGTAGTCGAGGGGGTCGTGGGCCGCGGCGACAAGTTTGGGCCGCAGGAGGCGGTCGGGCCCATACACGGCGTTCCGCCTCCGGCCCCGACTACTCCATCCAGGAATGGCAGCCGGTAGAGCGACATGATCGTCACGATCAAACCGATCGCGACGAGGATCGCGGCCGAGGCTGCTATCCGGTAGCGACGGCTGAGCGGTACCCGGCGCGGAGACGCTGATGGTGGTTGCGAGGTGTCGGCATTCGGCCCGTCCGACGGATCCTGATGTTGGCCCATCAATAGAGTGTGAGCGCTCGCCTGGCGCAAATTCGGCACGAAAAGCGCCCGCGCTGCTAAGTGGCTATCACCACACTGCGCGTGCGTGCAGGGTGAGGCTTCAGTGACAGGACAGCGTGCAGGCGCCGCAGCTGCCGGCACAGCCGGCCGGTTCGGCGGGGGCGGTCTGGCGGCTCAGCGCATACTTCGCGCTCTGCACCGAGCCGGTGGCCAGCGTGCCCAGTGCACCCAGGATGCAGACGATCAGCACCACGACGGCGGTGTGCGGCGATGCGGCCAGCGCCACCACTCCCCCGGCGCCCAGCATCACCGCGGCGGCGAACTGGGTGGGAGCCATCGAGCGCAGCGCCAACTGCGTGGCGTCAGTGGTGGGCGTGTGCGACAAAGACCAGATACCGAATGCGGCTGACGCTATGGCCGCACACACGCACACCACGCCCGCAATAAGCATGTGCCAACCATACGAGCCAGCCGATCAATCCGCGCGCCGGGCTCCACCGGCCGCTAGTGCACAGGTGCCGGCGTCAAGGTCACCAGGGGCGGCTCGACGGGCGCCTGGCGAGGAGCCGGAACGGTCCGCGGGCCGGGAGCGGCCGGGGCGGCGGGGGCGGCGGGAGCAGCAGGAGCGGCGGGGGCAGCCGGTGCGGCCGGTCGGGCAGGCGCCTGCGGCGCGGGAGCAGTCGCGGGCGCCCCAGCCGGCGCCGGAGCCTGGCCGCCCACGCCGGGGGTGGCCACCCGGAACCCACTGACGATGGCGTCGGTGGCGGGTGCGTCGCTGACGGCCTGCGTTGCGGCCGTCGTCACCGACAGCGACACCAGGTACTTGTCGGATCCGGAATTGGCCAGGACGTGGCGCCGCGAGGTGTTCAGCGTCATGTCGTTCTCGCGGTAGGTGCCCTCGATGACCGAGGAGGGGAAACTGCCGACGCTGGTCAGGGATGCGTTCGTGGTCTGCCACGCGAGCAGGCGCTGACTGTCGACGAACCCGTGGCTGATCGCCTCCGTCGCGTCGAAGTCACCCACCAGCTTGTAGACCACTACCTGCGCGTTCGACGTGTACACGCTGTTGCCGCCGACGCGGTCGGCGATCACCACGAACGCGTCGGGCACGTTGGGGTCAGGTACCTGGGTCCAGCGCGGCGGCATCGGCACGGTGATGTCGAGCGCCTTGAAACCCAGCGGGCGTTGCGCCTCGAGCTTGACGCCTTTGCCTTCCAAATATTCGCGCAGCGTGCCGGTGGTGGCCGGGGTGACCGCCGGCGGCTGCGGGGCGGCGACGGCGGGCGCCGGCGCGATCGCCGGCACGGCGGCGGGCGCCACGGCCGGAACGGGCGCCACGGCCGGAACGGGCGCCACCGCAGGAACGGGAGCGGCTGCCGGAGCCGGCACCTGCATCGGCAGGGGCAGCTGAGCCGGCGCTTGCGCGGGGGCAGGGGCGAACCGGTTGACACCTCCGGGGAACACCCCGGAGTTCTGCCCCGGGTTGGTCGGCTGCATCGGGACCGGCCCGGGTATCGACGGCTGGGGCACCAGGGGCTCCGCCGAAGCAGTTCCACCCGCAAACATCACGACCCCGACGACACCGGCGGCCACGCCGCCCACGAGTGTCCGCCAGCTGTGCGCGACCTGCTTCATCTCGATCGGTCCCTCCGCGATTAGCCGGGGCGTCACAGCCCACCATCGAGGCCGAATGTAACCCCTGCTCAGCGGCGCCGACCATGCCCGAAATAGACCTGGGATGAACCTCTGACCGGCACGCAACGGAACCGATATCAACCCGTGCCCGGCGCCCTCGGCGCGGTCGCTTCCAGACCGGCCCTTATACCCTGTTGGGCGTGACAGAATCGCCGACCGCCGGACCCGACGCGGACGCGCCGCGGTACCGCTACACCGCCGAGCTCGCGGCCGGGCTGGAACGCACCTGGCAGGACAACTGGGCTCAGCTGGGGACGTTCAACGTGCCCAACCCGGTCGGCTCGCTGGCTCCCGCGGATGGCTCGCCCGTCCCGCAAGACAAGTTGTTCGTGCAGGACATGTTCCCGTACCCGTCGGGGGAGGGGCTGCACGTCGGTCACCCCCTGGGTTACATCGCCACCGACGTCTACGCCCGCTACTACCGGATGACCGGACGCAACGTCCTGCACGCGTTGGGTTTTGACGCATTCGGGTTGCCCGCTGAGCAGTACGCGGTACAGACCGGTACCCACCCGCGCACCCGGACCGAGGCCAACGTCGTCAACTTCCGGCGGCAGCTGGGCAGGTTGGGACTCGGACACGACAGCCGCCGTAGTTTCTCGACCACGGATGTCGAGTTCTACAAGTGGACGCAGTGGATTTTCCTGCAGATCTACAACGCCTGGTTCGACACCGCGGCTGCCAAGGCCCGCCCGATAGCCGAGTTGATCACCGAGTTCGATTCCGGTGCAAGACAACTCGACGATGGCAGGCAGTGGGCGCAGTTGTCGGCGGGGGAGCGGGCCGACGTGATCGACGGCTACCGCCTGGTGTACCGCGCCGATTCGATGGTCAACTGGTGCCCGGGTCTGGGCACGGTGCTGGCCAACGAGGAGGTCACCGCGGACGGCCGCAGCGACCGCGGCAACTTCCCGGTGTTCCGCAAGCGGTTGCGGCAATGGATGATGCGGATCACCGCGTACTCCGACCGGTTGCTCGACGATCTCGACAGCCTGGACTGGCCGGAGAAGGTCAAGACCATGCAGCGCAACTGGATCGGGCGTTCGACAGGCGCCACGGCGTTGTTCGCCGCGACGAAGGCCGACGGGACCGCCACCGACATCGAGGTTTTCACCACCCGGCCCGACACGCTGTTTGGTGCCACCTATCTGGTGCTGGCTCCCGAGCATGAACTGGTCGACGATGTGGTCGCCGCCCGGTGGCCCGATGGAGTACAGCCGGCCTGGACCTACGGCGGCGCCACCCCCGCGGACGCGGTGGCCGCCTACCGGCGTGCGATCGCGGCCAAGTCGGACCTCGAGCGTCAGGAGAGCAAGGAGAAGACCGGAGTATTCCTGGGGAGCTTTGCCACCAACCCGGCCAACGGTGAGTCGGTGCCGATCTTCATCGCCGACTACGTGCTGGCCGGTTACGGCACCGGGGCGATCATGGCCGTGCCGGGGCACGACCAGCGCGACTGGGACTTCGCCCGCCAGTTCGGTCTGCCGATCGTCGAAGTCATTGCCGGCGGCGACATTTCGCAGTCCGCCCATTCCGGCGACGGCGTCCTGGTGAACTCGGGCTTTCTGGACGGCAAGAGCGTCGCCGACGCCAAACAGGCAATCACCGAGCGGCTGCAGTCCGAGGGCCGCGGCCGGGCCCGCATCCAATTCAAGCTGCGCGATTGGCTTTTCGCGCGGCAACGGTACTGGGGCGAGCCGTTCCCGATCGTCTATGACGCCGACGGGCGCGCCCACGCACTCGACGAAGCCGCGCTGCCGGTGGAACTGCCGGACGTATCCGACTATGCGCCGGTGTCGTTCGATCCCGACGACGCCGACAGCGAGCCGTCACCGCCGCTGGCGAAGGCGACCGAGTGGGTACACGTCGACCTCGATCTCGGCGACGGCCTGCAGCCCTACACCCGCGACACCAACGTGATGCCGCAATGGGCCGGCAGCTCGTGGTACGAGCTGCGCTACACCGACCCGCACAACTCAGAGCGGTTCTGCGCCAAGGAAAACGAGGCCTACTGGATGGGTCCGCGGCCGGATGAGCACGGGCCCGACGACCCCGGTGGCGTCGACATGTACGTCGGTGGCGCCGAACACGCCGTGCTGCACCTGCTGTACTGCCGGTTCTGGCACAAGGTTCTCTACGACCTGGGCCACGTCAGCTCCCGGGAGCCCTACCGCAGGTTGGTCAACCAGGGCTACATCCAAGCCTTCGCCTACACCGACGCGCGCGGATCGTATGTGCCTGCCGCGGAAGTGGTCGAGCGCGACGGCGGCTTCGTCTACCCGAGCCCCGACGGAGACATCGAGGTCTTCCAGGAATTCGGCAAAATCGGTAAGAGCCTGAAGAATTCGATCTCGCCGGACGAGATCTGCGACGATTACGGCGCCGACACCCTGCGGGTCTACGAGATGTCGATGGGGCCGTTGGATGCGTCGCGGCCGTGGGCTACCAAGGACGTCGTCGGCGCGCACCGCTTCCTGCAGCGGGTATGGCGGCTGGTGATCGACGAGGAGACCGGCGAGACCCAGGTGGTCGACGCGGAGCTGTCCGCCGAGACCCTGCGAGTGCTGCACCGCACCATCGACGGCGTCTCGGAAGACTATGTGGCACTTCGGAACAACACCGCGGCCGCCAAGCTGATCGAGTACACCAACCATCTCACCAAGCAGTACCGCGACGGGGTACCGCGCGCCGCGGTGGAACCGCTGGTGTTGATGCTGGCGCCGCTGGCTCCGCACATGTCCGAAGAACTGTGGCTGCGGCTGGGCCACGGCGCGTCGTTGGCGCACGGACCCTTCCCGGTGGCCGACCCCGCCTATCTCGTGGACGACACCGTCGAGTACCCGGTGCAGGTGAACGGCAAGGTTCGGGGCCGGGTGGTGGTGGCCTCCGACGCGGCCACCGACGCGGTACAAGCGGCCGCGTTGGCCGACGAGAAGGTGCAGGCGTTTCTCGACGGGGCCACGCCGCGCAAGGTGATCGTGGTGCCCGGACGGATGGTCAACCTGGTCGTCTGACCGGCCGTCAGCGCGGGCGGATCACCACTTCGTGCACGTGCCCGTCCCGCGGGGTGGCCACCACGTTGGCGACCACCTGGGCGACGGTCTCGGGGCGCAGGAACTTCGACGGGTCGTATTCGCCGCCCTCGTAGGCGACCAGTTCGCGCTGCATGTCGGTGTCCACCCGGCCGGGATGCACCGACGTCACGAGCAGCGCGGGCTCATCGCCGCGCAGCGAATCGGCGAACGCGCGCAGGGCGAACTTGCTGGCCGAGTAGGACGCCATGCCCGGCGACACGTTGCGGCCCGAACCGGAGTTGATGAACACCACCCGGCCCCGGGCCTGGCGTAGCGCCGGCAGCAGTGTCAGCGTAAGGGCAACGGCGCCAAAGACATTGACGCTGAAGGTGGCGCGCCATTCGTCCACGTGTGATTCGTCGACCCGGCCGGGGATGGATACCCCGGCGTTGTGCACGAGCACGTCGAGTTCGTCGATGACCTCGCAACTGGCGTCGATCGAATCAGGGTCGGTCAGGTCCAACGGAAAGGTGGTGGCGCCCAGCCGCTGCGCGACAGCATCCAGCCGAGCCGATGGGCGACCGGCCAACAGCAGCGTGTGCGTGGGTGCCAGCGCGGCCGCGATGGCGGCGCCGATGCCGCCGCTGGCGCCGGTGATGAGGGCGGTGGGCATCCTTCAGTAGTTACCAAACATATTGGCAACAAACACTTTCACGCCTCGCCAGTGGTCGCCGCGGATGCGGCCGGTTCACCGCTGGCGAGCCGCGCCAGGGGCGCCAGGGCATCCGTCAGGATGTCCAGGTCGGACTTCGGCAGCTGGCTGAGCATCGCCGCCAGCGCGGCGTGACGGTTGGCCAGCGACTCGTTGTGTACCGCCCGGCCCTGCGGCGTGATGTCGACCAGCACCGCACGCAGGTCCGATGGGTCGCGCGAGCGCTTCACCAGCCCGATTTTCTCCAGCCGCCGGATCGCCACCGTGGTGGTGGGGGTGCGGACCCGCTCGTGCGCGGCCAGGTCCGTCATTCGGATCGGGCCCCGGTCCAGCAGGGTGATCAGGATCGACAGCTGAGCCAGCGTCAACTCACCGGCCACCGCGGTGTTGGTCAGATCGCCGCGGCGCAGGATCGTGGACAGCTTGGACAGGGAGCGGTGCAAACCTTCCGCCAGCTCCGACACCTCCGGGGCTGTGGGTTCGCTGTCCGCCATAAATCGGCAGTCTAACCCGCCATGCCCGCGGGTGGAGACAATGCGGTGCGCGGGCGTGCCTCTTCGAGAAAAGGCCGGGTCACAGCACCTGCGACAGGAACCGCTGCAGCCGCTCGGTCTCGGCCGCGTCGAATATACGCTCCGGCGGTCCAGATTCGACGACTTTGCCGTGGTCCATGAAGACGACGGCGTCGGAGGCCGAGCGCGCGAAGCCCATCTCGTGGGTGACCACCAACATCGTCATCCCGTCGGCGCCGAGATCGGCGATGAGTTCCAGGACCCCCTTAACCATCTCGGGATCGAGCGCGGAGGTGGCCTCATCGAAGAACATCACCTGCGGAGCCATGGCCAGTGCGCGGGCGATCGCCACCCGCTGTTGCTGACCACCCGACAGGGTGGCGGGGCGCGCGCCGGCCTTGCCCTTCAGCCCGACCCGGTCCAACTGGTGCAGGGCCAGCTCCCGGGCGTCGTCAGCGGGCAGCCGGCGCAGTTTGCGCGGGCCCAGTGCGACGTTGTCCAGCACGCTGCGGTGCGGGAAGAGATTGAAGTGCTGGAACACCATGCCGATCCGCTGACGCAGCTCGTTGGGGTCGTCGCGAAGCACCGATCGACCGTCCAGCAGGATGTCGCCGCTGTCCGGCTCGTACAACCGGTTCAGGGCGCGCAGCAGCGTCGATTTTCCGGAGCCCGACGGGCCGATCACCGCGGTGGTGGTGCCCGCCGGTACCTCGAGGCTCACCCCGCGCAACACCGTCGTGCCGCCGAGGACCTGATGAATATCCTTGGCGGCCAAGGAAACCGGACCTCGGGGTACGGTCATGTCATCTCCGTGCCGATGGTCGAGGTGACGACTTGCGGGGGATCGTCGGGGTCGAGCTTGGTGCGCCCCCGGCGCAGCCGGCCGTCGATGTAATTCACCAGATGCGTGAGCGGCACGGTCAGAATCAGGTAGCAGATACCGGCTGCCACCAGCGGCGACAAGTTGCCGGTTTGCGCGTTGAGGTCGCGGCCGACCTGGAACAGCTCGCGCTGGTTGGCGATCAACCCCAGGAAGTACACCAACGCCGAGGCCTTCAGCAGCGCGATGAACTGGTTGACCAACGCCGGCAGCACCCGTCGTACGCCCTGCGGCACCACCACCAGCTGCATCGCCGCCGAGTAGCTGAAGCCCAGCGCGCGGGACGCTTCCAATTGGCCGGGGTCGACGCTCTGAATCCCGGACCGCAGAATCTCGCCCACGTAGGCGCCGGCCATCAAGCCCAGGGCGGCGATGCCCAGCGGATAAGGGTTGTTGTTGGTCAGACCGCCCACCAACGGCCCGACGCCGAGCCCGATGATCAGGATGATCACCACCTCGGGCAACCCGCGAAAGATATCGGTGTAGACCCGGGCCGGCCAGCGCAACCAGCGCTTATGGGAGATGCCGGCAACCGCGAGCGCCATGCCGACGGCCAGGCCGATGATGCTGGCGCTGAGCGTCAGGATCAACGTGTTGGGCAGCCCGGTGGTCAGCAGCGTCGGGATGGCCTGGCGGTACATGTCCCAGTCGAGGAAGGAATCCCGCAGCTGCCCCAGCGTCGATTTGGGTGCTGCCGGGTGCACCGGCCCGCGGTGGTGCTCGGCGGCGATCGCGGCGAAATCGGGCAGTTTCGGCAGCGCGGCAGCGTTTGATCCGGGCTTCCAGCCGGGGGGCAGGGTGCGGGGCACCCACTTGCTGTAGAGCTCGGCCCAGGTGCCGTCCGCGATGACGGCGTCCAGTCCGGAATTCAGGGCGTCGACCAGTGGCTGGTTGTCCCTGGCGACCGCGTAGGCGACGAAGTCGTCGGTGCCGAAGGTGTGGGCGACAATAACCGCGGGATCATTCGGCCGCACTGCGCTCGATGCCTGGTTGGCCGGTGCCACCCACGCGTCGATCTGGTGGGTCTTCAAGCTTGCGTACACGGTCGCGAAGTCCGGGTACTTCACCGGCTGCAGGTGCAGCGTGTCCACGACATAGGTCTCCTCGACCGTGCCCTGCACCACCCCGATCCGCTGACCGGCCGTCAGGTCGGTGAACTTCTTGATCGCCGAACCCGGGGGCACCACCAGGGAGTAGAAGCCGAAGTCATAGCCGTTGGTGAAGGCGACGGTGTGCCGCCGCGCGTCGGTCGCTTTGACCGACGACGAGCCCACGTCGAAGCGGCGCGAGGCCACCTGCGCCAGCAGTCCGGAGAAATCCGTACCGACGAAACGCACCTGCAGGCCCAGTTTCTTGGCGATGGCGCGCAGTAGTTCGTTGTCGAAACCGGTGAAGCGGCCGGTGGCGTTGATGCAGGTGCTGGGCGGGGCGTCGGACAGGGTGCCGGGGCCACCAGCGTGCCGGGTGTACCCAGGCCCAGCGACGCCGTATCGACCGAGCTCAACGGCACCACCGACGCCGTGGTGTCGGTGTCGTCCGCAGCACCGGAGTCGCCGGCTGCCCGCGCTGACGTGAGGTCTTCGGGCAGGACGGTGGCGCTTTCCACTCCCGGCGGTGCGCACTGATTGCGGTCCGCGAACGCGGGCGCCGCGCAGGCCAACCCGGCCACGATCAGAATCGTCGCCAGCAATCCGAACAGTCTTGCCCCCATCACCGCCACCGTATCGAGAGCCCGGCGGTGGGCGCTGTTCAGAGCACTGCCGACGACCGCTCGGGGGTGTGGTCGGGATCAGGGGGCACCGGTAGGACCGCCACGTTGTCCTCCGCGCGCTCCTCGCGAGGCGCGAAGACGCCGCGGCGGCACAGTTCGGCCACCATTGTCTTGGCCATCAACTGCGAGCGGCTGATGCAGGCGGCGCGGGCGGCATCGGGGTCGCGCCGGTGCATGGCGGCGTTCTCTTCTTCGTAGAACGGCAGCATGTCGTCGCGGCTGTGCTGGTAGGTCATGAAAAAGACGCGCGGGATGAGGTTCTGCGACGCCCGGATGGTGGCGTGCAGTCGCGGCCCGGCGTACTCGTCGTTGACCACCCGCCGGTACTCCCAGGCGATCTCGGCGAAATTCCGCGGCTCCTTGGCGGTGCGCAACGAACGCATCAAGGCGTCGAGTTCGCTCAGGATCCGCGGCGTCGGGTTGGCCGCCGCCCGCGCGGAGGCGATGCCGTTGAGCAGGCCGTCGAGTTCGTGGTGTTCCAGGACGGTCGACTCGTCGAAGCGCTCGACGAACGCGCCGCGGTGATACCGCGTGGACACGATGCCGTCGTGTTCCAGCTGGACCAGCGCCTCCTGGATCGGGACACGGCTGATGCCCAGGTCCTGCGCTATCTCGTTGCGGTCGACACGGTCGCCGCTGCGCAGTTTCCCGGTCAGCACCAAATTCAGGAGGTGCGTGACCACCTGGTCTTTTTCTTTGATCCCATATTTCTTAGGCATCAGCTGTTACATCTCTCTTCAGCCACCCGACGGCCTCTGTGCGCGGCAAGTTTCTCACGACTGAGCGGCTACGTTGAGATGTTTCGCGGATGAAGCGCGGCTTAACCCGAACTGTCGCGCCATCGGCAGAGCGCTTCGGCGTCCGAAAGGTCGTAATCGGGTCCGTCGCAGCCGACCGTCAGCATCGTCACCCCGAGGCCGACCAGCGCTTCGGCGTTGCCGATCACCGCTGACCCGTTGCCGGCGGACGCGGAGCGTTCGATGGTGGCCGGGTCACGCCCGACGGTCTCGCAGTGCTGGGCCAGCACCTGAGCCTTCGCCGGAAATTCCTCGGCGGAGGCGAAACTGTGCCAGATGTCGGCGTGCTCGGCGACCAGGCGCAGCGTCTTGCGCTCACCCCCACCACCGATCAGCACCGGAATGTCCCGGGTCGGTGCCGGGTTCAGCTTGCTCAGGCGGGAAGTGATGCGGGGGAGTGCGTCCGCGAGGTCGTCGAGACGGCTGCCGGCGGTGCCGAACGCATAGCCGTACTCGTCGTAGTCCTTCTGTTTCCATCCCGAGCCGATACCCAGGATGAGCCGGCCGTCGGAGATGTGGTCCACGGTGCGGGCCATGTCAGCCAGCAATTCTGGGTTGCGGTAGGAGTTGCAGGTGACCAGGGCGCCGATCTGGATTCGTGAGGTCTGCTCGGCCCAGGCCCCGAGCATCGTCCAGCATTCGAAGTGGGCACCGTCGGGGTCTCCGTAAAGCGGAAAGAAGTGGTCCCAGTTGAATGCGACGTCCACGCCGATGTCTTCGCAGCGGCGGACGGCATCGCGGATCTGGTCATACTGCGGTGCGTGCTGAGGCTGCAGTTGCACGCCGATGCGGATGGGAAAGTCGGGGAGCACAGGGGAGTTCATACCCACCACCCTAGGCATCACGCCGTGTCGATCACCGTGCGTACGAGATCGATCAGAGCGCGCGGCTGGTCACTCTGCACCGAGTGTCCCGAGTTATCGACGACGTGGGCGCCTTTGAATTGCGTTGCGCGCCTGCTGAGTTCGGCGACATCGTCGTCGTTGACGAAGCCCGATGAGCCGCCGCGGATGAGTGTCACCGGCGCTGCGAGCGCGTCGACGTCGTCCCAAAGGGTGCTGAAATCCGGAAAGACCCGGATCGCGTCGTAGCGCCAGGTCCAGTTGCCGTTGTCCAGCTGGCGCGAGTTGTGAAAAACGCCGCGGCGCAGTGCTTTCACCTCGCGGTGGGGTGCGGCGGCGATCGTCAGGTCCAGCATCGCCTGGAAGCTGGGAAACTCCCGCTCGCCGTGCATCAACGCGACCGTGCCCTGCTGCTCCTTGGTCATCTCGGAGTGACGCTGTAGAGCCGAGGGGGTGACATCGATGAGCACCAGTTCTTTGATCAGCTCCGGTGCCAACGCCCCGAGCCGGATGCCGGTCAGGCCGCCCAGCGACATGCCGACCACCAACTCGGCGTTCGGCGCGAGGTCACGCAGGGCCGGCGCGAGCGCGTCGGCGTTGTGGTGCGGTGAGTAGTCGCCGTCCTCCCGCCAGGAGGAGTGGCCGTGCCCCGGCAGGTCCACGGCGAGCGCGGATTCGCCGAGGCCGACGATCACCGTGTCCCAGGTGTGCGCGTTCTGGCCGCCGCCGTGCAGGAAGACAACGCGCGGATCGGATCCGCCCCAGCGCAGCGCGCTGACGTCGCCCGCGGTTACCCGCTCGACCGTCGGCAGCGGACCCGAAACACCGGCCTGTTCGGCGTTTTCGGCCAGCAGGTCGAACTCGGAGAGCCCGGCCAGGTCATCGGTGTTCGGGTGGTTGTGCGCGGCGTCGGTCACGCCACCGACTCTACGAGCCGGTTTCAGCCCTCGTTGATGAACTCTTCGAGTTGTGTGCGTGCGATGTCGTCGGCGAGCTGCTCCGGCGGGCTCTTCATCAGGTACGCCGAGGCCGGAAGCACCGGTCCGCCGATGCCGCGGTCCTTGGCGATCTTCGCGGCGCGGACGGCGTCGATGATGATGCCGGCCGAGTTCGGGGAGTCCCACACCTCGAGCTTGTACTCCAGGTTCAGCGGCACGTCACCGAAGGCGCGGCCTTCCAGGCGGACGTAGGCCCACTTGCGGTCGTCGAGCCAGGCGACGTGGTCGGACGGGCCGATGTGGACGTTCTTGTCCTCGACCTTGCCGGCGAGCGAGCCGGTGAGGTTGGACGTCACGGCCTGAGTCTTGGAAACCTTCTTGGACTCCAGACGCTCACGCTCGAGCATGTTCTTGAAGTCCATGTTCCCGCCGACGTTGAGCTGGTAGGTGCGGTCCAGCGTCACGCCACGGTCCTCGAACAGCTTGGCCATCACGCGGTGGGTGATCGTCGCGCCGACCTGGCTCTTGATGTCGTCGCCGATGATCGGCACACCGGCGTCCTTGAACTTCTTGGCCCACACCGGGTCTGAGGCGATGAACACCGGCAGCGCGTTCACGAACGCCACCCCGGCGTCGATGGCGCACTGGGCGTAGAACTTGTCGGCCTCGTCGGAGCCCACCGGCAGGTAGGAGACCAGCACGTCGACCTTGTTGTCCTTGAGGACCTTCACCACGTCGACCGGCTCCTCGTCGGAGAGCTCGATGGTGTCGGCGTAGTACTTGCCGATGCCGTCGAGGGTCGGGCCGCGCTGCACCACCACGTTGGTCGGCGGAACGTCGGCGATCTTGATGGTGTTGTTCTCCGAGGCGTAGATCGCGTCGGACAGGTCGAAGCCGACCTTCTTGGCGTCCACGTCGAACGCGGCCACGAACTTGACGTCGCGGACGTGGTACGGGCCGAACCGGACGTGCATCAAGCCCGGTACGGACGACGATTCGTCGGCGTTGTAGTAGTACTCGACGCCCTGAACCAGCGAGGACGCGCAGTTGCCGACGCCGACGATGGCGACTCGTACCTCGGTCGACGCCTGTGTGTTCCCACTCATTGGGCGTTCTCCTAACCTTCGTATCTTTGGATGTCTTGCGTTGGTTTCGTGCGAGGGGTTTACGTCTGTTCGACGGGGTTGGGCGCTGCCCGTTCCGCGGCGATGAGCTCGTTGAGCCACTTGACCTCGCGCTCGCTGGACTCCAGCCCGAGTTGATGCAGCTGACGGGTGTAGCGATCAAACGAACTGCTGGCCCGCGCGACTGCTTCACGCAGGCCTTCCCGGCGCTCCTCGACCTGACGGCGCCGGCCTTCCAGGATGCGCATGCGCGCCTCCGCCGGAGTGCGGTTGAAAAATGCCAGGTGCACTCCGAAGCCGTCATCGGTGTAGTTGTGCGGACCGGTGTCGGCGACGAGTTCGGTGAAACGGCGGCGGCCTTCGTCGGTCAGCTGATAGACCCGCCGCGCCCGTCGTACCGGGGTGCCCGCGGGTGCCGCGTTCTCGGCGATCAGCCCATCGGCCTGCATCCGCCGCAGTGCGGGGTACAACGACCCGTAGGAGAAAGCCCGAAAGGCGCCGAGCAGGCCGGTCAGCCGCTTGCGCAGCTCGTAGCCGTGCATGGGTGACTCGATGAGCAGCCCCAAAATGGCCAGTTCCAGCATCGATTCACCTCCTTTTGCATGGCTTGTTACGACGATACGACGCCTCGCGTCATAGTATCGCTCCGATATATTAGCGACAACAGCACCGCCCGTTAATGCGCTGTTAGTCACACCCGCGCGGGCGTCAGCTCACGTAATTGACCTGCTTGACCGTGCCGTCGCCGGCCAACTCGATGTAGCCGCTGCCGTAATCGCTGGAGACGTAGATCGTCAGCGACAGCGCTCCGGGGGTGGTCGGATCCTTGGCCGGCTCGACGATCAGATAGATCGATTTGACGTCCTGCTGTTTGATGCCGACGGTCTCGGGTGCTCCGCGCAGAATGCCCACGACGGTCTTGACGTCGAATTTACCCAGGTCGACGACGGCGGCGTCGGTGCTGCTGTTGCGAGCGGAGCTGGACGGATCGCCCCACCCGCCGCGGTAGTTGTAGTCGAGGACACGTCGATCGTCGGTCGGGTCCTTGCGGTCGATCGAGGCGTAGTTGGGGTAGACCAGCAGCCGGTAGCCCATGGTGTCGCCAAAGCGCTTGCGGGTCTGCTCGAGCAGGCCGGTCAGGCCGCCGAGTGACTGCAGTTGTTTAGGGGGAGTCAGCACCACCGGAGCGATGCCGTCGGACTTGGCTCCCGGGTCGGAGGCGAAGTCCAGGGGAGAGGTGGTGTTGCCGTACAGGCCCCACCCGATGCCGATGCCCAGCAGCACCGTGACGCCGAAGGCGGCCGCGGCAAGACCCAGCCCGTTGCGCCGCACCCGGATCTTCGGTGCCTGCACCGGTTTCTGGATTTGCGTGCCCTGCCCGGACTGCAGGTCGTCGACCAGAAGCTGCAGGTCATCCAGGGTCACGGCGTTGGTGGCCATGCTGATCCGCTCGCGATGCTCCTCCATCGACAACTCGCCGTCGTTGAGGGCGGTGTCCAGGATGCGGCACGCATCCTGACGGTCGCTGTCCTTGGCTCGCGTGGTACTTGACCCGGCCCGAGATTTCGCCACGGGTTTCTCCTATGTCAAGCCGCTGCCATTTGGCAAGGCTTTTGGCGGTTGTTGTGGTCGGTGTGCAGGTGGCCGAAGACGACGCGGGCTAGGTGTGATGTCCAGGGAGGTTGGTCAGTCGCGTGACTGGTGGCTGGCCTCCGATGGCGGAGTGGGCTCGATGGTGATTGTAGAAATGCAGCCACCCAGTCAGGGCTATGTCACGTTGGTCGGTTGATTCGTAGAGGCGGGCGTAGGCCCAGCCGTCAGCGAGAGTGCGGTGGAATCGCTCAATTTTGCCGTTGGTTTGCGGTCGATACGGTCGGGTCCGCTTTGGCGTGATGTGCAGTTCGGCGCAGGCGTCGCGCCAGGTGTAGGACCGGTAGGCCGACCCGTTGTCAGACAGCACCCGTTGGACGGTGACGCCATGATCGGCGAACCACGCGACGGCGCGTTGGAGCACTCCGATGGCGGTGGTGGCTTTTTCGTCGGAGCAGATCTCGGCATAGGCCATCCGGGAGTGATCGTCAATCACGGTATGTATGAACGCAATCCCGATCCGGGGGCGCCAGTTCTTGGCGCGATCACCACGCTCACCGGTCCGATGCGCGGTCTGGCAGGCGTTGTGTTTGCTTTGTGCTCGGCTGAGGAACTTATGACCACCGCCATCGGGGATGTTGGCGAACTTGGTGACATCGACGTGGATCAGCGACCCGGGATGCGGGTGCTCGTAACGTCGCAACGGCTCGCCGGTGACGCGGTCGATGTACGACAGCCGATTTACCCGGCACCGGCTCAACACCGCGTGCACCGTCGAGGCCGGCACCCCGATGCGCCCGCCGATCTGTACTGGCCCGAGCCGCTGGCGCCACCGCAAACCCACGATCTGACGCATCACCGCTGGCGCGGTCTTGGTCGGGCTCACATGCGGGCGTGAACTGCGGTCGGTCATCCCGGACTCGCCCTCGACGCGGAAGCGGTCAGCCCACTTCTTGGCGGTTCGCGGGGCGACCATGAACATCTTCGCTGCTGCAGCGTAAGTCCACCCGGACTCCACGACGAGCCGAGCCAGCCTCAATCGAGCGCGTGGGGTCAAAGCAGCGTTAGCGTGGGACACGAAGGCCTCCTGTTCAGTGAAGCGGATCCTTAGACAGCTCCACTTCACAACCGGAGGCCTTCCCTGTCACACAGGCTCACCGATAACGAGAGGGACAACCTCTCTGGACATCACAGCTAGGCGGCGTTTGAGGCAGCGCAGGGCTTCGGGGGTGGAGTCGCCTTGAGCGAGGCGGTGTCGGTAGTAGGTGCGTCCGAGGCCGTCGAGGCGGATCTGGGTGACCGCGATGCGGTGCAGCGCGGCGTTGAGTTGGCGGTTGCCCGAACGTGTCATGCGGACCTGTCCGCGGGTGTTACCCGACCACACCGGTACCGGGGCTACCCCGGCATGGCGGGCGAAGGCGGCTTCGCTCTTGAACCTGCTCACCCCGGCGGTTTCGCCGACGAGTTTGGCCGCGGTCAGCTCGCCACAGCCCGGCAGGGCCAGTAGCACCGGGGCGACCGTGCGGACACGCTCACCGATGCGTTTGGCCAGTGCGTTGATCGTCTCGGTGAGCCGGGTGACGTCGGCCAACTCGTCGCGGGCCAACTCGGCCACGATCCCGCTCTGAGTGTCCAGCCAATCCCGAAGAATGCCGCGGTGTTTGGCCAAGTCCAACGAGCGGGCCTTGGGGGCGTGCGCGGGGTCGAGCTCGTGGACCCTCCACAGCAGCCGGTTGATGGTCGCAGTCCGTTGTGCGACAAGGTCTTCGCGGCGATCCACCAACAGCTTCAACTCACGCGACACCTCGTCATGGGACGCCACCGGTAGATCCGATTCGCGCAGGAATCCCCGCGCCACCGCCAGTGCGTCGATCGGGTCGGACTTGCCTCGGGTGCGGGCCGAGGCGCGGGTCTGGGCCATCAACTTTGGTGGCACCCGCACCACCTTCTGACCCAACGCGAACAGGTCGCGTTCCAGGCGCGCCGAGAGATGCCGGCAGTCCTCGATCGCCCAGACAACGTCGGCCCCGAAGTGTTCGCGGGCCCACATCACCGCCTCGGCATGCCCGGCGGTGATCGCCATGACAGTCTTCTCGCCGAGCTTGCGGCCCGCCTCGTTGACCGCGACGAAGGTATGCGTGCGCTTGTGTACATCGGCTCCAACAACAACCATGGTGGTTGCCTCCATTCACTGTGAGGTGACGGTTGGGCCGGTCGGCGGACATACCTCAGTCGGGGGCGGTGCCACGCTCCTATCAAGTCACGCCGGCCGGTCCTTCACACCCGATGCCGACAAAACGCATGCACACCAACCCGAAGGCGGCAAGGATCGTACGAGCCAGACACCAGGTGATCAGGATCCAACCACCGCTACATGCGGCAACCCCACCCTGACACTGAGATGATCGTAGAAGTCCGCCCTCCGACCGGCACAGCCTGTGATCACCGGATACCTGCTCACCCACGCGACAACAGCCTGAGTTGCGTGTCGGTGCCGGGGACGGCGACGTACTCTGGTCAGCGTGCGACTGCAGCGACAGGTAGTGGACTACGCGCTTCGGCGGCGCTCACTGCTGGCCCAGGTGTACTCCGGACGCACCGGCGTGTCCGAAGTCTGTGACGCCAACCCTTATTTGCTGCGCGCGGCGAAGTTTCACGGGAAACAAAGCCAGGTGATGTGTCCGATCTGCCGCAAAGAACAATTGACGCTGGTCTCCTGGGTTTTCGGTGAGCACCTCGGCGCGGTTTCGGGCTCGGCGCGTACCGCCGAGGAGTTGGTGCTGCTGGCTACGCGCTTCTCCGAGTTTGCTGTGCATGTGGTGGAGGTCTGCCGGACGTGCAGCTGGAACCACCTGGTGAAGTCGTACGTCCTGGGCGCGGCAGTGCCCGCCCATCCGCCACGAGGATCGGGCGGCAAGCGGACGGCGCGCAATGGCGCCCGCACGGCCAGTGAATAGCGGAGGGCGCCACCACCAGTCGTCCAGCGACAAACCGGATGAGTCGACGACAGCGGATGGCGGCAGACACTCCGGCGGTGAGCAGCAGGGCGCGCCGCCGCCGCCGCGCCGTCCGGTGCCGCCCGATGACCGGCTGACCACGGTCATCCCCGCGGTCTCTGACGATCGCCCCAGTCGGCACGCCGACCCGATCGATCAAGTCAAGGCCGCCCTGGACAGCCCGTCGTCAGCCCCGCCGCCTCCCGACCCGGTCGGTCAGGTCAAGGCCGCGCTGGACTCGCCGTCGCCGCGGCCAGGGCACGAACGGCTCAGCGGCGGCGGGCGCCGTCCTCCGGGCGGACCGCCGCCCTCGGGTCCGGCCGGCCCGCCGCGCGGGCCCCGTCGTAAACCGACCTGGTCGCAGCAGATCAATTGGCGATGGGTCCGGCGCTCGCTGTACCTGAGCATGGCGGTCCTGATCCTGCTGCCCATCGTCACCTTCACGATGGCGTATTTCATCGTCGACGTGCCGCGGCCGGGGGACATCCGCACCAACCAGGTGTCCACGATCTTGGCCAGCGACGGCTCGGAGATCGCCAAAATCGTGCCGCCCGAAGGCAATCGGGTGGACGTGAACCTCAGCCAGGTTCCGGTCCACGTGCGTCAGGCGGTGATCGCCGCCGAGGACCGAGGTTTCTACTCGAATCCGGGCTTCTCCTTCAGCGGGTTCGCCCGCGCCGTCGGCAACAACCTGTTCGGGGGAGACCTGCAGGGCGGCTCCACGATCACCCAGCAATACGTCAAGAACGCACTGGTCGGCTCCGCGCAGCACGGGTGGAGCGGTGTGATGCGCAAGGCCAAAGAACTCGTCATCGCCACCAAGATGTCGGGGGAGTGGTCCAAAGACGATGTGCTGCAGGCCTATCTGAACATCATCTATTTCGGCCGCGGTGCTTACGGGATCTCGGCGGCGTCCAAGGCCTACTTCAACAAACCCGTCGAGCAGCTCACCGTTTCCGAGGGCGCACTATTGGCGGCGCTGATCCGCCGGCCGTCCACGCTGGACCCCGCCGTCGATCCCGAAGGTTCGCTGGCGCGCTGGAACTGGGTCCTGGACGGCATGGTCGAGACCAAGGCTCTGTCGGCCGATGACCGCAAGGGGCAGGTGTTCCCCAAGACGGTGTCGCCGGACGAGGCCCGGGCGGAGAACCAGACCACCGGCCCCAACGGGTTGATCGAACGCCAGGTCACCAAGGAGCTGCTCGAGTTGTTCAACATCGACGAGCAGACCCTGAACACCCAGGGGTTGCAGGTCACCACCACGATCGATCCGCAGGCCCAGCAGGCCGCCGAGAAGGCGGTGTCGAAATACCTTGACGGCCAGGACCCCGACATGCGGTCCGCGGCGGTGTCCATCGACCCGCGCACCGGGGCCGTGAAGGCCTACTACGGCGGAACCAATGCCCTGGGCTTCGACTTCGCTCAGGCCGGCCTGCAGACCGGGTCCTCGTTCAAGGTCTTTGCTCTGGTCGCGGCCCTTGAGCAGGGCATCGGTCTGGGTTATCAGGTGGACAGCTCCCCGCTGACCGTCGACGGCATCAAGATCACCAACGTCGAGGGCGAGAGTTGCGGCACCTGCAACCTCGCCGAGGCATTGAAGATGTCGCTCAACACCTCCTACTACCGGCTGATGCTCAAGCTCAAAGGCGGACCGCAGGCCGTCGCCGACGCCGCGCACCAGGCCGGCGTCGCCGACAGCTTTCCCGGCGTTGCGCACACGCTGTCCGAGGACGGCAAGGGCGGCCCGCCCAACAACGGAATCGTGTTGGGGCAGTACCAAACCCGGGTGATCGACATGGCCACGGCATATGCGACGCTGGCCGCGTCGGGCCTCTACCACCGCCCGCACTTCGTGCAGAAGGTGGTCAACGCCGAAGGTCAGGTCCTCTTCGATGCCGGCACCGCCGACAACAGCGGCGACCAGCGCATCCCAAAGGCGGTGGCCGACAACGTGACTGCCGCGATGCAACCGATCGCCGGGTACTCCCGCGGCCACAACCTGGCCGGTGGGCGGCAGTCCGCGGCCAAGACCGGCACCACCCAGTTCGGGGACACCACCTCCAACAAAGACGCCTGGATGGTCGGGTATACGCCTCAACTGTCCACCGCCGTCTGGGTCGGCACGGTTAAAGGCGACGAACCTCTGGTGAGCGCCTCCGGCGGAGCGGTTTACGGGTCCGGATTGCCCTCGGACATCTGGAAAGCGACGATGGACGGGGCCCTGAAGGGGCAGCCGAACGAGACCTTCCCCAAGCCGACGGAGATCGGTGGTTACGCGGGTGTGCCCGCGGCGCCGCCGCCACCGCCGCCGCCACCGTCGGAGACGGTCATTCAGCCCACGGTGGAGATTGCCCCGGGGATCACCGTTCCGGTCGGACCACCCACCACGATCACGGCGCCGCCGCCCGGCGGTCCGGTCCCCGTGCCGCCGCCGTCTGACGTCCCCCAACCGCCCCCGTGAGCGAGCGCGCCACCATATCCCCGCGGCCGCTGGCCGCCGACCGTCGTAGCGCCGACAGCCGAGACTGCCCCAGCCGCAACGACGTTCTGGGTGCCGCCCTGGCCGGCGTGATCGGTGGGCCGATGGGCCGGCACGCGCTGATCGGCCGTACCCGTGTCATGACGCCGGTGCGGGTGATGTTCCTGATCGCCCTGGTGTTTCTGGCCCTGGGCTGGTCGACGAAGGCGGCGTGCCTGCAGAGCACCGGCACCGGAACGGGTGAGCAGCGGGTTGCCAACTGGGACAACCAGCGCGCTTATTACGAATTGTGTTACTCCGACACCGTGCCGCTGTATGGCGCGGAGTTGTTGAGCCAGGGCAAGTTTCCGTACAAGTCGAGCTGGATCGAGACGGACGGCAGCGGCACACCCCAGGTCCGCTACGACGGCCAGATCGCGGTGCGCTACATGGAATATCCGGTGCTGACCGGTGTCTACCAGTACGTCTCGATGCGTTTCGCGAAGGCGTATACCGCGGTGAGCAAAATCCTGCCCGTTCCGGTGATCGCCGAAGTGGTGATGTTCTTCAATTTCGCCGCGTTCGGTCTGGCGCTGGCCTGGTTGTGTACGGTCTGGGCCACCGCGGGCCTGGCGGGGCGTCGTATCTGGGATGCCGCGCTGGTGGGCGCTTCACCGTTGCTGATCTTTCAGATATTCACCAATTTCGACGCACTGGCAACGGCTTTCGCGATGGGCGGCCTGTTGGCCTGGGCGCGCCGAAAACCGGCACTGGCCGGCGTGCTGATCGGTCTGGGCGCCGCGGCCAAGCTGTATCCGCTGTTGTTGCTGGGCCCGTTGTTGGTGCTCGGGATCCGGTCGGGGCGCCTGCGCGATGTCTATCGGACCGCACTCATCACCGCGGCGACCTCGCTGGCGGTGAATCTGCCCATCATGGTGCTCTACCCGCGGGGGTGGTCGGAGTTCTTCCGGCTCAACACCCGTCGCGGCGACGACATGGACTCGTTGTTCAACGTGGTGAAGTCGTTCACCGGCTGGCGCGGGTTCGACCCCGTACTGGGCTTCTGGGAGCCGCCGACGGTACTGAACAGCGTTGTCGCGGGGCTGCTCGCATTGTCCTGCGCGGGAATCGCTTACGTCGCGTTGACTGCTCCGCAACGGCCCCGGCTGGCGCAGCTGGCGTTCCTGGTGGTCGCGGCCTTCCTGCTGACCAACAAGGTGTGGAGTCCGCAGTTCTCGCTGTGGCTGGTGCCGCTGGCGGTGCTGGCCATTCCGCACCGTCGTGTTCTGTTGGCGTGGATGACAATTGACGCGCTGGTGTGGGTGCCCAGGATGTACTACCTGTATGGCAACCCGAACCGTTCGTTGCCGCTGCAGTGGTTCACGACGACGGTGTTGCTGCGCGACATCGCGGTAATGGGATTGTGTGTCTTGGTCATTCGGCAGATCTATCGCCCGCAGGACGATCTGGTGCGCTGGCAGGGGCGTGTCGACGATCCCGCCGGGGGCACCTTCGACCTCGCGCCGGACAACCCACCCGGCTGGCTGCCGACGTGGTTGCGTCCGGCCCGGCGCCAGCGTGCCCCGGAACCTGAGTTGGTCGGCCAGACGTGATGCAGGTCGCCATTCCGGTGTTTCCCCGGTTCACGGCGCTCGACGCGATCGGGCCTTATGAAGTGTTGCAACGCATTCCGTCGATCGACGTGGTTTTCGTCGGGCATCGGCGCGGTGAGGTGCGCACCGAGAACGGCATGCTGGGCGTCACTTGCGACGCCACATTCGACGAAGTCGCGGCCCCCGACGTACTGGTGTTCCCCGGCGGCATCGGGACGCGCGTGCTCGTCGACGACGAAACCATCCGCGGCTGGCTGCAGGCCGTGCATCCGACCACCAGATACACCACGTCGGTGTGCACCGGCGCGTTGTTGTTGGCCGGTGCCGGCCTGCTTGACGGACTGACGGCAACGACGCACTGGCGCGCGGCTGACGAGCTCAACCGGTTGGGCGCGCGGTACGTGCCCGAACGTGTCGTCGAGCACCTGCCGCAACGCATCATCACGGCCGCGGGCGTGTCCAGCGGCATCGACATGGCATTGCGGCTGGTCGAGTTGCTGTTCGACCGGGTCGCCGCCCAGGCCGCCCAACTGCTCATCGAGTACGACCCGCAGCCGCCGTTCGACTCCGGAGCGCTGGCCAAGGCCGACGAGGCGACACGAGCCAGGGCGCTCGAATTCATTCAGTCGCGGAAGTGAATTTCGGGACGGCCGGGCTATCGGGTAGCCTTGGGCGGTTGCCGACGCAGGCGACCCTCCTGCCACGGAGGTTCCGTGGCCGCTCAGACCAGAGGAGGTGATGAGGTCCCTATGCGTCCATACGAAATCATGGTCATCCTCGACCCCACGCTCGACGAACGCACCGTTGCCCCGTCCCTGGAGACGTTCTTGAACGTCGTCCGCAAAGACGGTGGATCGGTCGAGAAGGTCGACATCTGGGGCCGGCGGCGGCTGGCGTACGAAATCGCCAAGCACGCCGAAGGCATCTACGTTGTCATCGACCTGAAGGCCGCCCCCGCGACGGTCTCCGAGCTCGATCGCCAGCTGAGCCTGAACGAGTCGGTACTGCGCACCAAGGTGATGCGCACCGACAAGCACTGACCGCCCCTGTCGGAGCGGTTGCCTACGCTCAATTCCATAACCACCCACCAGGCGGACCCAGGAGGCATTCATGGCTGGTGACACGACAATCACTGTCGTAGGAAACCTGACCGCTGACCCCGAACTGCGGTTCACGCCGTCGGGTGCGGCCGTGGCGAACTTCACCGTGGCCTCCACGCCGCGGATCTACGACCGCCAGAGTGGGGAGTGGAAGGACGGCGAGGCGCTGTTCCTGCGCTGCAACATCTGGCGGGAGGCGGCCGAGAACGTCGCCGAGAGCCTGACGCGTGGCGCGCGCGTGATCGTCACCGGCCGCCTCAAGCAGCGCTCCTTCGAAACCCGTGAGGGCGAAAAGCGCACTGTGGTCGAGGTCGAGGTCGACGAGATCGGACCTTCACTCCGGTACGCAACCGCCAAGGTCAACAAGGCCAGCCGCAGCGGCGGCGGTGGCGGCGGGGGCTTCAGCGGCGGTGGCGGCGGCGGTGGTTCGCGGCAGTCAGCGCCGGCGCAGTCCGGCGGATCCGGCGACGACCCGTGGGGCAGCGCCCCGGCGTCGGGATCGTTCGGCGGCGGCGACGACGAACCGCCCTTCTGACCTACCTAACTTTCACAGCACGAGAACGGAAAGATTGACACATGGCCAAGTCCACCAAGCGGCGTCCGGCTCCGGAAAAGCCGATCAAGGCGCGCAAATGCGTCTTCTGCGCCAAAAAGGGCCAGAACATCGACTACAAGGACACCAACCTGCTGCGGACCTATATCAGCGAGCGCGGCAAGATCCGCGCCCGCCGGGTTACCGGCAACTGCGTGCAGCACCAGCGGGACATCGCGGTTGCGGTGAAGAACGCCCGCGAGGTCGCACTGCTGCCCTTCACCTCCTCGACGCGCTGATCTCCGCGCGCCCAACGAAAGTCATACAACGATGAAGCTGATTCTTACGGCTGACGTCGACCACCTTGGTTCCGTCGGCGACACGGTGGAAGTCAAGGACGGGTACGGCCGCAACTTCCTGCTGCCCCGCGGTCTGGCGATCGTCGCCTCGCGCGGTGCGCAGCGGCAGGCCGACGACATCCGCCGCGCCCGCGAAACCAAGACGGTCCGCGACCGCGAGCACGCCAACGAGATCAAGACCGCCATCCAGGCGCTCGGATCGGTCTCGCTGCCGGTGAAGACGGCGGCTGACAGCGGCAAGCTGTTCGGGTCGGTCACCGCGGGCGACGTGGTGGCCGCCATCAAGAAGGCCGGCGGGCCTAACCTCGACAAGCGGATCGTCCGGCTGCCCAAGGCGCACATCAAGGCCGTCGGCACGCACCCCGTGGTGGTGCACCTGCACCCCGAGATCGATGTCGAGGTCGCACTCGAGGTCGTCGGCGAGAGCTAACTCGATCTGCCCTCACCCGGTGTGGCCGTTACGGCCGCACCGGGTTTTCGGCTGCGCGGCATCGCTTTCGCGCGGCGGCATTCTGGCGAACGTTTCCGAAGGGGTGTCGACCGGGTCGGCGTAACCCTGCATTAACTCGGCGAAAATGTGGCTGAAAACCAACACGCCCGGCGCGATAACCTGCGCCGACACGCCGTAGAGATTCTTGTCCACATGAATTCGGCGGCGTTGTATGGCGGTCAACAGCAGTGATGGACAAAAACAGCGCAATGCTCCACAGGTACTCCACACCCCGTTCAACACAGGTGTTCAACGATATGCACACTCGATCCACAGCTTCATGAACAGGCGCTGTTGGAGTCCTGTCCAGCAACGTTTACGTTTCATCCCGACGCTTCGATCGTGGGGTGTGGCCAAGGTGGCAGGGACGGTGACGATGGGGCCCGCGAGGCGGGCCGCGGAGGAGCCGGCCGATCAGGCAGGGACGGTGACGATGGGGCCCGCGAGGCGGGCCGCGGAGGAGCCGGCCGATCAGGCAGGGACGGTGACGATGGGGCCCGCGAGGCGGGCCGCGGAGGAGCCGGCCGATCAGGCGGGGGCGGGGTGTCGGTGCTGTGACTTACGCTCTGAATATCAGTGATCGAATGTATGTTCGGTGGTTGAATCGGAGGGAGGTGGTCCGTGGCGGTCGTCGATGACATGCCTCACCCGGGGATGGATACCCCACCGCCTAGTGAGGACTACGGTCGCCAGCCTCCTCAGGATCTCGCCGCAGAGCAGTCGGTGCTCGGCGGGATGCTGCTGAGCAAGGACGCCATCGCCGACGTGCTGGAACGGGTGCGGCCCAGCGACTTCTATCGCCCGGCCCACCAGAACGTCTACGACGCCATCCTCGACCTCTACGGCCGCGGTGAGCCAGCGGACGCCGTGACAGTGGCCGCGGAATTGGACCGCCGTGGACTGCTGCGCCGCATCGGTGGCGCGCCGTATCTGCACACGCTGATCTCCACGGTGCCCACGGCCGCCAACGCCGGCTACTACGCCGGCATCGTCGCCGAGAAGGCGCTGTTGCGCCGGCTGGTCGAGGCCGGTACCCGGGTGGTGCAGTACGGCTACGCGGGCGCTGACGGCGCCGATGTGGCCGAGATCGTCGACCGTGCCCAGGCCGAGATCTATGAGGTCGCCGAGCGCCGGACCTCCGAAGATTTCGTGCCCCTCGAGGACCTGCTGCAGCCGACGATGGACGAGATCGACGCCATCGCCTCCAACGGGGGCATCTCGCGCGGCGTGCCGACCGGTTTCACCGAACTCGACGAGGTGACCAACGGGCTGCACGCGGGGCAGATGATCATCGTGGCGGCGCGCCCGGGTGTGGGGAAGGCGTTGGCGTTGAACACGCCGCTGCCCACCCCGACCGCTTGGACAACGATGGGTGACGTCGCGGTCGGCGACGAACTGCTCGATGCCGACGGTCGGCCGACGCGGGTGATTGCGGCGACCGGGATCCTGCTGGGCCGTCCGTGCTACGAGATTGAGTTCTCCGACGGCACGACAATCGTCGCCGATGCCCAGCATCTCTGGCCGACCGGTCACGGAATTCGGACCTCGGCTCAGTTGCGTAGTGGTTTGGACACCATCGCTCCGGCCGCATCCCCCGGGCACCACGTCGCGGTCCTGGCGCCGGTGCTGCAGATCGTGTCGGTCCGCCGCGTGCCGAGTGTCGCCGTGCGCTGTGTCGAGGTGGATAATTCCGCGCACCTGTATCTCGCGGGGCGCGGGATGGTGCCGACCCACAACTCCACACTGGGGTTGGACTTCATGCGCTCGTGCTCGATCAAGCACCGCATGGCCAGCGTCATCTTCTCGCTGGAAATGAGCAAGTCCGAGATCGTGATGCGGCTGCTGTCAGCGGAAGCGAAAATCAAACTGGCGGATATGCGTTCGGGTCGGATGACCGACGACGACTGGACACGCTTGGCGAGGCGGATGAGCGAGATCAGCGAGGCGCCGCTGTACATCGACGACTCGCCGAACCTCACCATGATGGAAATCCGCGCGAAGGCGCGCCGGCTGCGGCAGAAGGCCAACCTGAAGCTGGTGGTCGTCGACTACCTGCAGCTAATGACATCCGGCAAGAAGGTTGAGTCGCGACAGATCGAGGTGTCTGAATTTTCAAGACATCTCAAGCTTTTGGCGAAGGAACTCGAGGTTCCCGTCGTTGCGATCAGCCAGCTGAACCGTGGTCCGGAGCAGCGCACTGACAAGAAGCCGATGCTGTCTGACCTCCGCGAATCGGGATGCCTGACCGCCGCGACCCGCATTTTGCGGGCCGACACCGGCGCCGAGGTCACCTTCGGTGAGTTGATGCGTACCGGAGAGCGCCCTCTGGTTTGGACGCTGAACGAGCGGCTGCGGCTGGTCGCCCGGCCGATGACGAACGTCTTCCCGAGCGGGCACAAGGAAGTGTTCCGGCTGCGGCTTGCTTCCGGGCGCGAGATCGAGGCCACCGGCAACCATCCCTTCATGAAGCTTGAGGGATGGACGCCATTAGAGCAGTTGAACATTGGAGACCGCATCGCAGCGCCGCGACGGGTGCCCGAGCCCGTTGACACACAGCGGATGGATGACTCGGAAGTGATGCTGCTCGCCCACATGATTGGCGACGGATCGTGCGTCAAGCGTCAGCCGATCCGATACGCGTCAATCGACGAGGCCAACCTTGCCGCGGTCACAGTGGCGGCCGCGCACTTCGGCGTTCGAGCTGTCCGCGACGAATATGCGGCAGCGCGGGTAACTACCTTGCGGTTGCCGGCGCCGGAGCGCTTGACGCACGGCCGACGCAATCCGATCGCGGCCTGGTTGGACGGGTTGGGTCTGTTCGGAAAGCGCAGTTACGAGAAGTTTGTGCCGGAAGCGGTATTTCGTGCTCCGAACGACCAGGTGGCGTTGTTCCTACGGCACCTATGGGCGACGGACGGGTCGGTGCGGTGGGATGCCAAGGCGGGCCAGGGGCGTATCTACTACGCCTCGACGAGTCGTCGTCTTATCGATGATGTTGCCCAATTGCTACTGCGGATGGGTGTTTTCGCGCGCATCAAGCTGGCGAAGAAACTCGGCTACCGGGACTCGTGGCACCTGTACATCTACGGCGCGGAGAATCAGGTCCGTTTCCTTCGTCACGTCGGCGTGCATGGCGTGAAATCGATCGCCGTGCAGGAGGTGCTGTCTCATCTGGAGGAGATGGTTCGTAACCCGAATCAAGACACGGTGCCGCTCGCGGTGTGGGATCAAGTTCGAAAGACTCTGTCAGCCAAACAGATGACGCACCGGCAGTTCGCAGCGGCAATGGGCACGCAATTCTGCGGGTCGACGATGTGGAAGCATTCGCCGAGCCGGTCGCGATTGCACCGTGCGGCGACACTGTTGGAGGACAACGAAATTCACGCACTGGCGACCAGTGATGTCTACTGGGACACCGTGGTTGAGATTTCCAGCATCGGCGAGCATGACGTCTACGACGGCACCGTAGATGGCACGCACAACTTTATTGCGGATGGCATCAGTGTTCATAACTCGCTGGAGCAAGATGCGGACATGGTCATCCTGCTGAACCGTCCCGACGCTTTCGAACGCGATGATCCCCGCGGCGGAGAAGCGGATTTCATCCTCGCCAAGCACCGTAACGGTCCGACGAAGACGGTGACCGTTGCACACCAGTTGCATTTGTCGCGGTTCGCGAATATGGCGAGGTGACGGCCGCGCCGGTGTAGGTTCCCAGGTTTGATTTCATAATCCCAGGGTCGGCTGCGCAGCAATTGCTTGTGAAACGAAATTGGGACAATCGGTTGCGTTCCGGCGCCTTGGTGTGGCCGTTGACAGTCAAGGAGTTCTGCGCGCTGTGTCGATGAGCCCTACACAAACCGTGTTCGCCTTGCAGCATGATTGCTCTGCCTCGTAGCGCTCCTTCTCCCGGCCGGACAGGTGCACTGTCGGCCCGGGTGGCTACCTGATATGGAGCTTTTGAGCGCAAAGGCTACTCGGAAGTACCCGGACACCATCGGAGCAACGAGCAGCTCCAGGCGGCCCCCTGCGGCGGGCGCGACTACGCCTGACCCAAACTCGGCCGGTAATCAGCCGCCTCGGCCTCGGCAGAAAGCAATGCACCCAGCTCACCCTCCTGCTGGGCAACAAACACACCGATCACCTGCCGGCATACCTCCGGCACGCTGACCCCACGCATATCCGCAATGCGCTTCAGCCCGAACAGCATTGACGTGGACACGTGAAACTGCACAGCGAACTGACCGCACGAACCATCCTCAGGCGGCAACCCCGGACCCACCACCACAGGTTCATCCAAGCCGTACTCGCTCACCTCAGCACGCCGAGCTCGCTCAACAACCCCACCATTAGCGCCGCCACCACCGTCGTCGGCTGGGTTCCGGAACTCCTCGTGACTGAACAAACTCATTCCGCCCACGCTAGACCTCGCAGAATTCCCAGGCCGCCAACTAAGCGACCTCGTTCGCGAGAGACCTAGGCAAGGGAAGCGCGCCGGAGTCGCAGAGAGGTTGCGGTCGGGGCTCAGTCCGGCTGGAAGGGACTTTTGACCCACCCAGCGACGACGCCGAGGCGGCTGGGCCGGGTGCACGGCGAGGAAGCCGAAAGGTCGGTCGACGTCCACGCTGGGCGCCTGTCCGTGGTCAGCTCGGGCGGATGGCCAGCTTGCTCAGACTGAACATGAACGAATTGCCGATGCCGGAATTGAAAAGACCCGAGTTGAAGCCGCTGAACCAGCCCGCCGGGAAGCCGCCGATGGCACCGGTGAGTCCCGTGTTGAAGAAGCCCGAGCTGACCCCGTTGATGATCCCACCCCCGCTGGCCGTGTTGAAGAATCCCGACATGCTCCCGCTCTCGAACCAGGAGTTCGGGTCGGCACTGTTGCCGAAACCCGAGGCTCCGCCGCGAGCGTTGTTGCCGAACCCCGAGTTGCCCGTCGCGCCGACGGCCACCGATCCCTGATCGATGGCGCTGCCGAAACCGGTGTTCAAGGTGCCGGCATTCCACGCGCCGGTATTGGAGTGACCGGAATTGCCCCAGCCGGTGTTGGTCTCGCCTGAATTGAGGAACCCGGTGTTGACGTTGTTCCCATTGAGGGCGCCGGTGTTAATCGACCCGCCGTTACCGAAGCCGGTGTTCAACAGCCCTGAGTTCCAGAAGCCGGCGTTGCCGGCGCCCGCGTTACCCACGCCAAGATTGCCCGTGCCAGAGTTCCCGACCCCAAAGCTGTTGAGCTGTCCGGGAAATACGGTGTTTGTGCCGGAGCTGAACATGCCGATGTTGCCGTCGCCGGAGTTGAAGAAGCCGACGTTGTTGTGGCCGGAATTGCCGAAGCCGATGTTGCCGTTGCCGGAGTTGAGCAGCCCTGCCAAGTTGATGCCCACCTGGTTGTCGCCGGTGAGCCCGATGCCAATGTTGTTGGTACCGGTGTTGCCGAACCCGAAGTTTCCGCTGCCGGAGTTCCCGGCTCCGACATTTCCGTTGCCGGTGTTCCCGCCGCCCACGTTTCCCTCACCGCTGTTGCCCAGGCCGACGTTGCCGTTACCGGTGTTGCCCATGCCGATGTTGTTGTTGCCTCGGCCCGCGTGGAAGGTGTACAGGTCTGGATTGTTCAAATTCGCCGGGCCGCCATTACCGAAACCGATGTTCCCGTTTCCGTTGTTACCTAGGCCCACATTGCCGTTGCCGACGTTGCCGGCGCCGAGGTTGCTGTTGCCCTGATTGCCACCACCGACGTTGTTGTAACCCAACTGCGCGGACACGAGCGAGCTGTTTCCATCGCCGCTGTTGCCCATTCCGATGTTGCCCGAACCGGTGTTGCCGCTGCCGATGTTGCCGTTGCCCTTGTTCCCGACGCCCAAGTTGGGCAGGTTCTGCACGAACTGGGCCAGAGCGCTCGGCAGTTGCTCTGCCGCAGCCACCGCTCCGGCGTGGTAGCTGAGCATTGCCTCGACGTCGGTAGCCCACATCGCTTCGTACTGTGCCTCGGCGGCCATGATCGTCGGCGTGAGGAGCCCAAACCAATTTGATCGAACCAGCTGCCCAAATGCTCTGCGGTTGGCCAAGATTGCAAGTGGAGGCACTATCGCCGCCCGCGCGGAATCGAACGCGCTGCCCACCATCTCTGCCGCCCGGGAGGCACCCGCAGCGTGGCTTGCGGCCTGACTCAAGTAGGCGGTATACGGAGCGGCGGCATTCACCATCGCCGTCGCGGCCGGACCCGCCCACGCCTCACCCGTCACGCCGGAGATCACCGACGAAAAGACCCCAGCCGTCTCCTCCAACGCCTCGGCCAGGGAGGCATACGCCGTACTCGCTTGTGCCATCGGCGCCGATCCCGGACCCGACAACAGCAGAGCGGAGATGGTTTCCGGTGCGGCTGTGAGAAAACTTGTCATGGTAGGACCCCCATCAATGCCAGCTGCACCCGTCCACAGAGGTGCCGCAATGGATTTTGTCAACACGATGCGACTGTGACCCTGAGTCTTCGGCTCGGTGCTCAACTCGGATTGAGTACCGGAGTACTCGACTTTTAGTCCCCGCTTCGTAGCCTGGACGGGCACACCCCGGCCCTCCGAGACACCGGCCTCGGACTTATCGCATGTCTCGTACCGCGCAGTCGTAGCCAGCGAAGGGTCAAGCGGCTCGACCCCGGCCGGCAACGGATCCAAGGCGACGAGGCAGCGGCGCGCCTCGCGCCATCTTGGGCGATAGCCCTACGTCCACCACAAGCCGCTCCGACTTGTCAGGGCGCGGGTTTAAGCTACGGGCCTGTTTTGAGGCCGGGTTTCGGGGTTCGGGGGAGGGGTAGTGGTGGCAGCCAAGGAGTTTCGGGATGACGACGACAACTACCTGGACTGGCTTGCTTGCCACCGCGATCCTCTCCGCGCAGCAATCCTCCGCTCCGCCGATATCGTGCGCCGTGCGGTCAAAGCCAGTGGTGGCCTTGGGGAGCCGTGGTGCGTCGACGGGGACGGTGCGATACGGGTCGGCAACTTGATGCTCGTGATCGAAATGGACGACCTCGGCTGGATGGTGATGGCGTACACGATCGACGGCGCCGAGGCGGACTTTTGCTCAGTAGTCGCTGCGGAAAGCGGCAGCCCTGTGCGGGTGCTCATCGATTGGCTGCGAGCCGCGGCAGGCACGATGAGTTGGAAGCGGATCGAGCCGGGCGTGTACGGCTCCGGCCTGTATGTCGTCGGCAGGCTTGATACCGGGGAATGGTTCGCAGAAGGTCCCGGCGTTGACCAGTGCTTCGACAATAAGAACGACGCTCAGGCTGCGTGCGCGGCGGCCCGCAGTCACGGCACGACTGGTCAGTTATTGAGTTGCCACACAGCGAAATTCAGGAAGAGGGCGAACGTAGTCCAGAGAAGGTAAGGCACCAACAGCCATCCGGCGACGGCGCTGCGGCGAAAGAACAGCACCACAGTAGTCACCAATAAGACCCACAGAATGGTGATGTCGATCAATGCCACGCCGCGCCAGCCGAGCCCGAAAAACAAGGGGGTCCAGGCGGCGTTGAGGACCAGCTGTGCGCAGTACGCGCTTAAAGCAACGCGGGTCGCGCTGACAGGTCCACTGCGCCACACCAACCAGGCCGCCACGGCCATCAGCGCGTAGAGGGTGGTCCATACCGGCCCGAACAACCAGGAAGGGGGTGCCCAGGAGGGTTGCCGCAGCCGGCCGTACTGTTCGGCGCTGTTGGCGGCGGTCAGCCCACCCACCGCGGAGGTAAGTACCACCGCGAGCAAGGACAGGCCGAGTGCGACGACGTTCCTGGCGCCCCCGCGGTTGGCGACGTCTACCATGCCGACCACGGTAGCGACTGCGTTCGGCCACCGAAGGCCGGGTGATGGAACACCGATCCCTTTGCCGGGATTGCCCACGAAGACGACATCGCGCCATACACTTTCCGCGTGAACATCACCAAGCTCATCGCCGACGTAGCTGCAGCGCCCGTCCGGGCCGGCGTCGCGGTGGCCGACGCCGGACTCGCCGCAGCGGCCATGGCGCTCGGGAGTGTGAAAGAGGCCCTGGGTGAGGATGCCCCGAAGACGGTTGACCCGATCACCGATCTCTTTCCGCTGCGCGGCGCGCTCGTCGGCGCCAATCGAGTGGCCGAATTGACCGAAAACGACCGGGCGATGGGGCGCGCCCTGGTCCGCGGCGGTCCGGCCGACAAGCTGATGCGGGAAGGTGGGGTCGTCGACCTGTTGACGGCGCCCGGCGGCTTACTTGACCGGATCACCGTCGAAGGCAGCGCGCTGGAGCGGATCCTCGAGCCCGGGGGGCTCGCGGATCGACTGCTCGCCAAGGACGGACCGCTGGAGCGGATGTTCGCCGAGGACGGCATCGTCGAGCGCCTGTTTGCCGAGGAAGGCATCATCGACACGCTGCTGGCCAAGAATGGACCCCTTGAACAGTTCGCCGAGACCGCGGAGATCTTGAGTCGGTTGTCGCCCGCCGTGGAGCGGTTGACACCCACCGCCGACACGCTCGAGGCGGCGGTCGACACGATGAACAGGATGGTCAGCTCGCTGAGCGGCATCTCAGAGCGCCTTCCGCGGCGGCGGGCGACGCGGACGGCTGTGCGTGCGAAGCGGACCGTGGACCAGGAGGCCATCGAACAGTGAGCCGTGGGTTGAGGGCGCCTCTCCCCGGACTCGGCCGCTGACTCACCATCCGATCCGTCATCGGAGCCAATGTTGCGCAAGGGTCGGACGTCCGGCTCCGTAGTTGCTACCGTCCACGCCATGACCGCCAGCATCGACCCCGTCGACTTTTTCGGCGACGCGGCAATCCAGGATCCGTACCCCCTGTACGCCCGATTGCGGAACGACGGTGGAGTCCATCGCGTCGGCGATTCGGATTTCTACCTGGTCAGTAGTTGGCCCGCGATCACCGACGTGGTGAACCGGCCCGATGTCTTCTCCTCGAATTTGACCGCCACGATGACTTTTCGCCCGGACGATGGCGTTGTCCCTTTCCCGATGGACGGCGTCGGCGGGCGCACCCACATCCTGGTCACCGCCGACGACCCTGTACACGCCGCGCACCGCAAGTTGATGTTGGGGCAGTTCACGGCGAAGCGAGTGCAGTCGCTGCAGCCGCTGATCGCGGACATTTTCGAAACCCTCTGGGCCGCAGAGGCCGATGACGGTGCCGTCGAGTGGATGGACGCCATCGCGAACCGGTTGCCGATGATGGTTGTCGCCGACCTGATCGGCGTTCCCGAAGCCGACGCCGACCAACTGGCGCGATGGGGTTGTGCGAGCACCCAGCTTCTCGACGGCTTGATGTCGACCGACGAGCTGGCGGCGTCCATGTCCGCCATCAGCGAGCTCAGCAACTACATCGCAACGCGTCAGCAGGTCGCCGCGACCAACCCGGGTGACGACTTGATGGGCGTGCTGGCCAGGGCTTGCGCCGCAGGCAACCTCGACACATTCACCGCACTGCTGATCCTGGTCTCGTTGTTCAGTGCCGGCGGCGAGTCGACGGCATCGTTGTTGGGCACCGCAATGGCGATCCTGGCGACCGACGCCGACCTGCAGAAGGAGCTCCGCGACCAGCCGGATCTGCTCGGGGTGTTCATCGAGGAGACGCTGCGGCTCGAGCCACCGTTCCGGGCGCACTATCGCCACGTGCTGGCCGACACCGAGCTTGCGGGCACCGCACTGCCCAAGGATTCCCGGGTGCTGCTGCTGTGGGGTGCCGCCAACCGTGACCCCGACCATTTCGAGAACCCCGACGACTTCCGGTTGGATCGTCGAATCAGCAAGGGGCACATGAGTTTCGGCAAAGGTATTCACTTCTGCCTGGGCGCGCCGCTGGCCCGGCTGGAAGCGGTCACCGTACTGCGGATGCTCTTGGAGCGCACCGAATGGATCGATGCCGCCGAGGTTGGTCCGTGGTTGCCCAGTGTGCTCGCACGCCGTCGCGAGTACCTGCATCTGACCTACAAGTAAGGGCCGGCCAGCCCCCTCGCGTCAGGAAACGGTCACCATGACCTTGCCGCATTCGCGGCTCTCGGTGAGCAGTTGCAGTGCCGCGTCGACGCTGCCCAGCGGGAATCGGTGCGTGATCAGAGCCGAGAGATCCCGGCGGGCCAGCAGGTCGACGGCGTCACCGAACCGGGTCGGGTACTCCATTGAGCCTCGAATCGTCAGCTCTTTCATCAGGACGCTGAGGAAATTGACCGGCACCGGAGCGTAGTGCAGTGCCACGACGCTTATTCGCGCGCCGGGTCCCGCTCGGTCGATGAGTTCGGTCAGCACCGCATCCGACCCGGTTGCCTCGATGAAGGCGTCCGTCGCCGGGGCGTGTCCGTAGGCCAGTGACCGGGTGCCGTGCAAGCGCCGCAGCTCCCGCCAGACCTTGGTGTCGGTGGGATCGATCGACGCCGACGCACCGAGGGTCTCGGCGAGGCGTCGGCGCTCCGCCGACGGGTCCACTCCGACGATGCCGCTCACGCCGCGGTCGGCCAGCGCCGCAATAGCAGCCAAACCGATTGGGCCGCAACCGAACACCGCAACATGGTCGCCCGGAGCGACGTCAGCCTGCTCGGCGGCGTGCATCCCTACCGCGACCGGTTCGGCGAGCGCAGCAACGTCCATCGGCATGCCGTCGGGAATCGGGAAGAGTCGCTCCCCGGCGGCGGCATCTCGTACCAGCACCACATCGGCCAGCCCGCCGGACGCGCTGCCGCCACCGATCCGTCCCGACACATCGTTGCCGGGATGGACGACGACCCGCTGTCCGGGCGCCACGCCGGTGACCTCGGCGCCAACCTCGCGCACTACGCCGGAGAACTCGTGCCCGAGCGGCATCGGCTCGCCGCCCGGTCCGGCGAGTCCGCCGAGGCGGATATAACCGAGGTCGCTGCCGCAGATTCCGCAGGCGTGCACGTCCACCAGGGCGTCCCGCGGCCCGCACGGCGGCGTCTCCACGCGATCCAGCGACACCGTCCCCGGCGAGTGGATGCGAACCTGCTGGATGTCGGGACTCGATGGCACAGGGCTCATGTGCCCGGGAGATTATGCGCAACGGGTGCCCGGGGCAAGCCTCGAATGAAGATCAGGCACCGGGCCGCTCTCCGCACGTGACGTAACGTGCTCAGCGTGGATATCAACGGAGCTAGCGCAATCGTCACCGGTGGAGCCTCGGGCATTGGAGCCGCGACCGCCCGCCAACTCGCCGCCAAGGGCGCCCGGGTCGTCGTCGCCGACCTGCAGGCAGAACGCGGACAGGAACTCGCACACGAGATCGGCGGGGTGTTCGTCAGTGTGGACGTGACGAACACCGAGCAGATCGAGGACGCGGTCAACACCGCCGCCGACCTCGGCCCGCTGCGGGCACTGGTGAACTCGGCCGGCGTCGGCTGGGCACAGCGCACCATCGGCAAAGACGGTGAATTCGCCTCTGCGCACAATCTGGACGCCTACAAGAAGGTGCTCGCGATCAACCTGGTCGGCACCTTCGACTGCATCCGATTGGCCGCCACGGCGATGAGCCGCAACGAGCCGACCGAGAGCGGCGAGCGCGGTGCGATCGTGAACATGACCAGCGTCGCCGCCTTCGACGGTCAGATCGGTCAGGCGGCCTACTCGTCCTCCAAGGGCGGCGTGGTCGGGTTGACCCTGCCGGTGGCACGCGACCTGTCCGCGGTCGGTATTCGCGTCAACACCGTCGCGCCCGGCCTCATCGACACCCCGATCTACGGCGAAGGCGAACACTCCGAGGCCTTCAAAGCGAAACTGGGCGAGTCGGTGCTCTTTCCGCACCGGCTGGGCAAGCCCGACGAATTGGCCTCGATGGTTATTGAATTGATCACCAACTCGTACATGAACGCCGAGGTCGTCCGCGTCGACGGCGGCATCAGGATGCCACCGAAGTAGACCCGACCGTCCGCTTGGCGTGAGTGCGCGCGTGTTGCCGGTGACACGCCGCTGTGGGTGGCGGTTTGGGGTCGCTCGCGCGTAGTGAGGTCGGCCGCTTGGCGTGAGTGCGCGCGTGTTGCCGGTAACACGCCGTCGTGGGTGGCAGTTTGGGGTCGCTCGCGCGTAGTGAGGTCGGCCGCTTGGCGTGAGTGCGCGCGTGTTGCCGGTGACACGCCGCTGTGGGTGGCGGTTTGGGGTCGCTCGCGCTCCGAACGGCCGCCGTTCCTACCGCTCAAATTCCACCAAAAGCGTTGTGGGTCCCGATATTCCGACCATCGGCTTCCATGGCGCGGCACCAACACGGCGCGGCCGCCGGATGCGGCTGGTGATCACCCGCAGCGCCTCGACGAGCTCGATCCGTGCCAGGTGCGCCCCGAGGCAGTAGTGGACGCCGCCGCCGAACGTGAGGATCGGCGGCGGCGCGTTGCGGGTGATGTCGAGGCGGTCAGGATCGTCGTAGACGGCGGGGTCGCGATTGGCCGAAGCCGTGTTGGCCATGACGCACGTACCGGCCGGGATGAGAAAGCCGTCGAGTTCGACGTCCTGGGTGGCGACGCGGACGGTGGTGAGGGCGATCGGGGTGTGCCGGATGAGTTCCTCGACGGCTTGCGGTGCCAGCTCCGGGTTGTCGGCCAGTAACGACCATTGGTCCGGATGGTCCGCCAGCACGTGCACGGCCGCGGCCAACTGATTGCGGGTGGTGTCGGTGCCGGCGTTCAGCAGAATCACGACCAGGTTGACCAGTTCGTCGTGCGTCAGGTGTTCGCCGTCGTCCTCGACGCGGATCAGTTCAGAGATCAGGTCGTCGGTCAGGCACTGTCGCCGTGCGGCGATCAGGCCCTCGACGTAGGACTCGAGTTGTTCCCAGGCCCGCAGAATCGCCGGCGCCTCCTCGGCGACGTTGACGCCGAAGGCCTTGCTGACGTCGTCAGCCCAGCGGGAGAACAGGTGCCAGTCGGCGCGCGGTGCACCGAGAAGAGCGCAGATGATCGGCACCGGGAAGGGGCGGGCCAGGTCCGCGACGACGTCGCAGCGGCCGGCCGGGCAGGCATCGACGAGTTCGGTCATGACCTCGACGCACGCCGCGCGCATGCGTTCCGCCGCGCGGGGAGTGAAGGCACGTGACACCAGTCGGCGCAACCGGTGGTGTTCAGCGCCGTCGAGGCTGATCAGAAGTTTCGTCACCCGGTCCCATACCGGTCCGGACGTGATGCCCTGCACTACGAGGCCGGCGCCCTGCGGCATGGCGAAGCGGGTGTCGCGCAAGACGGTGCGTACCAGGTCATAGCTGAGAACCTCGGGGCCGTAGGGGCTCATTGCGATCGGTGACTGCTGCCGCGCCGCTCGAAGGATGCGGTGAGCTGTCTCGGGGTCCGGAGCATCGTCGTAGGAGATCGCCGGTATTTCAAGGTCAATGGTCATGGCGTCGACTTTCGACGGGAGTCGCTCACCGGGCATCGGCCGAGATGCCGAAATTCGTCACGCGAACAGACGCGTACATGTCGATACCGGAGCGGCAATCGTATTAGCCAATTGGCGGATGTTTTGTGCCACCCGGCCGAGCACGCTGGCTACCATGAGCGAAATCGACTGGAGCGACGTGGGCATGAGCGAGCTGCCAACCGGAACGGTGACGTTGCTACTGGCTGACGTCGAAAGCTCAACACAACTCTGGGAGACCGAGCCGGACGCAATGGTCGCGGCGATCGCCCGCTTGGACCGGGCGGTATCCGACGCGGTGGCCGCTCACGACGGGGTCCGGCCGGTCGAGCAGGGTGAGGGCGACAGCTTCGTCATCGCATTCGCCCGCGCGTCGGATGCGGTGGCTTGCGCTGTCGAGCTGCAGCGGGCGCCGCTGGCGCCGATCAAGCTGCGCATCGGCATCCACACCGGCGAGGTGCGACTGCGCGACGAAGGTAACTACGTCGGCCCGGCGATCAACCGCACCGCGCGGCTGCGCGACCTGGGTCATGGTGGACAGACCGTATTGTCGGCCACGACCAGCGAATTGGTCGTCGACCAACTCCCGGCCGAGGCATGGTTGACCGATCTCGGCAGCCATCTGTTGCGGGGTCTGCCGCGGCCCGAACGGGTGGTGCAGCTGTCTCATCCCGACCTGCGCAATGACTTTCCGCCGCTACGGACCCAAGGCCCGAGCCGCACCCACAACTTGCCGCCGCAGCTGACGAGTTTCATTGGGCGCCAAACGGAAACAGCGAACCTCCGGGAAGCCTTGGCTGCCGCGCGATTGGTCACGCTGACCGGAGCCGGGGGTGTGGGCAAGACACGGCTCGCTGTGCACGTTGCCGCTGAAATCGCCACCGAGTTCTCAGATGGCGTGTTCTACGTCGATCTGGCACCGATCACCCACCCTGATGTCGTCGCGGTGACGGCGGCACGCGCACTCGGATTACCGGATCAACCGGGACGCTCCACGACGGACACCCTGTTGCGCTTCATCGGTGGCCGACAGCTGTTGATCGTGCTGGACAACTGCGAGCACCTACTCGACGCGACTGCTCGTTTGGTCACCGAGATGGTGTCCAGGGCAGCAGGACTCACCGTCCTGGCCACAAGTCGCGAGCCGTTGGGCGTGACGGGTGAGGCGACTTGGCAGGTGCCGTCTTTAGGTCTCACCGACGATGCCATCGCGTTGTTCACCGACCGCGCGAAGTTGGCGAAGGCCGGCTTCACCGTCACCCACGAGCACACAGCCGTGGTGGCCGAGATCTGCGCTCGCTTGGACGGCATGCCCTTGGCGATCGAACTGGCAGCGGCTCGGGTGCGGACACTGACGGTCACGGAAATCGTTGACGGGCTTCATGACCGGTTCCGCCTGCTGACCGGTGGTTCCCGTACGGCCGTGCGTCGTCAGCAGACTTTGCGTGCGTCGGTGGAGTGGTCACACGCACTGCTGACCGAAACTGAACGCGTCCTATTCCGAAGGTTGGCAGTGTTTCTCGGCGGGTTCGACTTGGACGCGGCCTTGGCGGTCGCGAGCGGCGATGCCATTGAGCGACACCAGATCATGGATCAGCTCACCCTGCTCGTAGAGAAGTCGCTCGTCGTGGCCGAAAACTCCGGCGGCCGGACGCGTTACCGGTTTCTGGAGACCGTCCGTCAGTACGCACTCGAGAAGCTCAGTGAATCCGGAGAGGGCGACGAAACCCGCTCTCGCCATCGCGATCACTACACGGCGCTGGCCGTACTCCTGGATGCTCCCGGACGCACCGACTACGAGCAGCGGATAAAACAGGCCGAGATCGAAATGGATAATCTCCGAGCCGCATTCGGGTGGAGCTTGGAGAACGCAAACCAAGAACAGGCTCTGGAACTCGCATCATCGCTGGAACCGCTGTGGCGTACCCAGGGCCGCATCCTGGAAGGGTGCGCCTGGTTCGACGCGGCACTCGGTGACGACGCGGGCCAGCGCCAGGTCGAGTCCCGGACACTCGCCCGTGCCCTCGCCGACAAGGCCGTACTCACAACCTTTCTGGCCGACAGTACGGCGCCAGCCCAACAGGCCCTGGCGATCGCTCGCGAAGTCGACGAGCCGACTCTGCTGGCGCGCGTCCTGGCGGCGTGCGGCACGGTCGCGGGCTACCTCTACGACGCCGAGTCGGCCGCAGGCTATTACGCCGAAGCGGCGGAATTCGCCCGCGCGACAGGCGATCTGTGGAGATTGAGCCACATCCTCGCGCAGCAGTCGAATAGCGCAGTCCTGCTGGGCGACCCAGGCGGAATACACGCGGTCGCCGAAGAAGGTCGTGATCTAGCCGACGCAATCGGCGATCCTTTCGGTGCTCGGCAGTGTCGCATGAGTCTGGCGTTCGCACATCTCATGCGAGGTGATGTGGCCGGCGCAGTGGAGCAGTTCACTGCCGCGGCGGCCCGCTGCGAAGTGGCGCACGATGAGTTCTTGAGAAGTACCGGTCTCATGGGTCTTGGTATTGCCCACGCGCACCTGGGCGAATTGAGCGCAGCACGCGCAGCGGCGGAGGTGGCGCTTGAGGCCGTCGCAGACCACAGCGAATACTTTCTCGGTTTGGGGCATGTGGCGGCCGCACAGGCGGCGTTGGCGGGTGGTGATGTGGCGGCAGCGCAGCTGGCGAGCGATGCGGCCTCTCGGTGCCTCAGTGTTGCGCAGCCAAAGCTGGCGGTGGCGCAACGCGGCTTCAACGCCATCGAGGCGGCTCTGGCCCTGGGTGACCTCACGGCCGCCCGCTTATGGGCCGATGAGGCTGTCGCCGTAGCGACAGGCTGGCACCGGGTGGCGGCACTACTGGCCCGCGCCCGACTGGCAAACGCACAAGGGCTGCGAGACCAAGCGGAGCGCGACGCCCACGATGCGCTCACCTGCGCAGCGAGCAGCGGAGTTCACCTACACCTGCCAGATATCCTTGACGTGCTGGCCGGTCTGAGCGTGAACGTCGAGAACTCCCGAGCGGCAAGGCTTTTCGGTGCGGCTGACTCCCGCCGCCAGCGTACCGGCCAGGTGCGATACAAGGTTCATCAGGCGGAGTGCGAGGCGTCGACCACCGAACTCCGAGAGGTGATGGGCCAGAACGACTTCGACGCAGCATGGGCAGAAGGCGCGGCACTCAGCACCGAAGAAGCGATCAGCTACGCGCAGCGTGGTCGCGGTGAGCGCAGACGCGCGTCCAGCGGCTGGGAGTCGTTGACGCCGGCCGAACTCGACGTTGTCCGACTGGTTACCGAGGGCCTGGGCAATAAGGACATCGCTGCCCGCCTCTTCGTCTCACCGCGAACGGTGCAGGCACACCTCACGCACGTCTACACCAAACTCGGGATCACCTCGCGCTTCCAGCTCATTCAGGAAGCGGCCGCGCACGCCGACTAGATCTTGGATAGCCCTGGAATGCGTTGCACCAGGCCGTCGTCGAGCATCTGCTGGAAGTGATCGGCGATGGTCTGTTCGACCGGCCGGTACGTCAGCCCGAGTTCCTTCTGGCTGCGGGTGTTGTCGAATGCCAAGGGGTAGCCGACATTACGGTCGACGAACTTTCTGGTGAGTCCGACGACCGGAGCGATGGCCTTGAAGACCACCTTGGGTGCCGTCGTCCTCGGAAACGCATAGAACGGGCCGAACTTTCGGCGCAGCACCTTGCCGATCTCCAGAAAGGTCAGGGTGTCGGCGTTGGCGATGTACCGTCCATGTGCCTCGGGAGTGAAGCCGGCGCGCAGGTGGGCTTCGGCGACGTCGCGGACATCGACTACGCCCGAGGCCATGTCCGGGGCCCCGGCCAGCATCGTGCCGTCGTAGAACTGCTTCATCGTGCTCAGGCTGGCCGAGTCGCTGGCACTGGTCAGCGACGGGCCGAGTACCAGTCCGGGATGAATCGTGACCATGTCCCAGCGGTCCTGTGCCTCCTGGTATCGCCAGGCCTCCCGCTCGGCCACCGTCTTGGAATAGGGGTATGGCTGGTGGTCGGCACTGCTGGTGGTGTTCCAGTTCTCCTCGGTGAAAACACCGTTGGGGACATCCAGGGACTCGCGGGCGTCGCCGTAGATCGCGACCACACTGCTGGTCAGCACCACTCGCTTGACGCTGTCGGTGCGGTTGACGGAGTCCAATACGTTGCGGGTGCCCTCCAGCGCCGGACGGACCAGTGCCTCTTCGGCATCCTTGAAGCCGGAGATCAGGAACGGCGACGCGGTGTGCATGACGAGCTCGCACCCCTGCATCGCCTCGTCGAAGCTACCGGTCTCGAGGAGGTCGGCTTTGAACAGCTTCAGTCGGCCGGGATGGTCGTCGGAGAGCTTGTGCAGGTGCTCGAGTCCGGATGCCTTGTTCGGGTTGCGCACCGTGCCGTGGACGGTATGCCCGGCTTCGAGCACCGTGCGCACGATCCAGCTGCCGATGTAGCCGCTGGCGCCGGTGACGAGCACGGGGGCGGCAGGGTCGATCGTGGTCGAGGATCGGCTCATGGAGGGTGGTTCCTCTCTCGCGGGTCGCATTGAACATGCTGCTGTTCGGACCCTAGCGCGATGGGCGTCGAGGACCTAGCGGCCATCGCCCGGCGAGCGGTAGGCGAACCACCGAAATCGTCGAGTTGCATTGGCCGCGAGAGATTTCCGGACATGTCAGTGGGTGCGTGAATGCTGGTGGGCAACTACCGGAGAAAGGTGCGGATATGTGCTGGCAGTGCGACCACCCCCATGCCACCGTCGATGACTACCTGGACGTGCTACGCACGATCATCGCGGATCACGGATGGGCGGTGCAGTTTGTCGAAGACGAATCACGACCCTTTGCCTACACGGTCGGCCTATCCCTGCGCGGGCTGCCCGAGCTGCTGATCACCGGTCTGCAGCCGCGCAAGTCGGCACACGTGCTGAACTCGGTCGCGCACTACATTGCCGACGACGGCATGGTGGTACAGCCGGCAGAGCGCATCGACTTGCAGGGCGAGTTACTGCTCGAAGTCGTCGAGGTCGATCACCCGGACGTGCACCTGACATTCGCGGTTCGGTTACGCGACGCGCCCATCCGCGCGTTTCAACTGGTCTGGACCGACGACCGCCGCCATTGGCCATGGGACCGCGGGTGGAGCCACGGCAGACGCCGTCAACCGGTCTTGGGCGTCCGCACCCCGCTGAGGGGGTGAGGCCGCGGCCCTAGCTGAACCGCACGTTCAACGTCGCCAAGCCGAAGATCTTCCGGCCGGCGGATTTCGCGCCGACGATGATGACGCCGGTGCGGGTGTCCGGGTCCAAAGACTTTATCCGGCCACTGAATTCGATGTCCGCACCGTCGATCGCCGAGACGATGGCGGGCTGGGACAGCCGCACCGCGAAGCGGGTCACCGCACCCGGGTCGCCGGTCCACGCGGAGGCGAATCCGGCGCCCAGGCCCATGGTGAGCATGCCGTGCGCGATCACGTCGGGCAGCCCGGCCGCCTTGGCGAGCGTCTCGTCCCAGTGAATCGGGTTGGCATCGCCGGCCACGCCGGCATAGTTCACCAGGTCGCCGCGGGACAGCCTGGTGTGGCGCACCGGCAGTTCGTCGCCGACCTTGAGCTCGTCGAACGATGGGGTGCCGGGCTTGCGCGCGCTGTCCTCGGCGATATGGACCTCACCCTCGGGACGCACCGTCTTCACGTAATCGGCGTCGGATTGATCGGTGTCGAGGATGTTGACGTCGTGCATCATCGCTTTCTGCACCGCGGCCTTGACCGCCGGATCGAAGTCCTCGGCGGTGATGCCGACAACCGTCGTGTGCAGGGTGTGCACCCGTTCCCCGGCTGTGTCGGTGTAGGTGTTCGTCACGGTGATCATGTCCCGTCCGGCGATCCTGCGCACTGACGTCAGTTCAACGTCGATGCTCAGCTCATCGCCGGCCACGATCGGACGGTGTTGCTCGAAGACCTCTTCGGTCTGCAGGTAGGTGTCATACCCGACGACAACCGATTCGAACATCCGTCGGTTGCAGGTCATGCCCGGAACCGACGTGAACGTCAGTGGGGCCACCAGACCCGAATAACCCAAGTCGGCGGCGGCATCGACATCCCAGTGAGCGGGGTGGTAGTCCTGCACCGCACGGGCGTACTCACGCACCTTCTCCCGGCCCACCTCGTAGGTGTAATCCATCTGGTAGTAGTGGCCGACCCGAGATTCCAGCGTCGATGCCTCTGCCGCGGTGGTCATGAATGTTCGCCCAACTGTTCTATCGGCTTGTTGGTCGAGGCCGACCCCAGCACACTATCGCGCCGGCTCCGGGCGAACTGCGCTGCTATTCGCGCCCGACGCTCCGGTACAGCTTGGCCGACACCGCCGACAGCCATGCCCAGGCCAGCACGACCGCCCCGGTGAAAGCCAGAATCGCCACCGTGCCGCCGGATCCGGAAGCCAGCGCGAGGAAGCTGCCGGCGAACACCAGACCGGTGATGCGCGAGAACCACGCCCATCGCAAACCGCCGGGTGTGCGGGCGAAGTACCCGGCGAGCACGAAGCACGCGGCAACCAGGCAGATGAAGCCGACGCCGGCGACGGCGAAGTGCGTCATCCCGTGCCAGCTCGGCTGCCCGATGCCGGACGGCGTGCCGGGCGGGAAGCCGTCCGACGGGTCGGCGCGGAAGCAACCGGCGACCATCAATGCGAGTCCGTAGCCGCCGAGCAGGCCGGCCGCCCAGGACGCGCGCCGTCCCGCGCCGAGCGCGCGTCTGATCCCGACCGCCGCCGCGATCGTCATTGCGCCGCTGACCAGAAACGTCGCGATCTGAATCCACCCGAGGTCGCCATTGGCGAGTTGGCTGGCGGCATGCCGGGTGGGGTCGTAGCCGTCGCGCGTCGCCGCCTGGACCGCCACCGACACCACATAGATCGGACCCGCGATCACGCCGTACCCGAGGAGAGACTTCGTGACGCGATCCACGAGAGGCGGGCAATCGGTACTGGTCACGGCGACCTCCATGTCACTATGAAACTAGACCGTACAGTACTCAAAACTAGACTGTCCAGTACTACACGAGAGGCCGGTATGACCGAACCGGTGGGCCGTTCGGCCCGTAAACGGATGAGCATCCTGACCGCCGGACAGGAGTTGTTTCTGGCCAGCGGCTATCACGGCACCAGCGTCGACGCCATCGCCGCGTCGGCCGCAGTGTCGAAACAGACGGTCTACAAGCACTTCGGCGACAAGCACGAATTGTTGATGGCCATCGTCGACGAGGTCCTGGAGACCACGGTGTCCGCGTTCCTGGAACGCGTGTCGCTGCTCGCGGATACCACCGATCTGGAACGAGATCTGACCGCACTGGCCGGCGACTATCTGCGCGCGGTCCTGCGGGAACCCGTGGTGCAACTGCGCAGATTGGTCGTCGGCGAGGCCAACCGCCTGCCCGAGCTGGCGGCGCTCTACTACGACCGCGCCCCGCGCCGGATGCTGTCGGCCTTCGCCGACTGCTTCACCAGGCTGGACCAGCGCGGACTGCTGCGAGTGCGCGGCGAACCAGACACTGCCGCAGAGCATTTCGCGTTCCTGGTGGTCGGCCGGTGCATCGACCAGGCGCTGTTCTGCGGCGGCCCCGCGGTGGAGTCCGCCCTCGACGTCGAGCACCAGGTCCAGGCCGCCGTGCGAGTGTTCCTGGACGGCTACCGACCCGAAGGCTGACCTTGGGCCGCACTCATGTCACCGGTCGCGGGCGTACCGTCCAACAGCCCGTAGCGCAGGTACACCGTGCCGGTAGGACTGGCCACCGGCGGCTCCAGGAGTCTCAGGTTCAGCGGTACTAAGCCTCCTTCGAAACCACCGTCGAAAACCTTCTTCCCGACGCCCAGCACGATCGGATGCACCCAGAGGTCGAGGCGGTCGAAGAGCTTCTCGCGCAGCAGGGTCTGCACCAGGTTCAGGCTGCCCACGACTTTGACGTGCTCGTGCCGGTCCTGGAGCTCGCGCACCGCTCCGGCCAGGTCGGGGCCCAGCTGGGTGGACCCGGCCCACGACAGGTCGCGCTGTCCGCGCGACGCCACGTACTTCGGGACACGGTTGAATAGCGCGGCGATCGGCCCGCCCTGTTGATGCGGCCAATACGCGGCGAAGATGTCGTACGTCCGCCGGCCGAGCAGTAGCGCGTCGGTGCCCTCGTAGGCGGCACCGATCTGAGCCTCGCTGATCGCATTCATCAGCGGTGCCTGCCACCCGCCGAACGGGAACCCGACCGGATCCTCGTCGGGACCGCCGGGTGCCTGTCCGACGAGATCGAGGGTGGAGAACAGCTCAATGTGGATGAGGCCCATGGCTTCTCCTGACAGGGGTCGACGTTCGCGGTCGCAAGGACAGACCGGTCGACGCGGCCAAACTCATCGCCTCGGTACGGCGACCGCGGCCGATGAGATAGAACGGTAAGAGCTACCCGATCGCTTCACCGAAGATGCCCAGAGGAGCTCAGTCATGGAATCCGTCCAGGGGAAGAACGTTCTCGTCACCGGCGCCGCCATGGGCCTCGGCAAGCTATTCGCCACGCAGGCCGTCAAAGAGCGCGCTGCTTCGGTGACCCTCTGGGACGCGAACGAGACCGCGCTGAAGGAAACCGCCACCGAGTTGGAGGCGTCCGGGGTCACCATCCACTACGACACGGTCGACGTCACCGCGCAGGACCGGGTCGCCGAGGCCGCGGCGCAGGTCCGCAGCACCGTCGGCACCATCCACGTGCTGTTCAACAACGCCGGCATCGTTCGTGGGAACGGCTACTTCTGGGAGAACGACCCGCGCGACTTCATGCTCACCGTCGAAGTGAACTCCATCGGGCCCATGCTGGTCGCCCGCGAGTTCTTGCCGGGGATGATCGAGGCCGGGACCGACTGCCGACTGGTCAACATCGCGTCGTCGGCCGGGCTGAACGCCATCCCCCGGATGGCCGCCTACGCCGCCTCCAAGTGGGCGGCCATCGGCTTCTCCGATTCGGTGCGGCTGGAACTCGAACAGGCCGGCCACGAGCGGGTCAAGGTCACCACCGTGTGCCCGACGTACATCAACACCGGCATGTTCGACGGCGCCAAAGGCATCCTGTTTACTCCGATGCTCGAGCAGGAGGACGTCGTCGCCGAGACGTGGAAGGCGATGCTGCAGGGCAGCCCATTCGTCGTCATCCCGTGGACGTCGAAGATGAACAAGGTGCTCAGTGCCGTGCTGCCGATCCGGCTGCGCGACTTCTACCTCCGGCGCGTCGGGGTCTACAACTCGATGGACGAGTTCAAGGGTCACTGACCGGTCCGGCTCATCGAGGGTCTCGCCGCGGATTGGCGATTATCACAATTCGGCATTATTTTACTGGCGTGACGTCAACAGCTGCAGGCGCAGTTTCTCGGTGGATCGCTCCTTTCCTCACGGTCGCGGCCGTCGCGGCCATGGGCCTGGCGGGCTCGACGCAGACCGCTCCCGCCCCGGCGATGCGTCTGGTCGATTCGTCAAACCCGTTGGCCGGACAGTCCTTCTACGTCGACCCGGCGTCGGCGGCGATGGGGGCGCACAACGCCAACCCGGGCAGTGCGCAGCTGACCGCCATCGCCAACACCCCGCAGGCCTACTGGCTGGACCAGGCCTTTCCGGCCGGGTCGGTCGGCGGGCGGGTCGCGTCGTATGCCGGCGCGGCGCAGGCTGCGGGCAGCATGCCGATCTTTGCCCTCTACGGAATCCCGCATCGCGACTGCGGCAGCTACGCATCCGGCGGGTTCGGGTCGGGCGCGGACTACCGGGCGTGGATCGACAGCATCTCGTCGGGGCTGGGCGGGTCGCCGGCGGCGATCATCGTCGAACCCGATGCCCTGGACATGGCCGACTGCCTGTCGGCCGACCAGCGCCAGGAACGCTTCGATCTGATCCGCTACGCGGTGGACACCCTGACCCGTGATCCCGCCGCCGCGGTGTACGTCGATGGGGGCCACTCGCGCTGGCTGAGCGCCGAAGAGATCGCCAACCGCCTCAACCAGGTCGGTGTCGGCCACGCCCGGGGATTCAGCCTCAACGTCTCCAACTTCTTCAGCACCGACGAGGAAACCGGCTACGGCGAAGCAATCTCCGGGATGACGGGCGGTGCGCACTACGTGATCGACACGTCGCGCAACGGCGTCGGACCGGCGCCGGACTCCGCGCTGAGTTGGTGCAACCCCTCCGGGCGCGCCCTGGGCACCCCGCCCACCACCGCGACCGCGGGCGGGCACGCGGACGCCTACCTGTGGGTCAAGCGTCCGGGTGAGTCCGACGGGTCGTGCAACGGCGGCGCTTCGGCGGGCCACTTCGTGAGCCAGTACGCGATCGATCTGGCCCAGAACGCCGGTCAGTAGGACGTTTCTTGCTCACGGCGCGCCGCCGTGTGCGTGGTGCCGACGGTCCAAATCCGTGGGCGCGACTCCTGGTCGCTGACGTCAAACGCGCTGACTACTCACGCAGGCGTCAGCCCCGGCGCCCCATTCGGGCCGACCAGCAGGTAAGCGCCGAATCCTCCGGGTGCGCCGATGCCCGGGGTGGCTCCGATGCCGCCGTTGCCGCCGTGGCCGCCGATGCCGAACAGGATGCCGCCGTATCCGCCCTGGCCGCCGTTGCCGCCGACCGCGAGGTTGGCTGCGCCGAAGCCGTTGCCGCCGTGGCCGCCGAGGCCGAAGAGGATGCCGCCGAGGCCACCCAATCCGCCCACCCCACCGATGCCGCCGGCACCCGCGACACCACCATCACCCCCGGCGCCGCCCACACCGAAGAAGGCGCCGCCGTCGCCCCCGTATCCACCGGGACCGCCGTGGCCGCCCACCGAACCTCCGCCGACGCCACCGGCGCCGCCGAACCCGAGCCACTGCCCGGCGCCGCTGCCACCCTGGCCGCCCTGGCCGCCGGTGGTCACGCCCGCGGCGTCCCCACCCGCACCGCCGGCGGCACCGGTGCTGATCAGGTTGAACAAGATGTTGCCGCTGCCGCCCGTACCGCCCAAGCCCGGGACGCCGCCGTTGAACGGCGTGGCCCCACCGGCGCCACCGGTACCGCCGGCGCCGTAGAGCAGGCCGAGGGCGTCACCGCCGTAGCCGCCCCAGCCGGCGACGAAGCCTCGCCCGCCGGCCCCACCCACGCCGCCGTTACCGAGCAGGAACCCCCCGCTACCACCGTTGCCGCCGTCGCCGGCGACCCCGGTACCGCCCGCGCCGCCCACACCGCCGGCGCCGCCGTTGCCGAACAGACCGACGGCGTTGCCGCCGCTACCACCGAAGCCGGCAAAGCCATTGGGGACGGCGCCGCCGGTTCCGCCCCGGCCACCGTTGCCGAACAAGAACCCGCCGTCGCCGCCGCGGCCGCCGTTCTGGCCGGCCGCTCCCGACCCGCCGTTGCCGCCGTTTCCCCAGAGCAATCCGCCGTTCTGGCCACGCGAACCGGTTCCGTCGACACCGTTGCTGCCGTCGCCGATCAGCGGCCGTCCCAGCAACGTTTCCGTGACCCCATTCACCTGATCGATCAGATTCTGCAGCGGGTTGGCGCTGGCCGCCTCGGCACTGGCATAGGAGCCCGCACCCGCGGTGAGCAGCTGCACGAACTGCTGATGGAATTCCGCCGCCTCGGCGCTGACCGCTTGGTAGGCCCGAGCGTGCTGGCTGAACACCGCGGCGACGGCCGCCGAGACCTCGTCGCCGCCTGCGGCCAGTAACGCCGACGTCGGGCCTGCCGCCGCACCGTTGGCCACGCCGATCGAGGACGCGACATTGCCCAGGTTCGAGGCCGCCGCCGCCAACAAGTCTGGAACCACAGTGACAAAGGACATGTCGACCTCCGAACCGGCGCGGTCACCTCCCGAGGGTCACCGCCTGTCAGAAAATCGTATGGCCGTCCGGCGCAAAATTCCGCGCCAAATACTCGCGCAGATTCTCAGGGTCGCATTGACGCCATGACTCGGCCCAGGATGATCGATCTGTAACGGCGGGGAAGCATCTTGAGGGACGCCGTCAGGAACTTCGCCTGCCCTCCCGGCACCACGGTCACCCGTCGTCCAAGCGAAGACCACATCGCCTTGGCCACCACCTCGGGTGCGGCAGCGGACTTCATCGTCAAGCCCGCACGTGCCGCGAAGCCGGTGTGTACCGGTCCGGGCGCAACCGACAGCACGTCGACGCCGCGCGGCTTGAGTTCCCGGTGCAGGCCCTCGGCAAGGTTCTGAACGTACGCCTTGGTTGCCGCGTAGTTCGCCTGGCCGGGCACGCCCTGCCAGCCGAGGATGGAGCCGAACAATACGATGCCGCCGCGTCGCCGTGCGGTCATCCGGGCGGCGAACGACTGGGTGAGCTGTGCGACGGCAGTGATGTTGACAGCGATCATTTCCAGTTCGTCCGCCGTCGCCGTGGCGGTGAATGGCCCGGTGGTCCCGAATCCGGCCGCCAACACCGCCAGGCCGACGTCCATCCCATCGGTTGCGTCCAAAAGTGCTGCCACGCCGGTTGTTTGACCAAGATCTACGGCGACCACCTGGGTCTTGACCCCGTAAGACCGCTCCAGCTCACCGGCCAGCTCCTGCAGCTTAGCCTCACTGCGGGCGGCTAGCACGGCGTCGAAGCCCTCTGCCGCAACGTGTTTGGCGATGGCGCGACCGATCCCGTCGCTGGCGCCGGTGATCACCGCCCATGGACCGTACCGCTCGCGCTTGTTCATGCCCGGTTCCCGACCGGGTGCGCGGGCAGTACGGCGAGCACGAAGAGAGCTCCGGCCAGGCAGACGGCCGCGGCGGTCAGGCAGCCGGCAGTCATGCCAGACAAGAACGCATCGCTGACGGCGACCCGCACGCTGCCGGCTATCGCGGCGGGAGACTGGCCCGCGACGGCCAAGCCCTGCGCCAGACCCTCCTGCGCCACCGATCGTGCCGGTTGCGGCAATCCTTGCAGCGCTTGGCTTTCGGTGAGATGACGGATGTAGAGCGTGGAGAAGACGCTGCCGATGACCGCCACACCGAGGGTGCCGCCCACCTGACGGGTGGCGTCATTGACGGCCGATCCGGCGCCGGCCTGTTCCGGACGCACCACGCCCATGATGGAGTCGGTGGCCGGTGCCGTGGTCAGGCCCAAGCCGCCGCCCAAAAGCACCATCTGCGCGGCCATCTCGAGGTAACTGATGCTGAGATCAGAGGTGCTGATCCAGGCGAAGGACGTGGCCATCATCAGCAGTCCGACGAACACAACGGCTTTGGTGCCGATCCTGCTGACGGCCAGCCTGGTGCCGAGTATCGATCCGATGGCGATCGAAATCGCGACCGGCAGAATGCGCACGCCGGTGCCCAGCGGACCGAATCCCTGCAGCTGCTGCATGAACTGGGTGATCAGGAAGATGAACCCGAACAGGGCGAAGAACGCCACGGTGACGGCCCCGCTGGCTGCGCTGAACCGCAGGTTGGTGAACAGGGTGACGTCGATGAGCGGATCGCGCTGCCTGCGCTCCCACAGCGCGAAGCCGATTCCGGCCGCGAGCGCGAAGGCGAAGCCGCCCAGGGTCCGTGCCGAGCTCCAACCCTGTTCCGGCGCTTCGATAATGGTGTAGACCAAGGCGCCCAGCATTGCTACGGAGAGCACCAGTCCGCCGCGGTCGAGGCGCGACCCCGGGTCAGGGGTCGATGCGGGGATGACCGCGGGCGCCGCGAGAGCTGCCGCGAGGGCGATGGGCGCCAGCGCCAGGAAGAGGCTGCCCCACCAGAACACCTCGAGCAGCGCGCCGCCGAGGATCGGGCCGATCGCCACCCCCAGGCCGGTGACGGCGCCCCACAGACCGATCGCGACTGCCCGCTGACGGGCCTCTCGGAACGTGTCGGTGATGATGGCCAGCGTGGTCGGATAGATCAGCGCCGAAGCCACTCCCATCGCCACCCGCATCGCGATCAGGGATCCGGTCGTGGTGCACAGTGCGGCGCCCGTGCTACTCAGTGCAAAGAGGACGAGCCCGGCGATCAAAGTCCCGCGGCGCCCGAACTTGTCCCCGATGGTGCCACCGGCCAGCACCAGCGCGGCGAAGGCGAGATTGTAAGCGTCGACGATCCACTGCAGGCCGCGCGTCGACGCGCCGAGTGCCGAATTGAGCGTCGGCAGTGCGACATTGACGATAGTGGTCTCCACATTGATCGCCAGGGAGGCGACCAGGACGACAGCCAGGACGGCAGCGGGACGGACCCGCGCCGACGGCGACTCAAGATGGGAACGGTCTGGGGCGTCGATGGTCATCGCGGATCCGCCTTATGTTGACAGCAGTAACATCGGCAAGCATGGCAGTAGAAGTTATCGCTGTCAACATCTCCGCTCTAGCGGATGCCTTCTTGAATAACGTCGAGCAGGCGATCGGTGATCAACTGCTTGCGGTCGGCGGCCGCCCCGGCCAGGGGTCCGTCGAGGTACAGCGTCGAAAGCCCGTGCACGGCCGCCCAGGCGGCTTCGTCGAGTCCGTCCCGGCGACTCGGGGTGAGTACTCCGGTGGTGACGAGATCGTCGATGCAGCCGCTGAGTATGTAAAACGGATGACGGTCCGGTGCGACGACCGGGTCGGTCTGCTGCGGCCCGCTGGGGGCGAAAGCCGTTCGGAACAAGCCAGGTTCGGCGAGGGCGAAGTCGATGTACGCCTGCCCCGTGGCTCGCAACCGGCCGACGGCGCGACGATTGCGCGGGCCGCGATTGGGAACGGCGGCAATCGACTCAATCATCGCCTCGCCCAACATCGTCATCGCGTAGACCTGTACCGCACCCAGCAGTGCCTGTCGGTCCGCGTAGTGGCGATAGGCCGCGGCGTTACTCACACCCGCCGCGCGCTGCACGTCGCGCAGTACCACCGCGTCCGGACCGCCGGCCCGGGCCAGGGCCACGGCGTGATCCAGCAGCGCCTGCCGCAGGTTGCCGTGGTGGTAGGAGCCGGTCGCCATGTTGACAAGTTTTACATCTGCAGCCGAAAAGACAGTAGTGCGAGAACGGCGTTCTTCGGCCGGTGTGCGACGATCGACGACGTGACCGACCAACTCGTCGAGATGATGAACAACGCCCTGTCATCGACTATTCCGATCGCCGACCACATGGGCGTGCAGGTCGTCGAGGCTCGTCGCGGCTTCGCGGCCGCCACGGTGCCGGTTGAGGGCAACGGCAATCACTTCGGCGTGATTTACGCCGGCGTGCAGTTCACCGTCGCCGAAGTATTGGGCGGCATCATCGCTTTGTCGACGTTCGATGCCGGCAAGTACTTCCCTCTGGTGAAGAACGTCGACATCGCTTTCCGGGCGATGGCGACCACGCCGTTACGCGCGGAGGCGAGCATGGATGACGAGACAATTGCCCGCGTGGAAGCCGAGGCGGCGGCGCAAGGCAAGTCCGACTATGTGCTGGATGCGGTCGTCACTGACGCAAACGGCACTGTTGTCGCGACCACGCACGGTCTGTATCAGCTACGCGCTCAACGGAATTGATGTTGTCCGGCGCAGGGGCTGCCAGCGGAACATGCCCGCGCCCTGTGCGTAGGACAGATGACCGCCCAGCGCGCCGCCGAGGCTGAGGGCCGTCAAACCCAGCAGGGTCAACACCCTTGCCGACCGGTACCTTTCTTTCCGGTAAGCCCGGTAGGACAGCACGAACACGATCACGCCGACGACGTTGGATGCCACGTGTACGAGCCCGACGCGCTGCTGTCGGCGGTTGAGCGACGGGTAGTCCGCCCAGCCGGCCAGCACGGTCGGCGGTGTTGCAGCCAGGCCCACGGCGAGGAGCCGCCGGGCCGCGGTCACGTCGTCAAAGACGAAGCTGAGGACCGCTGAGGTCACCCAGCTGCCGATCGGCACGGTGACCAGCAGCGGGTGGACCGGGTGCCCGAGCCACGATCCGCGCAGGACATCGGCGCGGCGACCACGGCCGAGCAAACGCCCCGCCACGTGCGAGGCAGCCGCGGCCGGCGGATCGACTGCCTCGAGATCTTCGACGCGACTCAACAGGTCATGCAAGTTCATGGCACGTGTCTACCCGGTGGGGCGGCGTTGAATCCCGGAAGTTACCCGGACAGCTGGAACAGCTCAGCAGCGTTGTCGTGCAGCACCTTTCGCATCCATACTTCGTCCACACCCGGTAGCCGGGTCAGGACGCGCAGGGCCTCGACGAAGCCGTAGGGGATGTTGGGGAAGTCGCTGCCGAACAGGATCCGGTCAGCGTGGCCCAGAAGCCGCCCGTATTCGGACACCGGGAACGGCATTGTTTCCTCTACGAACGGCGTGAAGGCCATGGTGGTGTCGAATCGCACCTCCGCATACCGGTCGGCCAGGTCGAGGAACTCGCTGTACTCGGGCATGCCCATGTGGGCGACGATCAAACGCAGCCGAGGGTGGCGCTGCAGCAGCGCCGTCACGGGGCCGGGACCGGTGTATTCTCCTGGGGCGGGACCGGATCCGCAGTGCATCACAACCGGAATGGCCGCGTCTTCGATGACATCCCACGCCTTGTCGAGCAGTGGGTCGGTGGGGTCGTACCGGCCGACCTGGATGTGCGCCTTGAACACCCGGGTGCCTTGGTCGACGGCATGCCGGACATAAGTCTCGACGCCGGACTCGGGATACAGCGTCGCCGTGTGCAGGCAGTCCGGCGTGGTGGCGGCAAAGTTCGCAGCCCACTCATTGAGCCAGGCCGCCATCTGCGGCTTGTGGGGATAGACCAGCGACGTGAATGCGCGCACCCCGAAACCACGCAGCTGCTCCAGGCGATGTTGTTCGTCGGTGCGGTAGGCGATCGGCCAGGGCCGTCCCACCAGCGGCCCGGCGTCGTCGAAGTACTTCCACACCTTGTCCATCACGGACTTCGGCATGAAGTGTGTGTGCACATCGACGATGCCGGGCAAGCCGAGCTGCTGCCAGATCCGGCGTACCGATTCAGTCTCATCCATCGAAGCCAGGATGGCAGGCACCCGGCTTCCTTGGACGAGAGGGGCGGACGTGAGCGGTGGACGAGAGGGGGCTACGCGACCGCGCTCAACGGCGGCCTACCGGATGGACCGGAATGCGCCGCGTGCCAATCGCGTTCGATGCGCATCACGCGGTGATGCTCCACTGCCAGCCACGCCAGGCCCCCGGCGATCGCCAGCACCGCGACCACGCCACACGTCGGCAACCACTCGTAGTGCTGGTAAGCGGCGGCCGCCACACCGGCGGCCAGGGCCAGGACACCGAGGACGATGGACGAGATACCCGGCCAGCTGTACCGGTCGATGAAGTACTCGCCGGTGTGCGGGCAGGTGGTGCGGAAATGGTCGGTCGGATCTTTGGTGCTGCACATGTTTGCCTCCTCGATTGGGCTAGTTCGAAGAGGTACTCACCGCGGCACCGTCAGCCATCCCCCCGGCGAGTGATCCCACGGGTGGCGCAGAACTCCCCCCGGTCAGGCCGTGACACCGCCGTCGACGTTGATGTTCGCGCCGGTGATGTATCCGGCTTCCGGGCCGGCCAGGAAGCTGACCATGGCGGCGACGTCACCGGTGTGCCCGTACCGTCCCAGTGCGGAGAGCCGTTTCAGTGACTCGGCGAAGTCTCCTTCGTCGGGGTTCAGGTCGGTGTCGATCGGACCCGGCTGCACGTTGTTGACGGTGATTCCGCGCGGGCCGAGTTCCCGGGCCAGGCCGCGGGTGAACGATGACACCGCGCCCTTGGTGAGTGCATATACCGACTGGCCGGGCATCGGCACCCAGTCGGCATTGATGCTGCCGATGTTGATGATTCGGCCGCCCTCGCCGAGATGCCCGACGGCGCTGCGGACCGCCCAGTACACGCCCCCGACGTTGACGGCCACCGAGCGCTCGAACTGCTCCGCCGGAAATTCGTCGATCGGCGCCATGAAGGCCGTGCCGGCATTGTTCACCAGGACATCCAATCCGCCGATTTCAGCGACGGTCCGGTCGACGGCGGCGGCAATCTGCGCCGGGTCGGCGGCGTCGGCCTGGATCGCCACCGCTTTGCCGCCGTTCGCGGCGACTTCGGCGACGAGCTTGTCGGCGTCGGCCGACGAGGACGCGTAGGTGAAGGCGACGGCGGCACCGTCGGAAGCCAGTCGCCGTACGATCTCGGCGCCGATGCCGCGCGAGCCGCCGGTGACCAGTGCGCGCCTGCCGTCCAATGGTGTTGTGCTCATCTCGTTAGACCTTCCCCTGCTGTCTTTGGAACTGCTTGCTGGCTTTGGAACTGCGCTTACGCAACGGTCAAGGCTCCGCGCGCCGGATACATTCCCGCCATGACGGGTGTCACTGGCGGCTGTGGCCCGCAAGCGGCGCCGCCGCGAGCAAGGTGTCCGCAAGTCGCGCGGACGCCGGCGTCATCTGGCCGGCGGGCGGAGAGGCGAGGAACACCTGCCAGACCACCGGGTCGCTCAGCGTGACGGATCGCAACGCGGGAAAGCGACGGGCCTCGGACTCGGGCATGAACGTGGTGCCCAGTCCATTGGCCACCAGATCCGCGATATCGGCGAATCCCGCGGGCACTTCGTAGAACGTTCGCGGCGAGACGCCGGCCGCGTGGAAAGCGTCATCGATCAATCGGCGCAATCCGAACTCCGGCGGGTAACTGATGAGTTCCTCACCGGCAACGTCGGCCAGCTGCAGCCTCTTCCGCCGGGCCATCGCGTGGTCGTCCCGGCACACGAAAACCATTGGCTCCTCGAATAATAACCGCATGTCGAGTTGGGGAGGAAATCGATTGGGTACCGATACCAGCGCCAGGTCGAGCGAGCCGTCCAGCAGCGCCGACAGGTAGGCCGACGCACCGGACTGGCTGAGCCGCAGCCGAAGTCGTACGAACGGGTTCGCGCTGTGGAAGTCGCCCAATGCGCGAGCCACGTCCATCGGGCCGAATGAAATCAGGGAGCCGAACTCGACTGTGCCGGAGAGTGATCCGCGAAACTCACTGACGGAGTCGGCCGCCGTGCGCGCGACACGCAACACGTCGTTGGCATGAACGCGGAATCGTTCACCGGCCGCGGTGAGCTGAATCTGCTGACGGGAACGGTCGAAAAGCTGGACCTGCAATTCGCGCTCCAGCTTGGCGACCGCGGTCGACAGCGCCGACTGAACGACGTGGACGCGCTCGGCGGCCCGGGTGAAGCTGAGTTCGCCGGCCACCGCGACGAAGTACTCGATCTGACGCAACTCCATGCCCTCGACCATATCGATGTACGAGATTCAATCAAGTGCTATCGATCTAATGGGCCGATAGAACTTCGGTGCCCATTATTGGATCCCGGTGTACCTAGACTCCGAAGAAAGCCGTTCCGAAGGGGTTGAGAACCATGATGTTGGCGGAAGCCTTGGCATTACGGGCAGATTCGGTGCGACGCGTCGAGCAACTGCGCGCCCGCATCGCGGGCAGCGCGCGCTTCCAGGAAGGGGAGGAGCCCGCCGAGGACGCCGCCGCGTTGCTGGCCGAAGCGGGTCAGGTGCTCGATGAGTTCGAGACATTGATCCGGCGGATCAATCACACCAATGCGGTCACCGCATTGGGTGCGGACGGCACCTTGACCGACGCGCTGGCCCGCAGGGACGCCCTGCGCCTGCGTCACTCGCTGCTCACCACCTCGGCAGACGCCGCCGCCGGAAAGAATCAGCCGGGCTACGCGCGCCAGCTGCGTTCAGAGCTGAAGATGTTGTCCGCCTTGCCCGTTGCGGAGTTGCGGTCGCGCGCCGACGAAATCGCCCGGCAGTTGCGCGAACTCGACGTGCGGATTCAACGCGCCAACTGGGAGGTGGAACTGCTGGACTGACGGATCGAGGTGGCGTAGGTAGTCGACGCGAAAGCGTGCACACCACCCACCGGCGGCCAGCCGCCGGTCTTGGCGCACGATGGGCAGTGCGGGGGTTCAACTCCCTCGTTTACAACGCAGCCCAGCATCGTGCACAAGTGACAGGGAACAGCGCACAGCACACCACCACGTGCAGGTTCGCGGCGACGAGGGCGGGCACGGGGTTATGCCACCTCACCATCCGCCCGACCGCCCAGAGATGACCTAGCGTGCATCTAGGATCTCGGTAGTCGAAAGGTGGTCAATGGCAACATTTGAGGGCAAGGTCGCCTTCGTAACGGGGGCATCGTCGGGCTTGGGAGCGGAAACCGCGCGGTTGTTTTCCCGCATGGGTGCAACGGTTTTCGGCGTCGCACGGGACGAAGCAAAGCTCGCGGGGGTGTTCGGCGATATCGCCGGGGGTGCGGCGATGCCGGTCGACGTTACGGACCCGAGTGCCTGCCGCACCGCCGTCGCGCAGTGCGTCGCGCAGTTCGGCGGCGTCGATGTGCTGGTCAATATCGCCGGGCACCACCAGATGCGCCGCACCGAGACGATGAGCGACGACGACTGGGCGCAAGACCTGGCAGTCAATCTCAGCGGCCCCTTCTATTTGTGTCGCGCCGCGCTGCCGCACCTGCTGGAGCGCGGTGGCAACATCGTCAACGTTGCCTCCATCGCCGGTGTCGAAGGCCAGGCCTACTCCGCCGGTTATTGCTCGGCCAAACACGGACTGATCGGGCTGACCCGCGCACTGGCTGTCGAGTACACGGCAGATCGCTTGCGCGTCAACGCAATCTGCCCGGGCGGCATGTTGACTCCGCAGATCGAGCAGTTCAGCGCACCGGAAAACCCGAACTACAATTTGATCCTGCGCTCGGCCGCACCGCGCGGAATGATGCAGCCACTCGATGTCGCCAACGTCATCGCCTTCCTGGCCGGCGATGATGCCGCCGCCGTCCATGGTGCGGTGTACCGGGTCGACAACGGCAAGGGTGCCGGCTAACTGGCTATCCGCTGCGCTCGAGGACGTCCATGCAGTAGGTCAGCGGCGGCTCCGGGAAATTGACCGCCTGTTGTTCCCCGGCGCACAGACCCGGGTCGTTCACGCCATCGCGCCGGACGGCTACCCGGAAGGTCGGGTCGCTGGACAACACCCCCGGCTTGCAGGCCGTCGGTGCGAACATGTGTGAAATGAGCGCCTGGTGATAGCAACTGCCGATGGTCAGATTGTCTTCAAGACACAAGCCGCTGCCACCACCTTCCAGAGTCCCGTAGTTGTCGTTCGGACAATTCTTGGAACCCTTGTACTTCTTGGCGACCTTGGACAGAGCCGATGGCGACGAGCAGGGTTCTTCCTGGACATCGCTCGGCTTGACCATGATTCCCGCTTTCGCGAGGTTCAGGCAGGTGCCGATCGGGTAATCGAAGCCACTGCTGCTGGCCGGGCGGTCAATGTGACGGTGCAGCACCAAATTCAGCCCGACCTTCGCGGCGATCACCAGCACGACGGCCCCAAGCGCGGCGCCGATCCGCTTGCCGACCGAGCTTTTCTTCGGCGCCGGTGCAGGAGGCGGTGGTGGTGGTGCCGCATACTGCGGACCCGGCGGCAGGTAGCCACCGGGCGGCGCATTCCATTGGTCACCTGGTGGAAAGTTGGCGTCGCCTGTCATCCATCAACTCCTTCAGCCCGAGTTGACGAGCGTTGGAACCTGCGCAAAACCGCCCGTCGGGATGGAGCCTAATCGGCCGAAAACCGGATATTCCGCGCAAATTTCAGGCTATCGCCGATAGAAGGTGTCGCCCTCGACGCTGATGGTCGACTGGTTCACCCAGACCACGTTGAAGTAAACCGGTGCGGGCCGGTATGTCTGGCTGCTCATGATTGTCAGGATTCCGCCCCGCGATGTCGGGTTCCATGCACAGGGTCCCGACGTCGTCGGTACTCCTGCCGCATTGGCCAGTGAGCACCCACTCTGGCTGACCAGCAGCTGTTCTGACCCCGTCGCCGTGGTCCAAAAACCAACCGGTGCAGCGGCTTCAGCGTGGGCGACGCCGGTTGACACGGCGAGCATGGCGGTGACCGCAGCCGCCGTTAAGGCGAAGTTCGTGGCGTGCACTTTCCGGCGATGCGACATCGTGTCTCCTTCAATAGAACTGACACGATGAGCGTCGCTGTGCCTACTTGACGGATCCTTGAACTTTCCTTGGATCTGACCCGCTCTGTGTTTCCAGTTGTGGCAGAAGGTGTTCGAGCTGGCCGACCTCTTCGATGTTGTGCCTCACCCAGGCCCGCACCATGTCGTCGGGAAAGCGTCTGCGCAGGACGCGGTTGATCGGAGCGAACAGTGCACTGCGCGCCCCGAGGTCGAGGACCGAAACGTAATGCGTCCCGTCGGAGCCCGCCGACCAGGTGTGCTCCAGCTGAATGACGATGACACCCGCCACCCGGGTCACCAAGCGGATACCTGTGTCGTCCAGCTTCTCGACGCGGTCGACGACGTCGACGGCGAACTCGGGAGCGGCGCCGAACGCCTCCACGATGCGAAACCGCGCGCCTTCGGCTGCGCCTCCGCCCGGCGCCGGCCGGGCCAGTTCCCAGTGGATGTGGTCGATCGGGTGCCAGGCGAGGTAGCGGTCGACGATCTCGCCGCCGTACGACATGGTTCCACCCAAGTGGGTGAACCAGTCGAGCACCATCGACGGGGTAGTGCCGGCCAGGGGTCGATGGTCGATGGTGACGCGGCGACGGTGGTGGGGACCGTTAGTGAATCGCACCGTGGCGGAATCGACCGTACGCAACGGGTAGAGGACCGGCCGAGCCTGCATGACTGCCTCCAAGATACGGTAACGTTTCTTGCAGCTACACTAAGTCGGAGCCCTAAGAAACGCAACCGTTTCTTGGAAGGAATGTGATGCGGCGACGCCACGGAGCAGAGCTGGACGCGGCGATCAGGCAGGCGGTACTGGAACTGGTCGGTGAGCGCGGCGTCACCGGGGTAACCATGGAGGCCGTTGCCGCCGCGGCCGGGACCAGCAAAGCGGTGCTGTACCGACGCTGGCCCGATGGCCGCGCGCTGCTGCGTGACACCCTGCTGCGGACCGCGGTCTCGGCAATCCCTCACCACGACACCGGCAGCTACCGCGGGGACATGCTGGCCATCCTCCGTGGATGGGCGGACCTCTTCACCGGGCCGCAGGCCGCCGTCATCCACGCGGGCATCGCCGCTGCCGCTAATGATCCCGAGTTCGCCGAGGCTTTCCGGACAGATGTGATCGGTTGGCGCAAGAAGGAGATGGCCGACTTGCTGGCCAGGGGGATCGCCCGCGGGGACGTGCGCGCCGACGTACCGGTGGAAATCGCACGTGAGCTGGGCCAGAGTGTGCTGTGGCACCGCCTGCTGGTTACCGGCGACCCCATCGATGACGAGCTGATCGCCCAGCTTGTCGACGAGGTGTTGGTACCTTTCGTCGCACCCCGGACGCCATGACGGTCCACCTGGGGCGGCGTCACGGTTAGGGCACATTTCAGCTGACACCTGCCCTGGCAACCGAATTGCCCCGGTTGCATACGCAACCATGCCCGATATGACCGAGCGCCGGGCACAGATCTCGCGGCAGACGTTTCTGCGAGGTGCCGCCGGCGCCCTGGCCGCCGGCGTGGTTTTCGGAACCGGCCGGGCCGTTGCCGATCCGGTCGCGTCCGGCTGGGAGGGTCTGTCCACCGCGCTCGGCGGGCAGGTCATCCAACCCAACAGTGCGCAGTTCGGGGCGGCCAAGCAGGTGTTCAACACCAACTACAGCGACTCGACGCCGGCCGCCGTCGTCACCCCGAAATCGGCGGCGGACGTGCAGAAGGCGATGGCGTTCGCCGCTGCCAACAAGCTCAAGGTCGCCCCGCGTAGTGGCGGGCACTCCTACACCGGCGCCTCGACGGCGAACGGAACCATGGTGCTGGATCTGCGTCAGCTTCCGGGCGACGTGAATTACGACGCGGCGACCGGGCTGGTGACGGTGACGCCGGCTACCGGGCTGTACGAGGTGCATCAGGCGTTGGCGGCTGCCGGCCGGGGCATCCCGACCGGGACGTGCCCGACGGTCGGCGCCGCGGGGCACGCGCTGGGCGGCGGGCTGGGCGCTCAGTCCCGGCATGCGGGCATGCTGTGTGACCAGCTGACGTCGGCGCAGGTGGTCCTCCCGGGCGGCCAGAGCGTCACCGCGTCCGCCTCGAGCAACCCGGACCTGTTCTGGGCGTTGCGCGGTGGCGGCGGGGGGAACTTCGGCGTCACCACCTCGTTGACCTTCGCCACCTTCCCCACCCAGGACGTCGATGCGGTGAACTTGAACTTTGCGCCGCAAGCGTTCCCGCAGGTCCTCGTCGGCTGGCAGAACTGGCTGCGCGGTGCGGACCGGAACAGTTGGGCGCTGGCCGACAGCACCACCGACGCGACTGGAACCCATTGTCGGATCCTCGCAACGTGCCCGGCGGGCTCGGGCAACAGTGTTGCGGCGGCGATCATTTCGGCCGTCGGCGTGCAACCGACCGGTACCGAGAACCACACCTTCAACTACCTGGACCTGGTGCGGTATCTGGCCGTCAACAATCTCAACCCGGCACCCGTCGGATATGTCGGTGGCTCAGACGTTTTCACGACGGTCACTCCAGCGGTCGCCCAGGGGATCGCCGCGGCGGTGGACGCGTTTCCCCGCAATGCCGGGCGCATGTTGGCGATCATGCATGCCCTGGACGGCGCCATGGCGACTGTTGCCCCGGGCGCCACCGCTTTTCCATGGCGTCGGCAGTCCGCGCTGGTGCAGTGGTACGTCGAAACGTCCGGCTCCCCGTCGGCCGCGACCAGTTGGCTGAGTACCGCACACCAAGCGGTGCAACAGTATTCGGTGGGCGGTTATGTGAACTACCTGGAGGCCAATCAGCCGGCGGGGCGATACTTCGGGCAGAATCTCTCCCGGCTGAGTTCCGTGCGTCAGAAGTATGATCCGGGCCGTGTCATGTTCTCCGGCTTGAACCTGTAGAGGAGAGATGTTGTCGGATAGGTGTTTTGACAATTGTGGTGGCGACGGCTGGGAGGCCGCGGCGTGATCGGACTCGAGCGGGACGGCGGTGTGCTGACGGTTCGAATACAGCGCCCGGAACGGCGCAACGCCCTCAACGCCGCGGTGATCGATGAACTCCGGGCGACCTTCGAAGGCGCCGCGGCGGAGGGCGTGAAGGCCATCGTCCTGACCGGCGCGGGCAGCGTCTTCTGTTCCGGAATGGACCTGTCGGGGGCGGCGGCCGCGTCGGCGGAGAACCTCATCGATGAACTGATGGACAAGGCCATCGCACTCAACGCAGCGATCGACCACACACCGGTGCCGGTGATCGCCGCCATCAACGGTCCGGTGATCGGGGCCGGCGTGCAACTGGCCATCATCTGCGACCTGCGCGTGGTGGATCCGAACGCGTATTTTCAACTGCCAGTAGCCAAATACGGGCTGGCGGCGGATACCTGGACGGTCCGGCGGCTCACCTCGCTGGTGGGTTACGGGCGCGCCCGCGCCATGCTGATGGCGGCTCAGAAACTTCCCGCCGACGAGGCGCTGTTGTGCGGAATGGCGAACCGGGTAGGCACCCTCGAGGATGCCCTGCAGTGGGCGCACGAGATCGCGGGACTGGCTCCGCTGTCGCTACAGCACGCCAAGCGGGTGCTCAACGACGACGGTGCCTGGGACACCGAGAGACCCGTCCATCAAGACATGTTCGAGGCGGCGTGGAAAAGCCAGGACGCCGTCGAGGCGCAGGTGGCCCGCTTTCAGAAGCGGTCACCGGTGTTTCAGGGTCGCTGATGCCCTGACGTCACTCCAGCTCGTCGCCGTCCAGATACAACCAGCGGCCCTTCTCCCGCGTGAATCGGCTGCGCTCGTGCAGGATGTGACGCGCGCCGTCGCGCACATACTGGGCGCGAAATTCGACCACCCCGCTGGTGTCGTCGTGCGCACCGGCGTCGGTGTCGACGATCTGCAGCCGACGCCACTCCACGTCGCGGTCCAGGTGCAGTCGCTTCGGTCGCGTGCGCGGATGCCAACTTGCCAGCAGGTAGTCGCCCTGTCCCAGCGCGAAGGCGCTGAAGCGTGAGCGCATCAGGGCCAGGGCAGTCTCGGCGGGCCGTTCACCGGTGTGCAGCGGTCGGCAGCAGTCGGCGTAGACGTCGCCCGATCCGCAGGGGCACCGCTCCCCGTCCGGTGCCTTGACGCCCATGAGGAGATTGTTTCAGGCTGAGAGACGCAACAGCGAAGGAGAATCGCGATGACCGACACCGGCATAGCCGAAGCCGTCCGTGCGGCGGGGGACCCGATCCAGCAGGCTGTGGCGGTATTCATGCTGCACCCGGAGACTTTCGCCGAGAGCATCGCGGCCGGCTACCAGAACCCACTGGCCGGGTATGTCGCCGGCCGTGGCGGGGTGCTCGGCGATGTCAGTGGCGACACGGTCAGCTCGGCGTTCGTCGTGTTCGAGCCGAAATCCCTCGGCGCGCTGTGGGAGGAAGGCGTCGCGGTGCGCGGAGCGGCCGGCGCCGCCCAACTGTATTGGCAACAGACCGCGGACTTCGGCCGCAGGTATCTGGCCGGGGCAACGGGGCTGGACCGCCTGTCGGAATTGGGAGAGAAGATCATTGCGGCGACGCCGGGTGCGGGGCTGCCGTTATATGCGGGCTGGCGCACCATGCCGCTGGCCGATGATGCGCCGGCGCGGGCGCTGCAAGTGATGTTCGTATTGCGCGAACTGCGGGCGGCCGTTCACTTCGAGGTCCTCACCAACTCCGGCATCACCCCCGTGCAAGCGCACATGCTCAACAAGGGCCGGGAGTACACGAAGATGTTCGCCTGGCCGGAGCCGTTCGACGACGGCTCCGACAAGAAGGACCGCTACGCCGAGGTCGAGGACGCGACCAACCGCCGCATGGCCGAGATTTTTACGGCCGCGCTCGACCAGGCCGAGGCAGCTGAACTCGCGCGCCTGAGCGCTGACGCGTTGGCCTCGATGAAAGGCAGTCTTGCGGGCTGAATCTCGTCCTCCCGACGAAACGTCCCCGGTATTCGCGAAAGTACCGGCGGTCACGGCGGGTTTCTGGGTCATCAAGATCCTGGCGACCACCCTGGGTGAGACCGGCGGTGACACCGTCACCATGACGCTGAACTGGGGCTATGTGGCCGGAGTGGTGCTGTTCGGCGCCACCTTGGTGGTCCTGGTCGCCGCGCAGATCCTGGCCGAACGTTTCCACGCGAGTTTGTACTGGGCGACGATCGTCGCGTCGACGACGTTCGGGACCACGTTGGCTGACTTCGCTGACCGATCGCTGGGTATCGGCTACACGGGCGGATCGTTGGTTCTCTTAGGTTGCCTGGTGGCCACTTTGGGGTTGTGGCGCTGGACGGAGGGCACCGTCTCGGTCAACACGGTTTCAACGCCGAAGGTCGAGGCCTTTTACTGGGCAACGATCACGTTCTCGCAGACGCTGGGCACCGCCCTCGGCGACTGGCTCGCCGACACCCGTGACTTCGGCTACGAACGTGGCGCACTGGTCTTCGGCGTGGCTCTCCTGATCGTCATGGCGCTGTATTTCTGGACCGGTATTTCGCGTGTCGCCCTGTTCTGGGTCGCATTCATTCTCACCAGGCCGTTGGGAGCAACCGTCGGCGACCTTCTCGACAAGCCGGTCGCCGAGGGCGGACTGGCCCTGAGCCGCCCACTGGCCTCGGCCGTGATCGCGGCGATTATGGTCGTTTTGGTGGTGGCCATTCCGCAACGCCCGGGACGTCACCCCGGCCAGGCGGAGCAGCACAAGGAGGGAGCGCAGTGAACCAAGAGCAACGCAACGCGATGGCGTCGCGGCCCGGCTTTATCGCCGCGCTGGATCAAAGCGGTGGAAGCAGCCCGAAAGCCCTGAAGCTGTACGGGATTTCAGAAGACGCGTACGACAGCGACGAGAAGATGTTCGACCTGATCCACCAGATGCGGGAACGCATCATGTCGAGTCCGAGCTTCTCCGGCGACCAGGTCCTGGCCACCATCCTTTTCGAGCAGACCATGGACCGAACCATCGAGGGTCAGGACACGGCGGCGTTCCTGTGGGAACGAAAGCGCGTCGTGCCGATCGTCAAAGTGGACCAGGGTCTCGCCGACGCCGAAAACGGCGTTCAGCTGATGAAGCCAATGACGAAGCTCGATTCCCTGTTGGGCCGGGCCGTCGAGCACGGGATCTTCGGCACCAAGATGCGCTCATTCATTCAAGAGCCGAACGACGAGGGAATCAAAGCGATCGTTGATCAACAGTTCGACTACGCCTACCGGATCCTCGAGCGCGGACTCATGCCGATCATCGAGCCCGAGGTGAGCATCAAGAGCCCCGACAAGCCCAAGGCCGACAGCCTGCTACTGGCGGCGTTGAGCGCGAAACTCGATGAGGTGCCCGGGGATTCGCAGGTGATGCTCAAGCTGACACTTCCCTCGGAAGACAACCTTTACGCGCCGCTGATCGAGCATCCTCGGGTGCTGCGCGTGGTGGCTCTGTCCGGCGGCTACAGCCTGGACGAGAGTTGCGAGATCCTCGCGCGCAACCACGGCCTCATTGCAAGCTTCTCGCGTGCCCTGACCGAAGGCCTGATGGTCGATCAGTCCGAGGCCGAATTCGACGCCAAGCTGGGTTCGAATATCGAACAGATCTATGCCGCGTCCGTGACTTAGCGCGGCCACCCGTGGTCGGGGTTCGACGTCCCCGACCTCAACCTCCCGTTGGGCGGGATTCTCGTTCCCAACACCGGTTACACGGCATCGTTGAGCGGCCTGCCGATCGTCGGATCTCTTACCGTCCCGGTCGCGGGCACGCCGCTCAGTGGCCTGGTACCCGGCTTGTACAACGCGGCCCAACTGCTCGCGTCGCAGATCGCTTAGCGAGTCCGAGGCGGCCTAGTGTCCTGAGTCATCAGCGGTCGCCACCACTTGCCTGCCCAGATCCAGTTCGACGCCCTCGGCTTGCTGCAATCCCCTCTCGAACAGGCTGTGGATGAGAGGTTTTGAGCCAGGACGGCCGGATGTCTCGAAGAACGCGGCCAGAGCGGGAGCAAACTCGGCATCATCGGGCAACGTCGGACCGTCAACGAATTGCTTCGTCCGCGCGATGGCGATCCGGTCGAACTGTGCGATCCGGCGAGCAAACGCGTCCACTTCGGCCTCGATATCGGCGTCGGGTATCACCCGGTTGACGTAGCCGTAATCCGCCGCCCTGGCCGCATCGAAATCATCTGCGCCCAAGAGGATCTCCAGTGCGCGTCCGCGACCTACCAGCCGCGCCAGGCGGGCCATCGGGCCACCACCGGGCACGGCGCCGATCCCGACCTCGAACTGTCCGAGAATCGCACGCTCCGAAGCGAATCGCATATCGGTGGCAAGCGCGAATTCGCTCCCGGCCCCCCGCGCGCGTCCGCGCAGCAGGCAGATGGTGGCGATGGGTAGCTTGCTCAGCCGGATCATGTTGTCAACGTAAGGGTGCAATCCGGTGGGGCCTGGCTGCATCGCTGCGACTCTGCTCTTGTCCGCCAGCAGATCCCAATGAGCCATGAAGAACTCGCGGTTGTCGCTACGGAAGACGATCACCCTCAGCTCAGCGTCGGCAGCGACGCGGTCGAGCAACCCGGCCAATTCTTCAATGGTGTCCGGGTCGATCAGGTTGACCGGTCCGTTGCTGAAGGTGACTCGCCAATACGCCTGCGACACAATGTCAATGGAGAACTGTTCGGTGGTCATGGCAATCCGTCCGGCTACACAGCCGATTTTTCCAGCACGTGCACGCCGCACGCCGAGCCCAATCCGATGACGTGGGCCAGACCCACCTTTGCGTTGTCGATCTGGCGGTCACCGGCCTCGCCGCGCAGGTGGTGGCAGATCTCCCAGATGTTGGCGATGCCGGTGGCCGCGATGGGGTGACCCTTGGACTGCAGCCCGCCGGACACGTTGACCGGTGTCGCCCCGTCGCGCCAGGTCGCGCCGGAGTTGAAAAAGTCTGCGGCGCCACCCTCTTCGCACAACATCAGATTGTCGTAGTGCACCAGTTCGGCGGTGGCGAAACAGTCGTGCAACTCGACCAGGTCCAGATCAGCCGGCCCGATGCCGGCCTGATCGTAGGCGGTCGCGGCGGCGTTGCGGGTCAGGGTGTTGACGTTGGGCAGCACCTGGCAGCCCTCCTCGTAGGGGTCGGTGGTCAGCACCGAGGCCGATACCTTCACCGCACGCCGACGTTGTTCCAGCGAAAGCGATTTCAATGTCTCGCCGTTGCACACGACCGCCGCCGCGGCACCGTCGCAGTTGGCCGAGCACATCGGGCGGGTATTCGGATAAGCGATCATCACGTCGTTCATGATCTGCTCGAGGGTGAACCTCTTCTGGTACGCCGCAAACGGATTGAGCGTCGAATGCGCATGGTTCTTCTCGCTGATCCGGGCGAACAACTCAAAGCTGGTGCCGCCGTACTTGTGTCCGTATTCGGTACCGATCTGGGCGAACACTCCCGGCATGGCCTCGGTGCCGATCCGCCCGTCGACGGGTGCGACCGCCCCGTAGCGGCCCTTCGGCGCCCAGACGTCGGCGTCGGCCTTCTTCTTGCCGCCGCCACCGAGTAGCCCGGCGCCCGAGAGCTTTTCGACGCCGACAGCCATTCCGTACGCGGCCTCGCCGGCTTTTACGGCCATGATCGCGGTGCGCAGCGCGGTGGCGCCGGTGGCGCAGGCATTCGCCACGTTGTACACCGGGATGCCGGTCTGGCCGATCTGTTTCTGCAGTTGCTGTCCGATGCCCGCGTTGGCGGCCATCAGGTTGCCCGCCGCGAGGACACCGATGTCGGCCATCGTCACGCCGGCATCGGACAACGCACCCATCGCGGCCTCGGCGGCCAGGTCGACGGTGTCGAGGTCGGGGTGCTTGCCGAACTTGGTCATTCGGATACCGAGGATCCAGATGTCGTCGCTGGCGCTCATCGTTGCTGCTCCTTCACGAATCGCTTCGTTATTCGGCGGGCTCGAAGCCGAAGCCGATCGCCTCGGTGCCTTCGGAGTCGGTACCGATCGGATAGGTGGCCAGTCGCACCTTCATCCCGTCGTGCACACCTTCGGGGGTGGGCTCGACATTGACGAGGTTGGCCCGGACCTGGGTGCCGTCGCAATCGACGACCGAGGCGACGAACGGGGTGGGGATCCCCGGCGCGGCGAAGGTGACGATGGTGAAGGTCCGTACCGTGCCCTCACTTGCGACCGGAACGGTGGTGAAGTCGGTCGCGAAGCACCCGGCGCACGCATTCCGGCGGTCGAAGAATCGGGCGCCGCAACGGGTGCACTGCTGCGCTACGAGGTGCGGGTCGCCGTCGTTGAGCACCAGATAGTCGACCAAGGGGATCTGTCCGGGCATCGGAACCTCCGTCACGTCGTCGGCCACCAAATCCTCGCACGTCCCGTCCCGAAAACCAGTTGACGACCCCCCGGTCAGGTGCGATGGTGGACCGCTGCTCACCCACCGTGACCATGACCAAGACCATGACGAAGACCATGACGAAGCGATGACTCTCACCGATGACGAACTGACCGATCTGACCGCCGGGATGCCCGGCGGCGGTGCCGCGCACCGTCAAACGATCGACGACGTCGGTGCGTGGCTCGACGGTCTGGACTACGGGGTGCGTCCGGCGCTGCGTGCGCTCGGTGAGTTGCTCGTCGGTGTCGCCGAGCGCGAAAGCACCGAGAACGCAGAACGATTCACCGCCCGTTGCCTGGGCGTGCCGGATTGTGGGTACCTCCTCGATGAGGAACGTGGGCTCAATCCGGTGTCCCGGCTGACCACCGCTCTGGCACTGGCGGAGTGGATCGGGGAACACACGGCCGTGTGCGAGGTCGGTCCGGGGGAGTGCGCCTACCCGCCGAAGTGGACGCAGACCGAGATCGGCGACCAGCGCTACCGGCATCCGCTGTGTCTGCGCGTGCATTTCCCGGCCGGCTCGCTGTTGGAGGACGCCGGATGCGTACTGCACATCGAGGCACGCGACGGCATCATGCATTCGCCCGAAGTGAGCGCGTTCGTCACGCCGGACAACCAGGCCCACGCCCGCGCCGTGCTGGATCGTCTCGCCGGACGCGCCAACGAGTTGAATCCCTACCGGGGGCGTGCGGTGCGCGCCACCAACAACCATGGCCTCAGCTTCACGGTCATCGACCTGCCCTCGACCGTCACCCGCGATACCGTCATCGTCCCGGAGGCGGTGTGGACCGAGGTCGACCTCGGAGTCACCGCCGTGCGCGACCGGCACGACGCGCTGCGCGCACACGGCTTGGGAGCGCGGCGCGGGGTCCTGCTGTGCGGACCGCCCGGCACCGGCAAATCGGCCGTGAGCGCGGTGGTGGCCCGCGAGGTCGTCGGCGAATTCACGGTGATCTACGTCGAGGCCAAAGCGGGCGAGGACTTGTTGACCGCGGTGGTCGAGGAGGCCCAACGACTGGGCGGTCCGGTGCTGATCGTGCTCGAGGACGTCGACCTGTGGTGCCGCAGCCGCGGGTCGGGTGACGCTGGACTATCCGAATTGTTGCAGGCCATGGACGTCGAAGCAGATGCCCGCATCCTGACGTTGGCGTCCACCAACGACGCGGCGACGCTGGACAAGGCCGCCATCCGCACCGGGCGGTTCGATTCGGTCGTCGAGGTCGGATACCCCAGCCGTGCCGACGCGGCGCGGATCCTGCAGGCGCTGATCCGCGGCATCCCCGGGGGTCGGGACGTGGATACGACCGCCGTCGTCTCCGCGTTGCCCGAGCGGACCAGCGGCAGCGACATCCGCGAGATCGTGCGCCGGGTAGTGCTGGCCGGTGACGCCGAAACCATCGGTACCGCAACGCTTTTAGCCGAGATAGGCAACGGCCGCTACCGGGCCGCCGTCCCGGCCGGTCTATACCTGTAGGGCGCTAACGTGTGCTCTCGTCGGCGATCTCGTCGTTCGATTGCCGGGCAGCCGGCGCGTCGGGATCGCCGTCCTGGTGTTCCAGCCGGTCTTCCTCCGCGCGCTGGGCGGGCGTCGTCTCACGCGCGTCCTCGGGCACCGGCGCCGGAGCGTTCTCGTCTTGCTGCTGGGGATCCATCCACTCGGGATCGCCGATATCGCGGCTTTCAAAACCAGGCCCGAAACCAGGCCCGAAATGAGGCTTAGCCGAAAACGACTCCGGGACCTACGGTCAGAGCATGAACCTCGACGAGTACCGGACCTACGATGCCACCGGACTGGCGAAGCTGGTCGCCGACAAGGAGGTATCGCCGGCGGAGCTGCTCGCGCTCGCCCGGGATCGTGCGGCGGCGGTCAACCCGCGGATCAACGCGATCGTGCGCGATGTCCCGGCTTCGGCCTCGCCAAGGCCATCGGGCCAGCTCGAGGGTCCCTTCGCCGGTGTCCCCTTCCTGATCAAGGACCTGGCCCAGGACTACGCGGGCCTGCCCAGCTCGCAGGGATCCCGCGCGCTGATGAATGCGCCCGTCGCCGAACACTCGACCATCGTGCAGCGCTGGATCGATGCCGGGCTGGTCATTTTCGGTAAGACCAACCTCCCGGAGTTCGGGGCGAAGGGGATCACTGAATCCGAGGCGTGGGGCCCGGCGCGCAACCCGTGGGACCTGCGGCGAACACCGGGCGGATCCTCGGGAGGGTCGGCCGCGGCCGTTGCGGCGGGCATCGTGCCGTGCGCCGGCGCCAACGACGGCGGCGGGTCGATCCGCATCCCGGCGGCCTGCTGCGGCCTGGTCGGCCTGAAACCAGGTCGCGGGCTCACCCCGATGGGTCCGACGACCAGCGAATCCATGCACGGCGCGGCGGTGCAGGGTGTCGTGTCCCGGACCGTTCGGGACACCGCGGCGATGCTGGACGTCATCTGCGGTGGCGAGCCGTTCGGGCCCTACGTGCCTGCCCTGCCCGCCGCGCCGTTCGCCTCAGCCGTCGGCCAGGATCCTGGGAAACTCCGGATCGGGGTGCGGGTGCCGTCGGCGATCACGCCCCAGCCACACCCCGAAGCCTTCGCCGCCGTCGAGGCGACGGTGCGCGCCCTGACCGGGCTCGGACACCACGTTGAGGAACTGCCGCAGGCCCCGTACGACGACGCCGCCCTCGCCCGGGACTTCCTGCTCACCTGGTTTGTCCATCTCGCCTGGGATGTCGATGCGGCCAAACGCCTGACCGGTGCGGGCAACGACGCGTTCGAGCGCGACACGCTGATCATGGCCGCGGTGGGTCGCGCGACGAGCAGCGTCGACTACGTGGACGCCGTGGAACGGCGACACGAGCACACCCTGCGGTTGACCCGATTCTTCGAGTCATATGACCTGCTGCTGACACCTACCCTGGCGACGCCGCCTCCGAAGATCGGCGAATTCGAGCTACCGGCCGTGTTACAGCGGGCATCCGACGCGTTGATCAAGACGCGCACCGCCGGTCTGCTGCGTCATACCAAGATCGTCGACGACCTGGTGGAGAAGAACCTGGGTTGGGTGCCGTACACCCAACTGGCCAACCTGACCGGCCGCCCGGCGATCTCACTGCCGCTGCACTGGACCGCCGACTCCCTGCCGCTCGGGGTCCAGTTCGTGGCGCCGCTGGGTGGCGAGTCGTTGTTGATCCGGCTGGCGGCGCAACTCGAGCAGGCGGTGCCGTGGTCTGACCGGGTGGCCCCGCTGTAGTGGCAGCTGTCGTTAAACGATCGGGGCGAGACTGAAGGTGTCGTGCAAATTACTGACACCACACGGCGCCGGCGTATCCAGGTAATCCACCGCGCCGGTAAGCGTGCGGGGGTTCCACCATTGATGCACTACGACGGAATACGTGCCGCCGCCGAGTACGGTATCGCCGACGAAGTAAAGGGGACATCGCACGCCGTCCGGAACCTCCCTTGTGGTGACGTAGACGCCGTCTAAGAGTTTGGCAGTGAATCCGTGGCCTGGGGAGGTCGTCACGTAGGCGAGGCAGCCTGACGTGCACGTATTAGCGATGGTCCAGGTTCCGCCATTGCCGTTCTCATCCGTGTAGCGGTAGGTACCGTTCATTACCGGCGCCTCGGCCGTGGCCGTCGGTACCGCCATGAACCAGGTGCCGAATAACAGCGCAATCGCCGTTACAACATTTCTTGTACGCATTTTGCAACCTCGATCGCGGGGCCCCGTCCTCATAACGAACGGTCCCTTTTTCGGTGTGAATGAATGCCGCGGCTGAATAGAGATATTCAGCGGGGTTACACGCGGATACCGCTACGGAGTGACCTTGGCCCGCCTTCGCGCCGGCACGGGCGCGGGTATGCGGGCGCAGGCCCGGGGAGTCGAGGTAGTCGCCATCGCGCGGCCAATCAGCAATAATCTGCGTGTTCGGCCCTCGGGGCAACGGGGATGCGGCGGGCCGAGACCTCGACTCTGATATCGGTGGTGGCAATTAAGCGTCGACTCGGGATCTTCAGCCGGTGGCAGCGGGCGGACCAGTTTGACTGGCTCTCTGGATACCTGGCTGCGCGCGGCATCAGCGGCACCACCCGGACCTTGATGGCGTCGATTTCGACGTCGCTGGTCCTGTGTCTGCTCGTGTTACTGGCCGGCTCCGATGGCCCGCGCGGCGCGGTGCCGGTCGCGATGACCTGGGCAGCCGTCGCGGGCGGGACAGCCGGCGCGCTGCTGTGGGTTTGGCGGTGGCCGACCCGGGCCCAGTCGGTTGCTTTCGCCATGACGTGCAACGTCGCGGTCGCGTTGGCCTGTCTTGCTCATCCGAAGCCGCTGGCAGCTCTGATCGGCTGCATCGCCTTCGCCACCTTCGGTGCGTACATGGCGTTCTTCCACACGACCGGTTTCGTGCTGTACAACTTCGCGGTGGCGGCAGCGGTGGGCCTCTTCGAGGCCGGGCGGCTGGCGAAGTCGGGGCATCCCTCCCTGGCAGTGGTCGACTTGTGGCTGGTGGTAGAGGTCAATATCGCCTTGCCCCTGGCCATCGCGGTCCTGGTCCGCGCCTTGGCGGGCGACCTACTGCGGGCCGACCGCGACCCGCTGACCGGCCTGCTGAACCGTCGGGCGTTTGCCCACAACGCGCTGGGGATGATGCTGGCCCGTCGGGGTATCGACGCTCACCTGGTGGTGCTGGTCGTCGATCTGGACAACTTCAAGGGTCTCAACGACAACCGCGGCCATGCCGCCGGCGACTACGCGCTGGTCCAGGTCGGACAGACCCTGCTGGCCGCCGCCGAGGAACAGGCGGTGGTGGCCCGAAGCGGCGGCGAGGAATTTCTGCTCGCCGGCACGGCCGCGAGCTGCAACGCGGAGCAGCTGGCCAAACAGATATGCACTGCGATCGCCGACTCGACGGTGGGAGTCACGGCCAGTATCGGCACCGCCTGCGCCCGGCTCGACGAAACGACACCCGCTGAACATCAGGCGCTCCTGATCGACCTCATCACCGCTTCCGACGCCGCGATGTATCAAGCAAAAAGGCTGGGCGGCAACGGTTTTCATCACCATGCACTGTGCTTTGAACGGCGCTGATCAGAGCCGCTCGGGAACCCGTATCCGCGCCAGGTCTTCGGCGATGACGAGGTCTCCGGCGAACACCTCGGCAGCCTCGTCGTGGTGTTCGCGGGTGCTGGTGTAGCGCTGAGAGAAATGGGTGAGCACCAGCCGCCGCACTCCGCATTCGGCCGCGACGCGCGCCGCCTGCCGCGCCGTGAGGTGTCCGTAGCGCGCGGCCAGGTCCGAGTCCCGACTCAGGAAGGTCGCCTCGATCACCAGCATGTCCACGCCATCGGCCAGGGCATAGACCGCATCGCACAGCCTGGTGTCCATGACGAAGGCGAACCGCTGACCCGGCCGCGCTTCGCTGACCTCCGACAAATCGACCGTCCGCCCGCCCCAATCGATGGAGCCGGCCGCATGCAATTGGCCCACCGCGGGACCGTCGAGGCCGAAGCGCTCCAACAACGCGGGCACAAATCGACGACCGTCCGGCTCGATCAGCCGATAGCCGATCGCATCGGCGGAATGCTCGAGTCGTCGCGCCTCCAGCATCCCGAATTCTCCCGCCGCTATCGGCCCGTCGACGGCGACGGGCTGTGCGTATATGTCGGCGCGGTCATGAAATATGCAGGCGTGATGCAGGCGGCTGAAGTACTGCTGCCCCGAAGCCGGGAAGTAGGCATGCACCCGGTGCCCGGCGTCGTCGAGGGACAGGCGCTGAATTATCCCCGGGACGCCGAGGCAGTGATCACCGTGGAAATGGGTGATGCACAACCGCGTCACGCTGCTCATGGCAACGCCGGCCAGCAACATCTGCCGCTGGGTGCCCTCCCCGGGATCGAACATCAGGCCCTCGCCGTCCCAGCGCAACAGGTATCCGTTCTGGTTGCGGTAGCGGGTGGGCGCCTGACTGGCGGTGCCCAGCACGATCAGTTCGCGGACCGACATGGCCTAAACCGTGTCCCTCACAGCGCCGCCGCCGCTCCGAGGGCGGTGACGGCCAACGTCTCGACGATGCTGTCCTCGTCGGTGTCGATGTCTCCGTGCAGCCAGCCGATGATGAGCTCGGTCGTGCCGGCGACCAGCGCGCGGGTGGCCAGCACCCGGTCGACTCCCGGCCTTGGGTCTCCGCTGAAGGCGATCGCATGGGCGGCCATGTACTCACTGAACTCCCGCACTGCGCGCTGTTGGCGTTCGCGTAGCCGCGGGTAGGCCGGACACTCCATGTACAGACGCGCGTCGGCGGGATCGGAGGCCAGGGTGTGCACCACCACGCGCACCGTACGCGCGACCCGCTCGGCGAGCGGGGTGGTGGCCAGCACTTCCTCCATCTGCGCGTACAGCCGCCCGAACAGCTCCTCGGCGCACGCGTCGAGCAGGTCATCCTTGGTGGCGAACTCGGTGTAGAAATACCGCTTGCTGAGATTCGCCCGCTGGGCGACCACATCGACCGTCAGTGGCGCGAGGCCGGACTCGGCAATCAATGCGCGGGCTGCCTCCACCAGGCGCGCGCGGCGGTCCCGTGCGCGCTGCTCGGGGCTCAGTCCGCCATAGGTACGGCCGGTCATAACGACATCTTGACCCATCCGCGGGCACAGGCATAATCTAGAACGATAGCGTTCCAGATAGTACGAGGTGCTGCCGTGGCTGCCAACACGCCCCGATCGTCGTCCACCCGCAGACGCTGACATCCCCTGTTACCTGCCTTGGAGGAGACACAAATGAGCACCCGGATCATGGACGAGGCGGCGCGGGTTCTCGCCGACCCCACGGCCTACGCCGACGAGAAGCGATTGCATCATGCACTCACCCACCTGCGGGCCCACGCCCCGGTTTCGTGGGTCGACGTCGAGGGCTACCGGCCCTTCTGGGCGATCACCAAACATGCCGACGTGATGGCGATCGAGCGGCAGAACGACCTGTTCACCAACCATCCGCGCCCGCTGCTGATGGTCACCGAGCTCGAGGAGAAGTTGCTCGCGGACCAGGAGGCCGGAATCGGGCTGCGCACCCTGATTCACATGGACGACCCTCATCACCGCGACATGCGCAAGATCGGGGTGGACTGGTTCCGTCCAAAGGCGATGCGGGCGTTGAAGACCCGCTGTGACGAACTGGCCAAGATCTATGTCGACAAGATGCTCGAGCGCGGACCGGAACTGGACTTCGTGCAAGAGATCGCGGTGAATTATCCGCTCTACGTGATCCTTTCGCTGCTGGGCCTACCGGAGTCGGACTTTCCGCGCATGCTCAAGCTGACCCAGGAGATGTTCGGCGGTGACGACACCGAACTGCGGCGCGGTGAGGTCAACACCGATGTGCTGGCGACGCTGCTGGACTTCTTCAACTACTTTTCCGCGCTGACCGCGTCGCGCCGGGAGCATCCGACCGAGGACCTGGCGTCTGCGATCGCCAACGCCACCATCAACGGTGAACCGTTGTCGGACATGGACACCATCTCCTATTACGTGATCGTGGCCAGCGCCGGTCACGACACTACGAGTGCCGCGATTTCCGGCGGACTGCTGGCTCTGCTGGAGAATCCCGGTGAGCTCGCGCGGCTGCAGCAGGACACCGGGCTGATGGGTACCGCGGTCGAGGAGATGATCCGTTGGGTGGTGCCGGTCAAGGAGTTCATGCGCACTGCGCAGGCCGACACCGAGGTGCGCGGTGTGCCGATCGCCAAGGGCGAATCCGTGCTGCTGTCCTATGTTTCAGCCAACCGCGACGAAGAGGTGTTCGCTGACCCGTTCCGGTTCGATGTCGGACGCGACCCCAACAAGCATCTGTCTTTCGGCCATGGGGTGCACTTCTGCCTGGGGGCCGCACTGGCGCGTCTGGAGATGAACAGTTTCTTCTCGGAGCTGATCCCGAGGATCAAATCCGTTGAAATGGCGGATGATCCGCAACTGATCGCCACCACCTTCGTCGGCGGTCCCAAGCATCTGCCGATCCGGTACTCGCTCAGGTGATCTGCCCGACGTGATTCAGCTGACACCCAGCACTTTGGCGGCGCGGTCGGCTGCCGCCGGCCCGGCGAGTTGCCGCAACAGCAGCATCCCGTCGATGAGCGCGAGGCTCGCCTCGGCTTCGGCCCGACGCCGCCTGGGGGTACCGGTGAAAAACTCTGCCAGCCAGGCGATCCAGCCTTCGGTCAGCGGGGCGGCGAGGTCGTGGTACGGCGCCACGCCGGCCGCGGCAAGGCCGCAAACCTCGAAGTAGACCGCGAAAAGCGGATCGAATTCGTCCCGCGCCAACACCCCGAAGGCGGTCCGGGCCAGTTGGCGGTGATCGTCCGCCGGCTCGACGAGTGCGTGAGCCAGTGTCTGCTGGAGCCTGGTGCCGATCTCGAGGAGGACGTCGGTGACCAGGGTGGTCTTGCTGGGAAAGTAGTAGACGATCATGCGGTCGCTGGTGCCGAGGTGTTTGGCCAGCCCGCCGAAGGTCAGTGAGCTGAGTCCGTCGGTCAACGCCATCGCGACGGCATCGTCGAGGATCTGTTCGCGCGTGTACTTGTGTCCCATCGGGGGTTGATTGTAGTCGCGACTACAGGTTGAATGAGTTTGTAGTCACTACTACAAAAGAGAGGCCGGACCCCCGATGACCGCATCCATGACCAGCAATCAGCATCCCGCCGCCACCGCGATGTCCGCCATGCGGATGTTCGCCGGCGGAATCTCCTGGGCCACACCGTCACTCAGCTCGCGTCTGTTCGGGCTGGGAAGGTTGCCCGACGACGCGAATGCCGGGCTTGTCACCCGGCTATTCGGGGTGAGGGATCTCGTTCTGGGTGCTGCGCTGCACCATCCGGAACCTGCCGTACAGAAGGCGGTGCTGCAGGCCGGTCTCGTCTGTGACGCGGCCGATGTCGCCGCATCGCTGATTGCACTGCGTGCCGGAGCGCCCAAGACGATGCTGATGGGCGTGACCGCCGGTGCGGGGCTGTTCCTTGCCCTCGGCGCGATCGCGGCGCGGGCCTGACCGCCGAGTGCCCGGAGTCGACCCGCCGGGCTGACCCCGCCGAGTGCGAACTTCACGACAGCCCACCGGGGCGGATTCATACGGTCAAGACAATGTCCGTTGATTTGGGGAGTTGTCATGCCGAGTGGTTATCCGCATTCACGAGCGACGCGGCGGGAGCTGTTTGACCGGGTGTGCCAGGGAGCTCCGCTGATTGCGACTGCTCGGGAGATGGGCGTGTCGACAACCGCTGCGTGGCTGTGGTGGCGTGACGCTGGAGCGATGAAGCTAAAGCGCAGGTCCACACTAGGTCTGGCCGACCCCGGCGATCTGAATAGGCCCGGCGGTCGGGGTCGCCGGCTGAGCTTTGATGAACGGGTGGACATCATGCGTGGTCTTGACCGCGGCGACAGCCAGGTCGAGATAGCGCGGCGACTGGACCGCGATCCGTCGGTCATCTGCCGTGAAATCGCCCGCAACAGCGGCCCCGACGGGGACTACCACGCCCGTATGGCACACGCCCGTGCAGCCCGCAAAGCCAAGCGCCCTAAAGCCTTCAAGCTCAAAGACAATCCGTTGTGCGCAACTATCGAAGCGTGGATGGACGACGGGTGGAGCCCCAAGCTGATCGCGCAGATGTTGGCCAGGTTCCACCCCGATGACAGGCTGGCTCGAGTGAGCCACGAAACCATCTACAAGTGCCTTTACGTGCAGACCCGCGGCAGCCTGCGCGCAGATCTGCACCAATGCTTGTCCACCCGGCGAAGTACCCGCAAAAAACGTGGCGGCCCGGTCAGCCGCGGCATCTACACCGGCACAGAATTCACCATCAGTCAGCGCCCCGCCGAGGTCGCCGACCGCGCCGTTCCCGGGCATTGGGAAGGTGACCTGATCGTCGGAGCCGCGAACAGCGCCATCGGCACCCTGGTCGAACGCAGCACCCGGTTCACCATCTTGCTGCCCCTCCCCGCCGGTCACGGCTCAGAGGCCGCCGCCGCCGCCATGATTGAGGCGATGCGCGAATTGCCCGATCATCTGCGACGCAGCATCACCTGGGACCGCGGCAGCGAAATGGCCAAATGGCAAGACATCCGTCTTGCACTTGAGGCACCCGTCTACTTCTGCGACCCACACTCGCCCTGGCAACGCGGCACCAACGAAAACACCAACAGGCTGCTGCGATTCTGGCTCGAAAAGGGCAGCGACCTCAGCGGTCACACGAAAGCCGACCTCAAGCGCATCCAAGACACACTCAATCGCCGACCCCGACCCACCCTAGACTTCGAGACTCCAGCCCAGCGCCTAACAGCACTCATCAACCAAGCCGCCTAAAGAATTGCACTGACCACTTGACTTTGAGCCGAGTGTCGCGTCGTGAAATTCACCCTCGGCCGGGATAGTCCGCCGTGAGGTACCCGGACGCGTCGCCGAACGACGCCAACTCGTCGTCGGGCACATTGAATCCGTGTGCGGCATAGGCCTCTTCGGTGTTGCGGACGTGCACCTGCCAGCCGTGTCCGGCGAGATAAGCAGCGGCGGTGTTGCGTTCACCGGTGTAGAACAACGCAGCGAGGTCGATGTTGGAGCCGATTCGCCGCGACCGTTCGGTGAGCTTCTGCGCCCAGTCCGCGGGGATGCTGCTCAGGTCCATGTGTTCGGTCGCGATGCGGCTTCCCGGCGCCGAGAGCGCGGAAACGTTGTCGAACAAGCGGTCCTGTGCCTCCGGTGGCAGATAGACCAGCAGCCCCTCGGCGATCCATGCCGTCGGCCGGTCAGGCTCGAAACCCGCATCGCGCAGAGCCGCCGGCCAGTCTTCGCGTAGGTCGATCGGCACCGTGCGGCGTCGCGCGGCGGGTTCGGCGCCCAGGTCTGCCAGCGTGCGCGTCTTGAACTCGATGACCTCGGGCTGGTCGATTTCGTAGACCGCGGTGCCGGCCGGCCACGGCAGTCGATAGGCGCGGGTATCCAGCCCAGAGGCCAGGATCACCACCTGTCGGATCCCGGCGCCGGTGGCCTCGATGAAAAAGTCGTCGAAGAAGCGGGTGCGCACGGTGATCTGCTCGCTCATCGTCTGCCGGTTCAGCAGCGGATCGTCGGTGCCGCCGATCTCGCCGTCAATGAGCTTGACGAACGTTTCGACGCCCACCGCGCGCACGAGTGGATCGGCCCAGGGATCGTCCAGCAGCGCGTCCGGGCCTGCCGAGGCGATCGCCCGGGACGCGGCGACCGCCGTAGCGGTCGCGCCCACGCTCGAGTTCAGATTCCAGGTGTCGTTGTCGGTCCGCGTCACAGCCCAACTCCTTCCAGCGGCCGCGCGCCGCTTAGTTAGCTCATATAAGTTCTTCCTCCACCGTACGCTCACAGTTGAAGCAACACGGAAGGGCAAACGACATGGCGTCCAATCTGCTGTCCCGGCGTGATCTCGATTTCCTGCTTTTCGAGTGGCTGGGGGTGGAGGACCTGCCGAAGCGGGACCGCTTCGCTGAGCATTCGCGGGAAACGTTCTCGGCGCTGCTGGATCTGTGCGAAGACCTCGCCACCCGCTACTTCGCGCCGCACAACAAGAAGAACGACGCCCATGAGCCGACGTTCGACGGCGAACGGGTCAGTGTGATCCCTGAGGTCAAGCAGGCGTTGGACGCATTCGCCAAAGCCGACCTGCTGGCGATGAGCATGGACCACGCCCTGGGCGGATGGCAATTGCCCACCGTCGTGGCCGGCGCCGGCCTGGTGTGGTTCCACGCTGCCAACGTGGCAACTGCCGGTTATGTGCTGTTGAGTCTGGCCAATGCAAATCTGCTGGCCCAGCACGGGACGGCCGAGCAGATCGAGCGGTTCGTCAAGCCGACGCTGGCCGGCCGCTTCACCGGCACCATGTGTTTGTCTGAGCCGCAAGCGGGTTCGTCGCTGGCCGATATCACCACCCGCGCCGAACCACAGGACGACGGCAGCTATCGCCTGTTCGGTTCCAAGATGTGGATTTCCGGCGGCGATCACGAACTGTCGGAGAACATCGTGCATCTGGTGCTGGCCAAGATCGCCGGCGCGCCCGCGGGTACCCGTGGGATCTCGTTGTTCATCGTCCCGAAGTTCCTGGTCGGGGACGACGGTGCGGTTGGCGATCGCAACGACGTCGTGCTGGCCGGCCTCAACCATAAGATGGGATACCGCGGAATCACCAATACCGCATTGAATTTCGGTGAGGGCCGGCATCAGCCCGGCGGCCGGCCGGGCGCGGTGGGCTACCTGGTCGGCGAACCGCACCGCGGCCTCGCCTACATGTTCCACATGATGAACGAGGCGCGACTCGGCGTCGGGCTAGGGGCGATCGCCCTGGGCTATACCGGGTATCTGAAGGCGCTGCACTATGCGCGTGAGCGGCCGCAGGGGCGGCCGGTGACCGGCAAGGACCCGGAAACTCCCCAAGTGCCGATCGTCGAGCATCCCGATGTCAAGCGAATGTTGTTGGCGCAGAAGTCCTATGTGGAGGGCGCGCTGGCACTGGCACTGTATTGCGCGCGTCTGGTCGACATCCAGAGCAGCCCGGAATCGGACGCCGAAGCGGAATCCGCTGGGCTGCTGCTGGATATCCTGACGCCGGTGGCGAAAAGCTGGCCTTCGCAGTGGTGTCTGGAAGCCAACAGCCTGGCGATCCAGGTGCACGGCGGGTATGGGTACACCCGCGAGTACGACGTCGAACAGCACTACCGCGATAACCGGCTCAACCCGATCCACGAGGGCACCCATGGCATCCAAAGCCTGGACTTGCTGGGGCGCAAGGTGACTCAACGCGGCGGCGCCAGCCTGGTGGAGCTGACGAAAGTCGTCACGGCCACCGTCTCGCGCGCGAGCGCGCTCTCCGGGGAGGCCGCCGCGATGGCCGACCAACTCGACTCGGCCTGGCAGCGCCTGGTCAGCGTCACCGCAGCGATGTTCGCGGCGGGCGACGTCGACGCGGCGCTGGCCAATAGTGCGGTGTATCTCGAGGCATTCGGCCACCTCGTCATCGCGTGGATCTGGCTCGAGCAACTGGTCGCCGCTCACGGCCGCTCCGGCGACTTCTATGAAGGCAAGCGATTCGCCGCCCGGTATTTCTACGGCTACGAATTGCCCAAAACCGGACCGCAACTGGACCTGCTGCTGAGTCTGGACCGCACCACCCTGGAGATGCGCGACGGCTGGTTCTGACCCTCGGTCAGGCGGCCGCGACCGCACGCCGGCGCACCATCACGCGCCCTCCGCCGCTTGGCAGAAATCCCAGGCCGCCGGTCCGCATCGTCTCTTCGGCGGTGTCGGCAGGATGGATCTCCCAGTGGCGCAACACCGTTCGTAACACCACGTCCATCTCCATCTTGGCGAATGCCGCGCCCGCGCAGCGCCGCGTTCCGCCGCCGAATGGGATCCAGGCAAACGGGGACGGTTTGCCCTCTATGTAACGCTGCGGATCAAACCGGTCCGGATCCGGAAACGACTCGGAGTCGTTGTGGCATGCAGAGATACTGACGACGATGGAATACCCGGGCGGAACGATGTTCGGGCCGAGCTCGAAAGCCGACCCCCGCACCCGGCGACCGGAGAAATCGATGACCGACCGGGTGCGCTGCACCTCGTAGATCGCCGCGTGGCGCAACACATTGTCTGCGGTATCGGCCTCTGCGACGAGTGCCGAAAGAACCTCAGGCTGCCGGCTGAGCCGCTCGAAAGCCCAGGCCAGGGTGGTGGCGGTAGTCTCGTGACCGGCGACCAGCAGCGTGAGCAGGTCGTCGCGAATGTCCTTGCGGGACATGACTGAACCGTCATCGTATGAGCTGGCGAGCATCAGCGACAGGATGTCGGTGTGTTCTGCCGATGCCGGTCGCCGCTGCGCGTTGTCGATGAGCCGGTCGATCACCACGTCGTACCTGTGCCGCCAGGTGGCCAGTCGGCCCCAGGGTGTGTAGCGACCGTAGGTCCGCCGCGGCATCGGCAGTGTCGACAGTCGCGATCCCAGCTTCGCCCACGGCACGATGACCCGGCGCAGTTCGTCGAAGTCGTCGCCCTCGGCGCCGAAGACCGCTCGCAGGATGACGTTGAGCGTAATACTTTTCATCGCCGGCAAGGTTGCGAATTCCGTTCCTTCCGGCCAATTCTCGATCTCCCGCAGCGTTTCCTGTTCGACGATCCGCTCGAAGTTCTTCATATTGGCGGCGTGGAAAGGCTGAGCCAGCAACTTCCGCCGGCGCCGGTGCTCGGCGCCCTCGAGGCCGAAGACGGAGCCCGAACCCAACAGGCGACTCAGATTGGGCTCGATGGCTCCCAGATTGTCGGCCCGACTCATGAAAACCCGCTTCGCCAGCTCCGGTTCGGCCACCACCACCAGCCGTCCGAACACCGGCAGATTGAGGGTGAACGCGCCACCGTATCGGCGGGCCAGCCACTGCGTGGTGCGACGCCGGGCAGCGAAGAAGGCGATACCCTGCAGCGCCTTGGGCACGATCCGGGGCGGTCCGGGGGGCAACTGCGCGGCCGAAACGGGGGTGGCAACGTCGGTCATTCGATCACCCCACGAAGGCCGAACTCGCCAAGGGTGCGGGTGACCAACTCGCGCAGCATCGGCTTGGTGGTGGCGCCGCCGGGCTGGTATGCACCGACGGTGACGCACATCTTGCCGCCGATGCGCAGAAACCAAAGCGCCAGTTCGCCGTTGGCGTGCTCGAGGTCATGGCGGAGCACCCGCTGGATCACCCCTCGGCCGAACACGTATTCGGCTGGTGTGCCGTCCGGGCACCCCGCCATGTCGGCCAGCTCACCGAGGCTGGAGGAGGCCACCGGCAGATCGTCGTAGGCGAACTCCGCTTCGGCTGCCTGCCTGAGCACCCGCTTAGGGATGAAGGGCACCAGCGGGGCGAGCGGGAGGGTGGGTGAGGCCTGCGCTGGGTTCTCCCGCAATGTCTGGAACGTCTTCCTGATTGCCGCCCGGGTGTCGGTCAGGTCAGCGGTGACCCCGGTGGGGTCGACGCCGACGCTGACGAAGGACAGTGTGTTGGCGCGGGTGTCCTGCTCGGTGCGGTCACTGAGCGGAACCTGCAGGCTGACGGCGCCGTCGCCGGCACGCCGGCGGCCCAGTCGCTCACCGAGTTTGGCGGCCAGGCCGGCGGCCAAGTGATGACTGGTTCCGCCGAGTGCCCGCGCGCGTTCATCCCAGTCGGCGGCATCGATGTGGATGACGACGGCCGGAACGGCGACCCGCTCATCTGGGCGTGCGTGGTCAGATTTGTTGCTTTGCTTGGGAGTTGCCCGTTCGGACGGTGCACGTCGGCGTTGGCGCGACAGCCTCACCGCCGCGCGGAAGGCACGCGCGGCATCCGGAACGTCCTGGATCGTGCGGCCGGCATCCTGTCTGAGCGCCTTCAACCGGGTCCGTGAACACGGCGGGGGATAGCCGAGTTCACGCCGGTGGCCGGCGGCCGCGTCCGCGATCGCGCGAACCACACCGAGTCCGTCGATCAAGCAGTGCGAGGCCACCAGACTCACCACCGTCGTGCCGTCGGTCAATGGCACCGCGGCGAGATGCCAACCGGGACCGTGCTCCGGGTCGACCTCTAGCCGGGCGCGCTCGTCGATCCAGTCACCGAGTTCGGCTCGCGGCCGGGCGCTTTCATCGATGTGCAGCGGGGCCGGCCACCTGTCGCGAACCCACCGGTCCCGGGCGAAGGGGATGGGCGAACGCTCGATACGGCGTCCCAGCAGCCCATAGCCGAGATTGTGGTGAAAGCGGCCTAGCGCGTTCATATCGACGGGGTGTTCGTACAGCCAGACGCACTGGACGACGGCATCACGGTTCATCGCACGCAGGGTGCAGAACATGGACTGGTCGGCCGGTGAGAGCTGGTTGTCTTGCGGCACTTGGCTTGTCGATGAGCTTGTCACTGGGTCGGCAACGGTTTGAGCTCGCACTGGTGAAGTCTCCGATCGATCTGGCGCTCACACGTCGGTGATGACGCGGTTCGCGGCGGTATTGGTGTGCTCATTGATGAAGAAGTGCCCGCCGTCGAAGAGGGACATCCCGAACGAGCCGTTGGTGTGGTGTGCCCAACGCCGCAGCGAACCTGCGTCGACGCGATTGTCGCTGCGCCCGCCGAAAGCGTGGATGTCGGCGCGGATGCGCACCCGGTCGCTGCACTCATAGCGGTTGAGTGCCTCGTAGTCGCAGCGGGCCGCTTCGGCCATCAGTTGAGCGAACTCCTCATCGGCCAGCAAGCGCGGGTCGGTGCCGCCCAGGCGGGCCAGATCGGCGAGTAGTTCGCTGGTGCTGGTGGGCAATTCGGGTAGCGCGGCGACCGACGACGGCACCGGTCCGGCAGAGACCCACAGCTTGTGCACGGGGATCCGATGCTGCTCAGCGATGCGGGCGAATTCGAAGGCGACCAGGGCGCCCATGCTGTGCCCGAACAACCGTAGCGGCGCCGCCTGGTGCCACGGCCCGGCCTGGAACAGTTCGTGTGCCAGGTCGTGAATCGTCTGGGGCGCGGGATGGTTCAGCCTCTCGGCCCGCCTCGGGTACTGCACGACGAAGGTGTCACCGCCCGCGGCCAGGGCGGTCGCCAATGTCCGGTAGCTCGAAGCGGCGGCACCGGCATGTGGGAACACGATGATCGCTCCCTGCCCGGCGCGACCGGCCGGACCCGGTTGACGCTTGATCCAGGGCGCGAAATCCGTCGCCGGACGGGGCGGCTGAAAGAAGCTGCCGCTGCCTCGACGGACCGTTTCGGTCGCTCGGCCGAATCGGTTGTGGTTGACCTTGTAGTTGACCATGGTGTTCCTCCTAAGAGCTTCCTACTTCGATGGGAGCCGAGTTTCGGTTGTGATCACGCAGCGTTTGCGGCGGATGCCCGGAGGGCCGCCATAACGGAGACGCCGGAGCGCCGCCCGGTCGCGGCGTCCCGCGAGCACGAGTAGGGCCTGTGAGTCGGGATCAGGGATATCCCGATTGTCAGCAGTGGAAGCAACGTCGTGACGAATGTGCGATACACCACAAAGAGGATCAGCATGATGGCAATCGTTGCCGCCTCGATTGCCGGCCGGTCGCGCTACCCGACGTCGGCGCGTTCGGGCACGGCGGCCGCGATGCGGTTCTTGTTGGCGGTCAATTCCGACCCGCTGACGGGTCTGCCTGGCAGTCTCGGCGATTCGGGAGTGGGCCCCCGTCAGCTGCCGAGTCGCCAATAGCGGCCAGAGCGTGACCGGCAGTATGGTCGCGAGCGTCACCCAGAAAACGACGCATGAACAGGACCATCCCACCACGACACGCGCAGGAGCGGGGGATATGCCTGTGGTCCGGAGTTGACCACGGGATGAGAACACCTATTCCAGACTACGCTTCGCGGGCGAAGTGCAGGCCGGCGCCAATTGCACAAGAGCGTGATAGAGCGGCGAAATAGCCTGCGGTACAGCGCAAACGGCCGTACATATGAACGAGGTATGGACCTGCGCAGCGACCGGCGGCCGGTACGCACTGCGCGTGGCTGCCATACGAATCCTATGAATTCCGTCGTGAGCGTTTACGCCGGGTCGGTTGGGGAATCAGTAACGCAACCGTTCACTAAGCGCGCATCGCGCAGCGGTTTTCCGGGCCGGACGGCGGCCAGCGTGGATCGCCGTCGTGACTTGGCGGCCCCGGCCGGTGTGGTGCCGGCCAAACCTGAATAGCTGCAGCTGATGGGCGGAAAAACAGTCGCTCAGCTCATTCGAAGGGAGAATCCGATGGCGCTGTCACACGCCAGCAGCACCGAACGTGGTCTGACTCCCGATGTCTGACGGCTCTCAAACAGACACCGATCCGGTGGTGATCATCGGGATGGCCCTCGAGGCGCCCGGCGGGGTCGACAGCGCCGAGAGCTATTGGGGCTTGTTGTCACAACAGCGGGAAGGTTTGTGCCCCCTTCCCGCCGATCGCGGCTGGCCGATCAGTGATCTGCTCCGCCCCCGGGATGGTTTCAAGAGGATCCACAATGCGGGCGGATTCCTCTGCGGTGCCGCCACATTCGACCCCGGGTTCTTCGGCATCACGGTGCGCGAGGCGACGACGATGGACCCGCAACAGCGGGTAGCCCTCAGAGTCTCGTGGCGTGCTCTGGAGAGCAGCGGCATCAACCCGGATGATCTGGCCGGTCACGACGTCGGCTGTTATGTCGGCGCCTACTCCACCGGATACGGCCCGGATATGGCGAGTTTCTCGCGGCACAGCGGACACCTGATCACCGGCTCAGCCTGCGGGGTGATCTCCGGCCGGATTGCCTACCTACTCGGCCTGGCCGGGCCGGCCATCACCGTCGACACCTCATGTTCGTCGGCGCTGACAGCGCTTCACGTTGCGGTGCAATCGTTGCGCTCCGGCGATTGCGACATGGCGTTGGCAGGCGGCGTCTGCGTAATGGGTTCGCCCGGGTTCTTCGTCGAGTTTTCCAAGCAGCACGCGCTGTCCGACGACGGCCGATGCCGACCGTACAGCGCCCAGGCCAGCGGCACCGTCTGGGCCGAGGGCGCGGCGATGTATGTGCTGCAACGCAAGTCGGCCGCACTGCGTGACGGGAGACGCATCCTCGCCGAGATCAGCGCCACCGCTGTGAATCAAGACGGCCGAAGCGCAGGACTCTCCGCGCCGTCAGCCGGGGCGCAGAGCAAGCTGTTTCGCCGCGCCCTGGGCCAAGCCGGACTGCGGCCCGAGGAGGTGGGAATGCTGGAGGGCCACGGCACCGGAACGAAGTTGGGCGATCGGACCGAATTAAGCTCTCTAGCAGAGGTCTACGGGAACACCGCGCCCGGTTGCGGCCCGGTGTTGGGCTCGGTGAAGTCAAATATCGGACATGCGCAGGCGGCGTCGGGCGCGCTCGGCCTCGCCAAACTCCTGGTCTCGGCGCATCACCAGGCCATCCCGCCTACCTTGCACGCCGAGCAGCCCAGTGGCGAAGTCGACTGGAAGAGTAGAGGTTTGCGCCTGGCGCACAGCATGACACCGTGGCCCGCGACCGGCGGCTGGCGCAACGGCGCCGTTTCCGCGTTCGGTATCAGCGGCACCAACGCGCACGTGATCGTCTCCGTGCCGGAGGCAGCTTGATGGCGGCCGGAGTAATGCCGGACTGCCGCGTCCCGGTATTACTCAGCGCTCACGAAGACGAACTGATCGCTCAAGATGCCGCGGCCATCCTCAGATTTGTGAAGCAAGTCGGCGACAACGCGGACATCCCCGGCGCGGTCGCGGCTACTCTGCGCCGTACCCGACGTGTCCGACGGCACCGTGCGCTCATCCGCGCCGGCGATTCCGCCGAACTGGAGAACGGGCTGCGCGCGCTGGCGGCAGGAGACGACCACCCCTTGGTGACCCGCTCTTCCGAAAACGCTTCTGCGAGAATCGCGTTCGTCTTTCCGGGTCAAGGCCGTGAATGGCCGTCGATGGGCGCCGAGGCGTATGAACGCATTCCGGCCTACCGAGTCGAAGCACGGCGGTGTGCGGAGGCTTTCGCAGCGGCGGGACTGCCCTCGCCGCTGCGTTATCTACTCGGCGATCAATCCCGCGACTTCTCGCAGACCGAGATCCAGGCCGCGCACTTCACCCACGCGGTCAGCTTGGCGCGGACGTGGCGATCAGGCGGGGTGGCGCCCGAGATCACCGTGGGGCACAGCCTGGGCGAGGTGGCCGCCGCGTATGTGGCAGGCCTCATCTCGTTGCCCGCCGCGGTCGGCGTGGTCGCCGCGCGGGCGGCCGTGGTGGGCCGGTTGCCGGGCCGGTACGGTATGGCGGCACTCGGGGTGGGTGCTGATCAGGCCGGAGCGCTCGTCGCGGAGACGCCCGGGTGGTTGGAGATCTCGGTAGCGAACTCGCCGTCGTCGAGCGTCGTGTCCGGCGAACGCGCCGCCGTTGACGCATGCGTGCGAGCGGCCGAACAACGCGGCATTTTCGCGCGCCAGTTGGCGGTCGACTTCCCGGCGCACACCAGCAGGCTGGAACCACTGCGGTCGATGTTCTGTGATCTCCTGCCGCTGGCGTCCTTCCAGCACGGAGCGCTGGATTTCGTGGGCTCCGCGCGCGGCGAGAGCGTCGGGCCAGACGAGGACTTCACCACGTACTGGTATGAAAATCTGCGCAACACAGTACGTTTCGACGCCGCCGTGGCGTCCACCGCCCACCGCGGTGTCAACGTGTACATCGAGATGTCAGCACACCCGTCGCTGCTGTACGCACTTGGGGAACTCGCCGGACGCGCTGATCGTCGGATCGGGTAGCCGGGATGAATCGATCGTGGATCGACTCTCCGCCAACATCGCCGCGGTCGCACTGCGCGACACGCAGTTCCGCTGGCCGGACCCGTCGGACCCGTCGGTTCCGCCGACTCTGTGGGACTTTCCGCCCGCACCAATGCGGGCGCTTCACCTGTGGGCCACCACCGAGCCGGTGCCGCAGTCACCGGCGGGAATTCCTCGGGTGTTCAACGAGGAGTGGCAGCCGCGTCCGCTCCACCCCGATGCCGCGACCGGCCAACTATCCTGCGGCCTCGCGATCGAGGCACCCGGTGACGCCAATGACGCTGTGGCGCAACTGTTGATCGATGCTGTCGCATTACAGCATCATTTCCGGCTGACCGGATGCGACGAGGCGGAGATGGTCGTCATCGTGGCGCCGGCCATCATGCAGGCAGAGGTGGGCGAAGCGGCAGATCAGTTGGGACGCGGCGCCGGCACCATCGACTACCGCAGCCTGATCGGTCCGAACTGCCGGCGCGCCTGGCTGGTCACCATGGGCGGCGAGCGGGTGCACCGGGATGACCCGCTCGGACTACCCGGGCAGGCGGCGCTGGCGGCGATGCATCGCAGCGTCGGGTTCGAGTTTCCCGATGTCACCTTCGCCCACCTGGATCTGCCCGGGGCGGGCGCCAGCGCCGGCCTTGCCGTCGCAGGGTGCGGGCTTGAACAGCTGGTCAGCCCGGAGAGCGAAATCGCCCTGCGCCGCAGTGGCTCTGAACAGTCCAGGTTTGTCCGGACGTTATGCGAGCACGTGGCCGCGTCGCCGGCGACAATGACGGCGTCATTGGACAACGTGGTCATCACCGGCGGCAATGGCACCATCGGCCTGCACTATGCCCGCCACTGCATCGCGGCCGGCGCCCGCCGGATCACTTTGCTCAGCCGCCGCGGCGTTGCCGCCGCGGAGTTGGAGCGGTTGGCCGGGGATTCCGACACGGAGGTATACGCGCCGGCATGCGATATCACCGACAGCCGGGCGTTGCGGGCGGCGGCGGACGAGTGCGCCGGGGACGGGGCCTCGCTGTTGATCCACGCGGCCGGCACCGCGACTTTCGGCGAGCATGACCAACTGGCGGCGAACGACGTGGCCGACGTGTTATCGGCGAAAGTCACCGGGTTCACCCGGGTGGTCGAAGGTTGGCCACTGCGCTCGACCGCGCGGATTCTGCTGTGCTCCTCGGCATCCGGAGTGTGGGGTGGTTACGGCCACGCCGCGTATGCGGCCTCCAACCGGATGCTCGACAGCATGGCCGCCGCGCTGCGTGCCGAGGGCCTGGACTGCAGTGCGGTGCGGTGGGGGTTGTGGCAGGACACCACGATCGCCGACGCCGAGGAGATCGCCCGCATCGAACGCTCGGGCCTGATCGCGATGGACCCCGATGCGGCTATCGCGGCCAGCCTCGGCAAGCTGCGCAACGACCCGCTGATCGCCGCGGCCGACCTCGGCCGCATGCGGGCCTTCTTCGAAGGGCAGGGCCTACCGATGCCGTTCGGCGGCCCTGACTCCGACCCGGCCCCAGACGTCGTGGTCGACGCCGATGCGCCCGTCGCCGACACCGTGCGGGCCGAGATCGCGGCCGTCCTGAGCATTGACGACCCGGCGTCGTTGGACATGAACGCGGCACTGGTCGACCTCGGTGCCGACTCGATGCTGGCCCTCGACCTGCGTGACCGGTTGCGGCACAAGACCGGCCAGTCGATCGCCGCGGCAAAGCTGTTGGGCGGCATGACCGGCAGTGGCCTGGTCGATGCCCTGACCCCCGAGAGAAAGGGTGAACTCCCCGCGTGACCGAAACCATCGGAAGAGAAGCTGTGCTGAACGTCAGTGCGTCCTACCACCTCAGGGGGTTCGTCGACACCGAGCGGTTGCATGAAGCGCTGGACGCGGTGGCTACCCGCCACCCGGTGCTGCGGAGCACGTATTGGGCGACCGACGACGGTCGGCACCCCGAGATTCACGACGAACTTCGACCCGGATGGGCCGAGCACGACCTGTCCGGCCTGAGCGGCCAGGCCCAGCTGCTGCGGCTGAAAGTGCTGGCGCAACGGGACTTTCGGCGCCCTTTCGAGCTGGACTCGGAGTCGCCCCTGCGAATGACCGCGGTGCGCCTGAGTCCGGACGAGGTAGCGCTGCTGATCACCGCGCACCCGGAGGCATGGGACGACGGATCCTGGTCGCCGTTCTTCGCCGACCTGACGCGGGCCTACACGCAGCCGGCGCAGGATGCCGCCGCCGCGATGCCGATGGTGGCGCAGGTCCGCGGACAGACCGAGGACGACCTGAACTACTGGCGTCCAGTTCTAACGGAATTGCCCGAACCGCTGGAACTTCCGGGCCCCAACGGCTCAGCTATGCCAGGTGACTGGCGCGCACAGCGCGTGACGAAACTGCTTTGCGCCGATACCACCGGCGCCGTGGCGAAATTGGCCGAGGAGACCGGCACTACACCGTTCGCCGTGATGCTGGCCGCGTTCACGGCGCTGCTGCACCGCTACACCCACGCCACCGACCTGTTAATCGCGGCACCGGCGAGCGATCGCGATACCGAGAGTTCGATCGGAAACTTCGCCAACGCGCTGCCGATCCGCGCGTATCCGCAACCGCGGCAGACCTTCCGCGAACTACTGACCCACACCGCCGACGCGGTGAGCGGTGCCTTCGCCCATCGACATGTCGACCTCGACCCGCTGCTCGATGAGTTAGGAATTTCCGGCCAGCCGCTGACGCGGGTTGGCTTCGGGCTACTCGAATCCGACGGAGGCGGGTTCTGCCCACCCGGGGTTGAATGCAGCCCCGGGGAGTTGCACGGGCAGACCAGCCGGCTGCCGTTGAGCGTCAAGGTGGAGCCGACCGAGGGCCGGATCGAGGCCGAGCATCTGGTCGAGGTAATGGATCCGGCATTGGCCGGCCAACTGCTCGAGCACTACGCCGTGCTGCTGGACAGCGCGCTGCAGGAACCCGACCGGGAACTGCGTCGGTTGACATTACTCACCGACGCCGAAGCCGACTGGATGCGCGAAGTCGCCACCGGCGAAGAGGTTTCCATCCCGGCCAGCACCATTGCGGCGCTGGTTGCCGATCGTGCCGCCGCCTCGCCCGACAACGTGGCCGTGGTGTACGAGGGCCGCCAGTACAGCTACCGGGAGATCAATGCGGAAGCGAACCGGCTGGCGCACTGGCTGATTGAGCAGGGCATCGGCACCGAAGACCGGGTCGCCGTGCTGCTGGACAAGTCGCCCGAACTCATCATCACCGCCCTGGGCGTCCTCAAATGCGGGGCCGTCTACCTTCCGGTCGACCCGACCTATCCACCCGAGCGCCTCTCCTACATCCTCAACGACGCCGAGGCCAAACTTGCGCTGCGTCAACCGGTCACCGGTCTGGCGCGGTACCCGGCCACCGACCCCCGACCAGACCAGTTGATTCGTCCGCTGCTACCGGAAAACACCGCCTACCTCATCTACACCTCGGGGTCGACCGGGCTGCCCAAGGGAGTCCCGGTGCCGCACCGGCCGATTGCAGAGTACTTCGTCTGGTTCGGCGGCAAGTACGAGGTCGACGAGACGGACCGGCTACTCCAGGTGGCCTCACCAGGATTCGACGTGTCCATCGCCGAGATCTTCTGCCCACTGGTCTGCGGGGCGCGACTGGTGATCCCCCGACCGGATGGCCTGCGCGACATCAACTATCTGACCGAACTGCTCTACCGCGAAGGCATCACGTCGATGCATTTCGTGCCGTCGCTGCTCGGTCTGTTCCTGTCGCTACCGGGTGTCAACCAATGGCGGACGTTGCGCCGCGTTCCGATCGGCGGCGAGCCGTTGCCCGGAGAGATCGCCGACAAGTTCCACGCCACCTTCGACGCGCTGCTCTACAACTTCTACGGACCGACCGAAACCGTAGTCAACACCACCAGCTACCAGGTCGAGGGCACCCAGGGCACCCGGATCGTGCCGATCGGGCGACCCAAACTCAACACGCAGGTGTACCTGCTCGATGACGGACTGCAACCGGTGCCCGTCGGCGCGATTGGTGAAATCTACATCGGCGGAACGCATCTCGCGCACGGTTACCATCGCCGCTCGGCCTTGACCGCGGAACGTTTCGTCGCCGACCCGTTCACTCCCGGCGCCCGGTTGTATCGCTCCGGTGACCTCGCTCGCCGCAACGCCGACGGTGCCGTCGAATTCGTCGGGCGCGCGGATGAGCAGGTGAAGATCCGCGGATTCCGGATCGAACTCGGGGACATTGCAGCGGCAATCTCGGTTGACCCGAGCGTCGGTCAGACGGTGGTCATCGCCGCGGATCTGCCGCACCTCGGCAAGAGCCTGGTGAGTTACCTGACACCGGCCGACGGAGACACGACATCGGTCGACGTGGAACGCATCCGGTCCCGGGTGGGTGCCGCGCTGCCGGACTACATGAACCCCGCCGCCTATGTCGTGATCGACGAGATCCCGATCACCGCACACGGCAAGATCGACCGAAAAGCTCTGCCGCAGCCGGAAATCGCTTCCGAAGCCGAGTTTCGGGAGCCCGGCACGGACACCGAGCGAACGGTTGCCGCCCTGTTCACGCACCTGCTGGGTGCCGGCCAGGTCGGTTTGGACGACTCGTTCTTCGACCTGGGCGGACATTCGCTGGCGGCCACCAAACTGGTGGCCGCGATCCGCGCCGAATGCGGTGTCGACGTTGGTATCCGGGACGTCTTCGAGTCGGAAACCGTTGGGCGGCTGGCACAACTGATCGATCAATCGGAACCGGCCGACGCTGCCCGTACCAGGCCAGAGTTGGTCGAGACGCCGCGGGAAGGGCGGCTGCCGCTCTCGGCGGCGCAGCTGCGAAGCTGGTTCGCCTACCAGATCGAGGGCCCCAGCGAGGTCAACAATATACCGTTCGTCGCGCGGCTCAGCGGGCCGTGTGATGTCGGCGCCCTGGTGTCCGCATTCGGCGATGTCATTGCGCGCCACGAGATCCTGCGCACCACCTACGCCGAAGAGGCGGGTGTGCCGCACCAGGTGATCAATGCCCCGGGCGAGGTGCAGGTCCGCCAGGCCAGCGGTGACGGCGACGGGTGGTTGCGCGAGCAGCTCGACCTCGAGCGCGGCTATTGCTCTGAGCTGGAACGTGACTGGCCGATCCGCGGCGCGGTGCTGCACACCGGGCCGCCCAACCAGGAGCATGTGGTTTCGCTGGTAGTGCACCACATCGCGATCGATCACTGGTCCGGCGGCGTCCTGTTCGCCGACCTGCTGACGGCGTACCGGGCCCGAAAGGCCGGCCAGGAGCCCTCCTGGGCCCCACTGCCGGTTCAATACGCCGACTATGCGACCTGGCAGGGCCGGCTGCTGACCGAGCCGGAGGACGGGTCCGGAATCGCCTGTGCGCAAAAGCAATACTGGGTTCGGCAGCTGGAGGGCATACCTGAGGACACCGGACTCCGGCCGGACCTGCCGCGGCCGCCGGTGCCCAGCGGCGCCGGCGACTCCGTCGAGTTCGGCATCGACTCGCACACCCGGGGCAAGCTGGCCGAACTCTGCCGCGAGCTCGGCGTGACCGAGTTCATGGTGTTGCAGGCCGCGGTCGCGGTAGTGCTGCACAAGGCCGGTGGCGGTGCGGACATTCCGCTGGGAACCCCGATCGCATCGCGCACCGAGCCCGAACTCGACCAGCTGGTGGGCTTTTTCATCAATATCCTGGTGCTGCGCAACGACCTTTCCGGCAACCCGTCCCTGCGCGAGGTGCTCAGCCGGGTTCGCGACACCGCACTGGGCGCCTACGCCCACCAGGACCTGCCCTTCGAGCGGGTGGTCGACGCGGTCAACCCGATCAGGTCGCTATCCCGGAACCCGCTCTTCCAGACGGTCGTGCACGTGCGCGACCACCTGCCCGCGCAACAGGTCATCGAGACCGGCCCCGATGGGGACACGGTGTTCACCGCGATGGAGCCGCCATTCGACATCGCGCCCGCGGACCTGAGCGTCAACTTCTTCGCCGCCGACGGGGGTTATCAGGGCAAGATCGTCTACCGCACCGAGCTGTACCATCGCAGCACCATCGAGCGTCTGGCCGGATGGCTGATGCGAGTGGTCACCACCTTCGCCGATGACGCCGATCGGCGGTTGCGCGATGTCCCGCTGCTCGATGACCGCGAGCGGCAACGCCTGCTCACCGAATGGAGCCGTGGACCCGAGCCGAGGGTCGACCGCCCGCTCACGATCGCCGCGCTGCTCGAGCCGAGCCGTGAGTGGGGGCGCGACCGCATTGCGCTGCGCTGCGGCGACGCGGAGATCGACTACTCTGCGCTGCATCGTCGTTCGGACAACTTCGCCTGCCTGCTCGGCGATCTCAGTGTCGGGCCGGGATCACTGGTGGGACTGTCCACGCGGCGCGGCATCGACACGGTGGTTGCGCTCGTCGGCATCATGAAGGCCGGCGCCGGCTTCTTTCCGCTGGATCCCGGATATCCGGCGGCACGCAAGAAGCTGATGCTCGACGACGTCTCGCCGCGCGTCGTAGTGGCGACCGCCGAGGCCGCGCAAACCCTGCCGGAGTGCCCCGGGGCAACGCTTCTGGTGCTCGATGATCCCGCGCTGCAGCGGGCACTCGACCGCCCGGTCCAATCGGACGATGGGCTGCCCGCCGCACATCCCGAGGATCCGATGTACCTGGTGTTCACGTCCGGATCGACGGGCACACCGAAGGGCGTGCTCGGTACCCACCGGGCGATGACAAGCCGGCTGAATTGGCAGCTGTGGAACTATCCGGTGCCGGGCAACGACATTCGCCTGGCGCAAGCCTCCTGGACGTTCCTGGAAGGCTGCATGGAGACACTGGGCGGTCTGGCCGCCGGCGCGACCACCATCCTCGCCGATGACGCCGAGCATCGCGACGCCGAGGCGCTGGCCGCGCTGGTACGTGCGCACTCCGTCGCGCAGGTCACCGCCGTGCCTAGCCTGGTGTCGACGATCGTGGATGCCTGGCCGGAATCCCTGAGCTCGCTACACCGGCTGGTGTGCGGCGCCGAGCCGATGACCGTATCGCTGCACCAGCGGTTGCTGGCCAACTACGGCGGCACCGACGGCCCGGAGTTGCTGAACAACTTCGGCGCCACCGAAACGTCCGGCGCCCTGGTCCGCGGGCCGCTCACCCCGCCGGTGCCGCTGCTGGGCACTCCAATGCCCGGCTCACAGGTGTATCTGCTCGATGAGGCGCTGAAGCCGGTACCGGTCGGAGTAGTTGGCGAACTGTATTACGCCGGCGAGCAATTGGTGCGCGGATATTGGAAGCGGGCCGGCCTGACGGCGTCGCGGTTCGTCCCCGACCCGTATTCCACCGAGCCGGGGGCGAGGTTCTACCGCAGCGGTGACCGGGCGCGGTGGACCGAAGACGGTTGTCTGGAGTTCGTCGGGCGCGCCGACCATCAGGTGAAAGTGCGGGGCTTCCGCGTCGAGCTGGCCGAGGTGGAGGCCGCGTTGCGGGACGTGGACGGAGTGGCCGTTGCGGCGGTGCGCACCTGGGACGTCGACGGCAGTACGACCCTGGCCGGCTACGTCGCGCCGCGCGAACCGGTCACCGACGAGGCCGAGTTCGCCGCCCTGGTACGCGGCGAGGCCGCGTCGGTGCTACCGGGATACATGATGCCGTCGTCGATCACCGTGCTGGACGAGATGCCCAAGACGGAGTCGGGCAAGCTGAACCGGCCCGGCCTGCCGCGGCCGGCGGTAAGCACCCGCGGCCGCAGTGACCCGCCCCGCACCGAAACCGAGCGCGCCCTGGCCGATGTCTTCGTCGGTCTCTTACCGATCGACGAAATCGGCTGCCGTGATGACTTTTTCACCCTCGGCGGGGACAGCATCCTGTCGGTGCAACTGGCTGCGCGAGCCCGCGACGCCGGTCTGGCGGTGAGCCCGCGGATGGTTTTCGAACACCCGACCGTTCAACAGCTTGCGGCGGCGGTGGACTCGGGTCAGGACGGCACGCACGCCGAAGCCGATGTCCGCCACGAGCCGATGAGCACGTCAGGCTTGTCGGAACAGGATCTGGCCGCGGTGACCGCAGCCTGGGCCACGGAAGACGGCAACCCGTGACCGCGACCCGAACCGGCATGCCGCCGGGCATCGAGGACGTGATGGCGCTCAGCCCGCTGCAGGAGGGGCTGTACTCGCTGACCACGCTGACGGAGTTCTCCACCGAGGACCCGTATCTGATCGGAATGACCGCCGAGATCAGCGGTGCCCTGGACGCGGAGTTGCTCAAGGACTGCGCCGCAAAGATGTTGGTGCGGCATCCGAATCTGCGGGCCAGCTTTGTGAGCCGGAACATCCCGCGTCCGGTGCAGATCGTGCCCACCACTGTCGATCTGCCCAGGCGCCACGTCCGGACGACCCAAGCGGAGATCGAGCGCCTCGCAACGGCAGAGCGGACACGGCCGTTCGATTTCGAACGAACCCCCGCGATCCGCTTCCTGCTCGCCGAACTGCCCGGCGAGCGCTGGCACCTGGTGATCACCGCGCACCACATCGTCATCGACGGGTGGTCGCTGCCGGTGTTCGCGGCCGAGCTGATCGCGCTGTACGGGGCCGGCGGCGACGCCGAGGCACTGCCCGACGAGCCGCGGCCCTACCGGGACTACATCGGGTGGTTGTCCGGTCACGATCGCTCGGCCAGCGAGCAGGTCTGGCGGGAGTATCTCAACGGATTAAGCTCCCCGACAATGCTTTCGGCAGCCATGGCCGACCGTCGGATGGGCGGGGCGCCCCGCGCCGGTTTGCCGCGGCGCACCGAACTGCGCGCCGGCCGCGACGTGACCGCGCGGCTGACCGAGGGTGCTCGCTCGCAGGGGATAACTGTCAACACCTTGACGCAGCTGGCGTGGGCGGTGGTGCTGTCTCGACTGACGGATCGCGGCGATGTGGTGTTCGGTGTCACCGTCTCCGGTCGGCCCGCTGAGTTGTCCGGCGTGGAAAGCATGATCGGGTTGTTCATCAATACCGTGCCGCTGCGGGTCCGATTGGATCCGGACACCAGCGCCGGCGCGCATTGCCTTGCCGTGCAACGGGATGCGGCGATGCTGCGTGACCACGGCTACCTCAGCCACGCCACGCTGCGGGCGCTGGGCGGGGTCGGCGAGATGTTCGACACGCTGCTGGTCTACGAGAACTTTCCCACGGCAGGACTCGGCGCAGATGGCGAATTGCGTTCAGGCGGTGTGATATTCAAGCCGAGCGGACTCGAGAGCGTGACACATTTCCCGGTCACGCTGGCCGCCCACATGGCCGGTGACGAGCTGGTGCTGCTGGTTGAGGTGCTCGACGGCGCGCTGGGCCAGACTACCGGCGAATCACTCGGCCGCAGAGTGCTTTTGACCGCCGAGCGACTACTGTCGCAGTGGCAGCGGCCGCTGCGCGAGCTCAGCGTGCTGTTCGACGACGAGGCCGGCCCGCTGCGCGCCCACGCGGCGCCGGAACTGCCGCAACCGCCGCAGGCCAGCGGCTTCCACACCAGATTCGCCGCGATCGCGGAGAACAACCCCCAAGCCACGGCGCTGAGTTGGGCCGGCGGCGCCATGACCTACGCCGAACTGGACGACGCAGCCAACCGGATGGCCGCACTGCTGACGGAACACGGCGTCGGAGCCGAGACCCCGGTGGCGATCCGGCTCGCCCGCGGGCACGCCTACGTCGTTGCGTTGCTCGGAGTGCTCAAAGCCGGCGGCGTCAGTGTCCCGATGGAGCCCGGCACCCCGCCGGAGCGGGTGGAGTCCACCATGCGCCAGACGGGCGCGACGATCGTCATCGACGAGGGCATGGTGTCGGCCGCCGAAGCGCAACGAGGGGACTTCCGTCCGGCCGCGGTGCACCCCCAGCAGGCCGCCTATCTGGTGTTTACCTCGGGTACCACCGGAGAACCCAAGGGCGTCATCGGAACTCATGCGGCACTGGGGGCCTACGCCGATGACCATATCCATCGGGTGCTGCAACCGGCCGCCGCCCGCCTGGGCCGTCGGCTGCGGATAGCGCACTCCTGGTCGGTCGCCTTCGACGCGGCGTGGCAGCCCCTGGTCGCGCTGCTTGACGGTCACGCCGTACACATCGTGGACGATCACACCCAGCGCGACGCAGAGGCTCTGGTTGAGACCATCGTCGAGCACCGCATCGACATGATCGACACGACGCCGTCGATGTTCACGCAGCTGCGGGCCTTCGGGTTGCTCACCTCCGCTCCCTTGTCCGTGCTGGCCCTGGGCGGCGAAGCCATCGGCCCGGCGATGTGGCAGTCGATCCGAGACGAGTGCGCTCGGACTACTCCAGCCGCGCTGACGGCCGCGTTCAACTGCTACGGCCCAACGGAAACCACGGTGGAGGCGGTGGTCGCCGACATCACCGGGCACTCCGCGCCGACGATCGGCGACCCCACCCAGGAGACCCGGGGATACGTGCTCGATTCCGGCCTGCGACCGGTGCCCCGTGGGATCCCTGGTGAATTGTATTTGGGCGGTGAACAACTCGCGCGTGGCTATGTGGGCCGGGCAGCGGAGACGTCCAGCCGTTTCATCGCAGACCCGTTCGTCTCCGGCGAGCGGATGTACCGCACCGGTGATGTGGTGCGCCGCCTGCCCGACGATTCGCTGCAATACCTCGGGCGTGCCGACGCGCAGGTGAAGATCCAGGGCTACCGGGTCGAACCCGGCGAGATCGCCGCGGCGCTGGAGGCACATCCCGCGGTGCGCCACGCGCACGTGGTGGTGCGTGAGCGGCAGCGCCGGCCCGTGTTGACCGCGTATGCCGCCGGCGCCAACGGATCCCGGCCCTCGCCGGGCGAGCTGCGCGCCGCGATCGGGGAGCGGTTGCCCCGTTACATGGTGCCGCAGCGCATCGTCGTCGTCGACCGCATCCCGTTGACCGCCAACGGCAAATTGGACGAAGCGGCCCTAGACGGCATCGGCGCCGTCACCGCGGTGGCGACGACGCCGGAAACCGCCACCGAAAACCAACTGGCCGAGCTGCTTTCGGAGCTGCTGGAACAGTCGCAGGTGGATGTCACCGCGGATTTCCTGCAACTCGGGCTGGACAGCATTCTGGCGCTGTCGGTGGTGCAGGCGGCGCGCCGGCGCGGGATTCCACTACGCGCACGGTTGATCCTCGAGTGTGTCAACGTTCGCGAGCTCGCCGCCGCGATCGACGCCGAGGACGCAGCGCCGGAACGACATGACGAGCAACGCGGTCAACCGATTCCCCTGCTGCCCAATGCCTACTGGCTGTACGAACACGGCGAGCCGCGGCGGCTGGCGCAGACCGAGGCGATCAGGTTGCCCGCCGGCATCGACGGCGATCAGCTGAAGGCGGCACTGAAGAACATCGTCGACGGTCACGAGGTGCTGCGCACCCGCCTCGACCGCACCAGCATGACATTGGTACCCGCGCCGGCCACCGATCTCCTCGACGAGATCGAGGTAGCGGGTGACCTGCCGTCCGCCGTTAATGAACACGCCGAAAGGGCCCTGGCGGGCCTCGATCCGGAACGGGGCGTGCTGCTTTCGGTCACCTGGCTGCGACCGTCGAGCGGGCAGAGCGTACTGCTGATCACCGCCCACGTGCTGGCCATGGACCCGGCGTCGTGGCGGGTGGTCCTGGGCGAGCTCGACACCGCCCTGCACGCGCTGGCCGCGGGTCGTGCACCCGCACCGATTTCGGAGCTCACCACCTACCGGCAGTGGACCGAAGCACTCACGCGGCGGGCCGAAACGCTTGACAGCTGCCAATTTTGGTTGAACCAGCTGGACGGCGTGGATCCCGACCTCGGAGCACGGCGGGTCGACCCCGATCGGGACCGTGCCCGCGACCTGGTGGTCCGCGCGTCCGTGGCCGACGCCGAGGCCACCGGGCAGCTGTTGAATATGGGTGTTCCGATGTTCGAAGTCCTGGTCGCCGCCGCGACGCGGACGGTCAACCGGTGGCGGCGAGTCCGCAGCCAGCCGACGCCACCGCCGCTGCTGGCGCTGGAAACTCACGGCCGCGCAGATTCTCTGGTCGACGACACGATCGATACCTCCGATACGGTCGGGCTGCTGAGCAGCATCTACCCACTGCGGGTGCCCACCACCGACCCGCACCTGGTGGCCGAACATCTGGCCTCGGTCCCCGGCGGCGACATCGACTACGGGTTGCTGCGTTATCTGCGCAGCGACACCGCGTACCGGCTGAAGGAAAAGCCGGGACCACAACTTCTGCTCAATTACCTGGGCCGCATCGATGTGGGAGAGGCCGGTACCGACTTGCGGCTCGACCGCGAACTGCTGGGCGGGCTGCCGCAGTTGCCGGAACCGGACACGGCGGTGCGTCACGAGCTGGTCATCCTGGCCACCCTGCTGGGCTCCGGTGATCAGCAGGTGCTGCTCACCCAGTGGCGGGTGTTGCCCGACGTTCTCAGCGAGGCCGATTTGGCTGCGCTGCAAAGTATCTGGACTGAAGAACTCAAGGAGATGGTGTCATGACCAGGCTCGGGGTAATCGGCGCCGGCGCCAAGGCGGTCGCCGTGGCAGCCAAGGCTTCGGTGTTGCGTGCCATGGGTGTCGACACGCCCGAGGTGGTCGCCGTCGAGCGGACCGGCGTGGCGGCCAACTGGCAAGCCAGCGGTGGCTGGACGGACGGCGCCCAGAACCTGGGCACCAGCCCGGAAAAGGATGTCGGGTTTCCCTACCGCTCGTCGCTGGTGCCGCGGCGCAACGCCGAACTCGACGAGCGGATGACCTGCCACAGCTGGCAGTCGTACCTGATCGCCACCGGGCAGTTCGCGCAATGGATCGATCGTGGCCGGCCCGCGCCCACCCACCGCCGGTGGGGTCAGTACCTACGCTGGGTCGCCCAGCGCGTCGACATGACCGTCGTCTACGGCGAGGTCGACCGCATCGCCGTCGACGGTGACCAGTGGGCGCTGCACACCCCGGAAGGGACCGTGCAGACCGATGCGCTGATGATCACCGGCCCCGGTCAGCCGGAACGCACCCTGCTGCCGGGCAATCCGCGGGTGCTGTCGATCGCGCAGTTCTGGCACCGCGCCGCCGCCCACGAGCGGATCAGCGCGGAACGGGTCGCCATGATCGGCGGCGGTGAGACCGCGGCGGCGATGCTCAATGAGCTTTTCCGGCATTCGATTTCGACGATCACCGTGATCTCACCGCAGGTGACGCTGTTCACCCGCGGTGAAGGGTACTTCGAGAACTCGCTGTTCTCCGACCCGTCCGAGTGGACGGCCCTGACCTTGGCCGAGCGCCGTGACGCGATCGCCCGTACCGACCGCGGAGTCTTCTCTTCCAACGTGCAGGACGCGCTGATGGCCGACGACCGGATTCGGCACCTGCGTGGCCGCGTCGCCCACGCCGTGGGCCGGGAGGATCAGATCCGGCTCACCCTGAACACCAACCGCGGCAGCGAAAACTTCGAAACCGTCCACGGTTTCGATCTCGTCATCGACGGCTCCGGCCTCGACGCGCTGTGGTTCACCTCGCTGTTCAGCCAGGACGCCCTCGATCTGCTGGAACTCGGCCTGAGCGGGCCGATGACCGGGGAGCGCCTGCGTGAATCGATCGGACATGACCTCGCCGTTACCGGCGTCACACCGAAGTTGTTCTTGCCCAACCTCGCCGGGCTGAACCAGGGACCGGGGTTTCCGAACCTCAGCTGCCTGGGGATGCTCTCCCGACCGTGTCCTGGGCGCCGATCTGTCCGGCAACGACCCCGCAATGAGGAGGAACTATGAGCACCAATCCCTTCGATGACGAGACCGCCACCTTCATCGTGGTCGTCAATGACGAAGAGCAGCACAGTTTGTGGCCCACCTTCGCCGACGTCCCGGCAGGCTGGCGGCGGGTATTCGGTGAGGCGAGCCGGGCGGAATGCCTGCAATTCGTCGACGAGCACTGGACCGACATGCGGCCGAGGAGCCTTCGGGAGGCGATGAACTCGCAGGTCACGTCGTGAGCGACCTGGAGGTGGTGCTGCCGCGGGAACGCACTGAGATACCCGACGAGGTCCGGCGCATACCACCGCCACCCTCCCGACCGGAAGTGCCCGCTCCCTACGCTTTTCGGCTCGCTGATCCGTATTCCGACGCGGAGATGATCTCCGAGTGGATGCGCCGGCCCCATCTGGCGGAAGCCTGGGAGTACGTCTGGCCGGTGTCGCGGTGGCGTCGCTATCTGCTCGCTCAACTGGACGGCAGTTATTCACGACCGTTCGTCGCCAGCATCGCTGGCCGTGACCATGCCTACGTCGAGATCTATTGGGCCGCAAAGGATTCCATTGCCACCCGATACCAGTACGATCCGCACGATCTGGGCATCCACGCTGCCATCGCCGACCCGGCCGTCACCAACAAGGGCGTCGCGCAATTCGTGCTCCCACACCTGGTGGCCAGTGTGCTCACCGACGAGCCGCAGTGCCGTCGGGTGATGTTCGACCCGGACCACCGGAACAGGACGGCGCGCCGATTCTGCGAAAGCGCCGGCTGTGTATTCCTCGGCGAGCATGACATGACGAATCGCCGGATGGCGCTGTATGCGCTGCCCCGCACGCCCGAGGATGTTCCGCAGCTGCTGGCCTCCTAGGCCGCCGCGCGAACAGTTCGGACTCGGCGGCAACGGTACGCATAGACAACAGTCCGATTGGGTACGCGGCCAGATGGACAGAAGAACGACCGCCGCTTCCCGCGGCCGGTCGCAGGGAGGAGCTTATGATGCCGGAGGTCGCGTTACATCAGGAGGGTCACCCGAAGTATCGACGGATGGTCCGCTTCGACTGGTCGGACACACCGCTGCACTGGGTGCCCGACGACCCGTTCTCGACGCACATGATCAACGTCCTGCACCTGTTGCTGCCCGAGGGCGAACGTCACTTCATCAAAGCCGTCCTGGAGGCGTCGTCGCTGGTCGATGACCCCGAATTGGAAGCGGCGATCAAGCCGTTCATCCAGCAGGAATCCTGGCATGCCTGGGCGCACCAGGTGGTGCTCGATCATCTGGCCGAGCAGGGTATCGACACCAAGCCGTACACCGACCGGCTGGGCAAGACGCTGTCGGTCTCCCTGGGCGATCCGCCGAAATTCTTTCCGCGGGCGCTGCGGCGCTGGTGGTTGTACCGACGACTGGCCGATGTCGCCGCGCTCGAGCACTTCACCGCGATCATGGGCCAGTGGGTCTTGAGCAACCGCGGGCTGGATTATGCGGACGCGGACCCGATGATGCTGGACCTGCTGCGCTGGCACGGCGCCGAAGAGGTCGAGCACCGCTCCCTCGTGTACGACGTCTACCAGCACGTCTGCGGCAGCTACGCCATCCGGGCGTTCTCCATGTTGATGACGGCCCCGCTGTTCATCGGGTGGTGGATCGCGGGAGCCCGCTACCTGATGGCCCACGACCCGACCATCGACACCAAATGGCGTCTGCGGGACTGGTTGCGGGCGGCGCGGGACGACCGGCTGCCGGGTCCGTGGCAGCTCTTCGTGACGGCGCCCGCGAGGTACCTGCGGCCCGGCCACCACCCGAATGACGAGGCGTCCACCGAGATGGCGATCGAATACCTGGAGTACTCGCCGGTCGCCAAGGCCGCCCGGGAGCGGGCCCGAGCCCAAGCGGAAAGGGTCGACGTTCGATGAAGGTTCAGGTCGACCTGGACACCTGCGACGGAAACGGCGTGTGCATGAGCATCTGCCATGAGGTTTTCGACGTGCGGGAAGACGGACTGCACGTGCTGCAGGAGCAGCCGCCGGAGCAGTTGCGTCAGCAGTTGAAGGGGGCCGAAGTGTCGTGCCCCACCCAGGCGATCCTCGTGAAGGACTGAGGAGATGCTCGATCAGGTGGTCGTGATCGGCGCCGGCATAGCGGGGACACGGGCGGCCGAAACACTCCGGCAGCAGGGCTACGAGGGTGAACTCACCATCGTGGGCGGCGAACGCCACGCCCCCTATCATCGGCCGCCGCTGTCGAAGAAATTTCTCACCGGCAACGTGCATCGCGCGGGCATCGACATCGCCCCGCAGTTCGACGTCGACGCCCGTGTGCTGCGCGGGGCGTCGGCCGTCGGGCTCGACGTCTCGGCACGAACCGTTCAGTTGCGCGATGACGGCCGGGACCGGTCGCTGCGGTTCGACGGACTGGTCATCGCCAGTGGTGCGGTCCCGCGCCCGTGGCCCGGCGGTCCGGTCCCCGACGGGGTGATGCTGCTCCGCACGGTCGAGGATTGTCTGGCGATCCGGGAACGGCTCGGCACCCGCCCCCGGATCGTGGTGGTCGGCGGCGGCTTCATCGGTGCCGAGGTCGCGGCGACCTGCCGGTCGCTCGGGCTGGACGTGGCGCTGATCGAAAAGTCGGTCAACCCGCTGGCCACGGCCCTGGGACAGGAGATAGCGCCGTGCTGGGCCACCCTGCACCGCGAGCACGGTGTCGACCTGCGGGTCGGTGTCGGCGTCGAGGAGATCGTCGGCAACGGACATGTCAAGGCGGTCCGGCTCACCGACGGTTCGCAGGTTCCCGCCGACCTCGTCATCGTCGGGCTGGGCGTGACGCCGGCCACCGAGTGGTTGCAAGATTCGGGATTGCGGGTGGATGACGGGGTGGTCTGTGACGCCACCGGCCGAGCCGAAGGCGGTACCGATGTCGTGGCGGCCGGGGATGTCGCGCGCTGGTGGCATCCGCTGTACGAGCGGCACCTGCGAACCGAGCACTGGGAGGACGCCGGGCGTCAGGGCGCCGCCGCCGCGCGCACCCTGCTGGCCGGTCCCGACCGCGCCCAGCCGCACGACGAAGTGCCCTACTTCTGGTCGGATCAGTACGACGTCAAAGTTCAGATGCTAGGTGTGCCAACCGATTACGACGCGGTACAACTCGTCGAAGGCGACCCGAACCGATGGGAGTTCGTCACAGCCTACGGGCGCGGCGGCCACACCATCGCGGTGCTCGGGACGATACCCAACCGGGTTTACGCCTACCGAGACGCCATCAAGGGCCGCGCGGAGTTTCCGCCGCGGCCGCCGTCCTGACCAAGCTCAGAGCCGGCTGAGCAGTTCGGCCTTCTTCGTGGCGAACTCCTCATCGGAGATGATGCCGCGCTCGTGCAGCCCGGCCAGAGACTCGATGGCTGCGACGACGGCCCCCGGGTCGCCGGCCTGGTGCTGCGGGGCCGGTGCGGACGTCGGCGTCTCGGCCACCTGTTGGGCCCCGAGCTCGGTCAGGCTGGACACGTCGAAGGTGCCCAGCTGGCTGGTGAAATTCACCGACCCGTATCCGCCACCCTGCTGCTGTTGCACACCGGTGATCTGGTGTTCGTCGGTGTCGAACACCTTCGTGACGCCGTTGACGTGGATCGCCAACCGCCGGGTGGCCGGGAAGATCGCGTAGCGCACGCTGTTCTGCCCACCGGACGAGGTGGGCACGCCCAGGTCCGCCGGCCACCAGTTGGCCGCGGTGAAGCCGCCCTGGGACTGGGTGGCGGTGGCCGGCGTGGCAGTGGAGCGAAACACCGTGGTGGAGGCGAGCAGCTGTGCCAGCTCGCCGCACAGCGCGTCGACGCGGGCCTTCAACGCGTTGTCGAACATGTTGCCGACCATCGTCATGCCGCCCCGCATCCATTGGCCGGAGCCGCCGAGTTCGGGAATGGAGAACTGGGCCATGGTGCCGCCGCCGGCGTGGATGGCGAACAGCATGGCCAGAACAGCATCGCGGGACAGCCCGTGGCGCTGCGCGATGTCGGTGATGGCGTTCTCGGCCTCGGGGGTGACCGTTGCCTGCATAGTCTTGGATCTTTCGTTGTCGGTGCAGTGGCGAGACTACCTACGGGTACCCCGCGATGCCGGTCGGCGAATCATGGCCAAAGATGAACGGCGTGAGCTTCGACGTGCGCGGACGGATATCGCGGAACGGTGAGCTCGCGCCCTGGCTGGCGGAGAACAGCCTCGGCAACCGGTTCGGGTTGGCGGTCGCCGGTAGCGACGAGGGCTACCGGTCCAGAGCCGTTGCCCTGGCAATCGTCGCGGCCGACGGGGACGGCCGCTACCTCGACCTCGCGGCGTTGACCGATGACGACGAGGCGGCGTTGGCATCGTGGCTCGCCGACCCGGGTCCGCCCAAGGCGGTGCACCGCGGCAAGTGGACGATGCATGCGCTGCGGAACTGTGGCTGGACGCTGCATGGTGTCACCTCCGATACCGCGCTGGCGGCGCACCTGCTGCGTCCCGGGCGGCTCGCGGTGCGGGGCGGCCCCGGGCTCAACGACCTCTTGATTGATCACATGCGCTGCGCGCTGCCCGACGAAACCTTAGAGCTGCAACTGTTTTCGTCACATCCCGACGAGCGCGCCGTGCGCGCGCTGATCCTGCGGGCGTGCGCGGTGCTCGATCTTGCCGACTTGCTCGACGAAGAGTTGGCCCGCATCGATTCCTCGTCGCTGATGGAGCGGCTGGAGTTGCCGGTGCAGCGGGTACTGGCCGACCTGGAGACCGTGGGCGTCGCCGTGGATCCCGCGGACCCCAGGGATCCTGGGGTCACGCCGGACGGGCGGGTCCATCCCACGTACCACCAGACCATCTCGGCCACCGGAGCTCTGTCAGCTTCTGGTCCGAACCTGCGCGGCGTCAGCGCGGGGTTCAGGGCCGGCGCCGGCTACGCCGGGTTGCTGACCGCCCGTTACGACGCGCTGGAGATACGACTGTTGGCGCACCTGTCCGGCGATATCGGGGTGCTCGATGCTGCTGCGGCCGACCCGTACCCGGCCCGGACGGTGTCCCGTGCGCTCGCTTACGGATGGACCGCCGGCGAACTGGCGGCCGCGCTGAAGATCTCGCGCGGTGACGCCAAAGAAGTTGCCGCTCAGCACCTTTCCGACCTGGTACGCACCCGGCTGGCCGGGGTTGTCGACGATGCCCACGAACTGGGTTATGCGGCAACCCTGTCGGGTCGCCGCAGGTATCTGCCGGACCTGAACAGTCCCGACCCGGTGTTGCGCGACGCCGCTCAGCGGGCCGGGTGCGCCACGGTGCTGCAGGGCGGGGTGGCCGATGTCGTTAAAGCGGCCATGGTCAACGTCGGCCGGGCCATCAAGGCCGCCGGGTTGGCCTCGCGGATGGTGGCGCAGGTCGATGACCGGTTGGTGTTCGAGGTGACGTCCGGCGAGCGCGATGCGGTGGCGACACTCGTCTGCGAACAGATGGCTTGCGCTTATCAGCTCGATGTACCGCTGTCTGTTTCAGTCGCGCGCTAACTCCCCTCACCTTCAACCTATATCCGACTGGGGGGCTTGCGGCAAGGCCGGGGTCGTGCTGCAAAATCGCTGAGCTAAGCCAGAACTCAGCGAAACGGGGGAAGTGTGAGAACTGAGCATGCGGTCGTAGTAGTGGGCGCCGGCCCGACCGGGTTGATGCTGTCAGCCGAATTGGCTTTGGCCGGAATCGATGTCGCCGTCGTCGAACGTCGCGCTGACCAGGCCCTGATCGGTGCACGTGCGGGCGGTCTGCATTCCCGCACCATCGAGATCCTCGACCAGCGCGGGGTCGCTGACCGGTTCATCGAGCAGGGTGAAGTGGCCCAGTTGGCCGGCTTCGCGCAGATCCGTCTGGACATCAGCGATTTCCCCACCCGGCACCCCTACGGACTTGCGTTGTGGCAGAGCCATATCGAGCGACTATTGGGCGAGTGGGTGGATGAGCTCGCGGTCCGCGTCCATCGCGGTCGAGAGGTGACCAGTGTCACCCAGAGCGACACCGGCGTGCATGTCCAGCTCGCCGACGGGGGGTTGCTGGGGGCCGAGTTTCTGGTGGGGTGTGACGGCGGACGCAGCGCGGTCCGGAAGGCGGCCGACATCCCCTTCGAGGGTTGGGACCCCACCGCGAGCTATCTGCTGGCCGAGGTCGAAATCGATTCGGATGCAGGAGAACCGGAGTGGGGCATCCGGCACGACAGCCTGGGTGTGCACGCGCTCAGCAGGACCGGCGACCGCGGACCGGTCAGGGTGATGGTGACCGAGGAGAGCTTGGGGGCGGCGGGCGAACCCAGCGTGCGCGACCTGAGTCGTGCGATGATCGACGTTTATCAGACGGACTACGGAATCCACAGTCCCACTTGGATTTCCCGGTTCACGGACGCGGCCCGCCAAGCGGCGGTGTACCGGCAGGGCCGGGTGTTCCTGGCCGGCGACGCCGCCCACGTGCACCACCCCATCGGTGGCCAGGGGCTCAACACCGGCATGCAGGACGCGGTGAACCTGGGATGGAAGCTCGCCATGGTGGTCAACGGGATGGCGGTCAACGGGACGGCGCCCGACCGGCTGCTCGACACTTACCAGGACGAACGCCATCCGGTGGCCGCGCGCGTGTTGCGTAATGCGATGGCCCAGATGGCGTTGCTGCACCAGGATGACCGCACCAACGCGTTGCGGGATACGACCGCCGAACTGCTCGGCATGCAGGAGCCCCGGAAACGATTCGGCGCCATGATGTCTGGTCTGGACATCCGATACGAGCTCGGTGACGGGCACCCCCTGGTGGGGAGACGGATGCCGGATCTCGATCTGGTGGGCACCGGCCGGCGGGTGTATGAACTGCTGCACCGGGCCCGGCCGGTGCTGCTCAATCTCGGCGAACCCGGCGGCGTCGACATCACCGGCTGGGCCGACCGGGTGCAGGTGGTGGATGCGAAACTCGATGACGCGTGCGAGCTTCCGGTGCTCGGCGCGGTGGCCGTCCCGGGCGCGGTACTGATCCGGCCGGATGGACATGTCGCGTGGGCGGGGGAGCCCCCACACCCCGGCCTGACGGAGGCGCTGACCACCTGGTTCGGGGTGCGGAATGGACAAACCGCACCGATGCGTTAGAAACGGTTATGGCTGAAAACGTTGAACTGAGCCCCACGGATTGGGTACGCGAGCAGACCGAGCGGATTCTGAGGCAGGGCACCACCGACGGGGTCGAGATCTTCGACAAACCCGTCGTCCTGCTGACCATGACCGGCGCGAAATCCGGTAAGAAGCGCTACGTACCCCTGATGCGGGTCGAACACGACGGCCGCTACGCGATCGTCGCGTCGAAGGGCGGCGCGCCCGAGCACCCGGCCTGGTACCACAACGTCAAGGCGAATCCCGCGCTCACCGTGCAGGACGGCAAGCAGGTACACAACCTCACCGCGCGCGAACTCGAGGGCGCCGAGCGCGAGGAGTGGTGGCGCCGCGCGGTCGAGGCTTACCCGCCGTACGCCGAATACCAGACGAAAACCAGCAGGCAGATCCCGGTCTTCGTACTGGAGTGAGCTGAGCGACGGTGCCGGTTTCGCGCCTCTCGGCAAGTGGTCGCTCGAAGCGACGATTCTGGTGTGGTACCCGGGGGAAGTATCCGGCACCGTCGAATTCAGTAACGACGGGAACCCGTCCGGATATTCCGGTTGGCTGTGACGGCGGCAGCTGTTCTAATATCCCCCATCGTCAGCGTCCGTCCACGAGGGATTCCACTGCCGCGGCTGCCCAAGGTGCCCGCGCTGGCTCCCGTTGCACAGCTGCCGGATGGGGTCGTCGTGGACCTCCCCGGGCGGGGCAGCACGTACGTTCTCGACTCCGGTCCCAGCGACGGGCCGACCTACATCCTGCTGCACTCCCTGGCCTGCACCGGCCTGATGACGTGGTACCCCGCGCTGGACGTGGTGCGCGAGTTCGGCCGGGTGGTGATTTTCGATCAGCGATGCCACGGCCAGGGGATCTCGCCGCCCCGGATGCTGTTCGAAGACTGCGCGGACGACGTGGCGGCGCTGGCCGACGTACTCGACATTCCCAGCTTCGTGCCGGTCGGCTACTCGATGGGATCGCTGATCGCGCAGCTGGTGTGGCGGCGCCACCGCGAGCGTGTCGACGGGCTGGTGCTGTGCGCCGCGACCGCGGCGGTGAGCCGGGCCCGCTACGAGCGCGTGGCCACCGGGCTGTTCGCGGCCCTCATCGAAACTTTGACTCCCGCACCGCGTGCCGGCGGGCCGGCTGGTGCGGTGCCCACCGGGCGCTTCGCCGACTACCAGTGGGTGCTCAATCAAGCTCGCGCCACATCGCCGGGTGGTATCACCCGCGCGATCGCCGAGGTGGTCCGTTTCGACTCGACCACCTGGGTCGGCGACATCGACGTCCCGACGGCGGTCGTGGTGACGATGAAAGACCGTGCCTTCGGCGTGCAGCGGCAGAAGTGGCTGGCGCAGCGCATTCCGGGTGCCGAGATGGTCCCGGTCGACGCCGGCCACGCCGGGTGCACACTGCAGCCGGCCGCGTTCGTCCCCGGGCTCGCGCGGGCGATCGAATCGGTCCACCACCGGCTCCCGACACCCGAGTGCGCCACCCGGGCGGCCCGATAAGGAAGGCGGCCCGGTGAAGCGACTGAGCGGTTGGGATGTGCTGATGCTGGCCAGCGAGACGCCCAACGTGCATCAGCACACTCTGAAGATCGCGGTCGTCGACACCAGCGGCTTCGAGGGCGCGCCGACCTTCGACGCGTTCCGCGAGGTGTTCCGTGCCCGGCTTCCGGTGCTCGAACCGATGCACTACCAACTGGTGACGACGCCGTGGCATCTGCACCGCCCGGTCTGGCATGAGGACGCCGAACTCGATCTTGACTATCACCTGCAGCGGGTAGAGGTTCCCGCGCCCGGCGGACGACGGGAACTCGACGCGGTCATCGGGCGCGTGGCCAGCACGCCGCTGGACCGCGGCCGCCCGCTATGGCAGTTCTATTTCGCCGAAGGGCTCAGCGATCAGCGCATCGCGGTGATCGGCAAGATCCATCACGTGCTGGCCGACGGTGTCGCCTCGGCGAATTTGATGGCCCGAACGTTGCAGTGGTCCGATGCTCAGGACGCGGCGGGTGCTGCCTTCGCTGCGCCGAGGACGCGGGACGTGGTGCGTTTCGCCGCACGCGACCACCTGGCCCGCGTCCGGACGCTGCCATCGGCGGTGCGCGACGGCGTCGTCGGCGCTTACCGGTTGCAGCGTCGCGCGCGGCAGCGTCTGGCGCATCCCGATCTTGCAGCGCGGTTCGATCCACCGCCCACGTTCCTCAACCACAAGCTCTCGCCGGGACGGACCTTCGCCAGCGGTGTGTTGCCGCTCGCGGAGGTCAAAGCGCTCAGCAAAAAACTGGAAGTGACTATCAACGATCTGGTGCTCACCATCGCGGCGGGCGCGCTGCGGCGGCTGCTGCTTGACTACGGCGAACCCCCGGACCGGCCGCTGATCGCGTCGATACCCACCGCCACCGACACCTCGCCCGACCGGATCGCGGGTAATGCGTTGGCCACCATGCTGGTCTCGTTGCCCGTGCAGGTCAGCGATCCGCTGGACCGCCTGGACCTGATCCGCACCTCCACGCGCATCGCCAAGGAAGACCACCAGTTGCTGGGACCGACCCTGGTCGGCCGCTGGCTGGAGTTCATCCCGCCGACGCTCACCCGCGCCACCTTCGGGTGGATGTCGCGGCGCGAGGCGCCCAACCAGCTGTTCAACCTGATCGTCTCCAATGTTCCCGGCCCGCGCGAACGCGGCCGGATCGCCGGGGCAGTGGTGACCGACTTCTACTCCGTCGGACCGCTTGCCGCCGGCTCGGCCCTGAACATCACCGTCTGGAGTTACGTCGACCAGTTGAGCGTCTCGGTACTGGCCGACGACGCGACCCTGAAGGACACCCACGAGGTGACCGATGCGTTCGTCGCCGCGTTCGCGGAATTGCGCCTTCGAGCCGACGGGAACGCCGACGGGAACAGCGACATTTCCGCGGCCTCGGCAGGTTAGCCAGACGCGGCGAAATCGGGGCCGAAATGCGCACGCCGGTTTACCGGCACAGCCCATCGGGTAATTCCGAGTGCGTCCGCCTGATCCGACAAGCATCGAAATCCAACGGCTGAAACCGCTGGAAGAGGACCGACATGAGTGCCAGGCACCACCTGCGCGAGCCACGGGATACCAAACCGTCCGGCAGCGTATTAGGGGTCGTGTTCGGGAAGGCCTGGCGCATTGTTTTCGGTTCGCTGATTGTGGCGGCGGCATTGGCCGCATTCGTGGTGAACGTGGTCGGGTCGGAGCACGAGGCGCCGCGGGCTGCTGACCAGAACGTCAGCCAGGAGGGGACGCTGATCGCGGTGTCGTCGGGTTCGGTCACTGCGCGCGGCCGTGATGGGATCATCCGTACCTACCTGGTCACTCCGCAGACCGCGGTCATCACCCGGGCGGGCAGCCAATTCGCGGTGAACGACGAAGTGGACATCATCGGTACCATCCAGAACGGCACCGTGCTGGCTACCGCGGTGGCGCACCGCGACCTGGGCCACGGGGACGGCCCGCCGATGGATTATGTTGCAGGCCAACCGGTGAGCGGCGCACTGGACAGCGACTGAGTGTCGCAGTGAGCGAAACTGCGGTGGCGCCTGATGCGGGTTGCCCGAAACGGATGGAATACGGGCCGTGCGGTGGGGTGCGGCCGGACGGCCAATGCGAGATGCGTTCGGGGGCTTGCACATTCACCGATATAGTGCCCTGGAATGGTCCGGTGCGAGGTATGGTGCGGGGTCCGGTGCCATTGGTGTTGACCGATTTCAGCTGTGCGCCCTTTGATCGCGATGACGTCGCGGCGACCGCGGCGGTGCTGGCCTCCTCGTGTGACGCGGTGCTGGTGGGTGAGCACCAGAACAAGCCCGATTTCCCGCCCACGCTGATGGGATCGTTGCTGCTGGACGCGGGTGTCGCCCCCTGGATCACGTTGTCGTGCCGGGATCGCAACCGGATCGTCCTCGAGCAGGAGCTGCGCGGCCTGCGCACCATCGGCGTGGACACCGTGCTCTGTGTGACCGGCGACGGGCGCGGCTATGACGTGCGCCCGGACGTCACTCAGACTTTCGATCTGGATGGGCTGCGGTTGGTGTCCCTGGCCGCGTCGCTCGGGGCGGTTCCGGCGGTGCCGGAGACGCCCACGGCTCCGCCGGTGGCGGCACGGCCCGCCCGGCTGGTCGAGAAACAGCGGGCGGGCGCCGCCCTGGCGGTGCTCAACCATGTGCCGTTTCCCGACATGATCGCCGAATTCATGAAATCTGCTCGGGCGCAGGGTTTGTCGATTCCGGTGATCGCCGCGGTCGCGGTTTTCACCGACAGCGTGTCGGCCGCCGTACTGCAGGGTCTGCCGGGTCTCGAACTTGATCCGGCCGTGACGGAACGCGTCTTGAGCTCGGCGGACCCGATCGCGGCCGGGATCTCGGCCGCGGTCAGCGAGGCGCAGTCACTGCTGTCGATCGACGGCATCGAAGGGGTGAACGTGTCCGGCCTGGCATCGGCGTCGGGCACTCGCGTCGGCGCCGAGATCAAGGCGGAGGTCGGCCGGCTGATCCGGGAGGGGGTCGCGTGACCGAGGCGATGCAGGCGGAGTTCGACACGGTCGCGGAATGGACCGCACAGGTCGCCGCCGACCTCGGCGCGGACTACCACGTGCCGGCAGGCTGCCGGGGAAGCGGCAGCCCGGCCGCGCTGGACTGGCTCGTCGAGCATATGGAAATCGGCAGCGGCGCAACATTTTTAGACTGCGGCGCCGGCGTCGGAGGGCCGGCCGCGTATGCGGCGCAACGCCAAGAGTTGCGGCCGGTACTCGTTGAACCCGAGGCGGGCGCATGCCGCGCTGCAAGAAGGCTGTTCGGCTATCCGGTGATGCAGGCGGTGGGATCGAAATTGCCACTCGCGGAGGCGAGTTGCGACGCGGCGTGGTCGCTCGGTGTCTTGTGCACCACGCCGGATCAGCTCGCGTTGCTTGCCGAGTTGCACCGCACCGTGCGTCGCGGCGGGCGAATCGGGTTGCTGGCGTTCGTGGCTCACCGCGAACTGGCGGACGATCAGCTGGAAGGTAACCACTTCCCGACCCCGGACCGGTTGCGTCAACTAGTGCACGAATCGGAGCTGCACGTCGAGCACTGGCTGAGAACCGCTGAGCTGCCGGCAATTCCGGCGGAATGGAACGAGCGGATGAACGCCGTGACGGACGAGCTGACCCGTCGGCACGGGCATACCGAGGCCTGGCAGCTGGCGGAGCGCCAGAGTTCACGGATCGGGCAGCTGCTGGAAGACGGCACGCTGACCGGCGAGCTACTGGTTTTGCGGCACGCGTGAGCCACCCTTGACGGCGGGACCCCGGTCTTCGTTGAAAGCACCGACCTTGGTGGCCCATCCGACATAATCTGACCGGCGGCGGTATCTTTCGACAAAGTGCTCGCTACCTCAGCCACATCGATCGGGAGGTGACCCGTGAGCGTCAACCCGTTTGACGACGAGAACGGCAGCTTCGTCGTCTTGATCAACGACGAAGAACAGCACAGCCTGTGGCCAACCTTTGCCGATGTCCCCGCCGGCTGGCGGGTGGTCTACGGAGAGGCGGCACGAGCCGACTGCCTGGAATACATCGAGCAGAACTGGCCCGATATCCGCCCGAAGAGTCTGCGCGACCGGCTAGACCAGCAACGGGCGTCCGACAACTGATTTGAAGCGGCCGAGGCGACGCGCGGCTTCCTCGCGATGTTGGGGGCGGAGCCCGCATCCCGTTTACCTGGGCCGGTCGGCCTCCCGAAAGACGGCGGTGATCTCCGCGACCCGCGGATCCGCCTGCAGCTCTTCGAAAGTCTCCGGCAGCGGCAGCCGCCAGTTCGGGTACTCATCGATCGTTCCCGGCAGATTGGGCTGCCGGACCTCAGCCAGCACGTCGTAGGGCGAGATCAACTTCAGCCGACTCGGCGTGGCCGCCAGCAACCGGTGCATCGCGGTGATGATCTTGGGCAGGTCGCGCTCGTCGTCGGGCTCGGCTTCTCCGTCGGGCAGCAGCCGTTCAGATCGCAGCAGGGCCAGCCACTCGGCGCGCTCCCTTGCGGCCGAATTCTGTTCGGCCGGAACGTCGTTGAGCAGTCCGAGGTCGGCCCGCGCCCGCACGTGTTCGGCACGCAAGAACCCTGCGGCCGTCGGCAGGTCGTGCGTCGACAGACTGGCCGCCGCCCGGGCGGGCCACTTCGACGGCGCCAGCAACGGCTCCTCGGCGACCGACTGATCGCGGGTGAACCACGACACCGCGCAGCCCAGCATTCCGTTGTCGGCCAGCGCCTCGGTGACCTCGGGTTCAACGGTGCCCAGGTCCTCGCCGACGACGGTGGCCTTCGCGCGGTGCGCCTCCAGCGCAAGTACCGCCAGCATCGCGTCGGCGTCGTAGTGCACGTAGGTGCCGCGGTCGGGGCCGTCACCCGGCGGGATCCACCACAGCCGCCACAGTCCGGCGACGTGGTCGATCCGTAGCCCGTCGGCGTGAACGAGTACGGCGCGCAACATATCTCGCAGCGCGCCGTAGCCGGTCGCGGCCAGTCGGTCCGGGCGCCAGGGGGGCAAGCCCCAGTCCTGGCCGCGCGGGGTGAAGTTGTCCGGGGGCGCCCCGATGCTCACTCCGGTGGCCAGTACGTCGGCCAGCGCCCAGGCGTCGGCGCCGTCCGCGTCCACGCCCACCGCAAGATCGTGCAACACCCCGAGCGCCATGCCGGCCTCCCGGGCGGTGGTCCGCACGGCGATCAGTTGCTCGGCGCAGCGCTGCTGCACCCAGGCATGGAATCCCAGCCGCGAGGCCAGCTCCCGGCGGGCCGCGGCGACGGCCGGTCCGTTGACATCCCGCAGCGGTGCGGGCCACCGGCTCCAGCGGCCGCCATGCCGTTCGGCCAGCGCGCAGTACGTGGCCCAGTCCCGCAGTCCGGTGGATCCGGGTGACTGGTCCAGCGGCGACGGCCGGCCCTCGGCCCGCCACAGCAGTTCGAGCGCCGACCGCTTGGCCGCCCACACCAGATCGTGGTCGATTCGCTCGGTGGTCGGCGAGACGCGTAGCGCGTCCACTTCGGCGCGTATGTCCGGGTCGGCGCGATGGTAGGCGTCGAGGTCCTCGACGCGCAGCGCCAGCGGGTTGGCGAAGCGCCGGCTCGACGGGGTGTAGGGCGAGGGCTGCACGGGGTGGGTGGGGCCGGGCGCGTGCAGCGGGTTGAGCAGCACGGCGCCGGCCCCGTGCTGGGCAGCGGTCCAGTCGATGAATTCGCGCAGATCCCCCAGGTCGCCGATACCCCAGGACTGTGCCGAGCGCAGCGCGTAAAGCTGCAGCATCCAGCCCCAGGTCTCGGGTGTCGAAGGCACCTGTGCGGGCGCAGCTACTAGCGTGGCCCGCTGGCCGTCGCGGGTTTCGACCTGGTACCACCCGAGCGGCAGGTCGGCCGGCAGCTCGTCGCGCACGTCGATGCGCGCGCCGTCCTCGGCTTCCAGCGCGACGGCGCCCGGCAGCGGTCTTGGACGGCCATCGACCCGCACGGCAACGGTAGGTGGTAGGACGCCGGCGCGATCGGCCTCGGTGAGCTTCGCCAGCTCGCGGCGGCGGTCGGCTTCGGTGCCGGCCTCGACGTCGAGCAGCCCGAGTACGCGGATCACGACGTCGGCGTCGACGTCGACCGGCTCCCGGCGTTCGTTGCGGTAGGAGGTCGCCACGCCGTGTGCCGCGGCCAACTGGCGCAAGCTCTCGGAGGCTGGGAGGGGTTTGGACACAGCGCGGGGTATACCCGGGTCAGTGTTTCTCACACCCGCGAAAGCCAGTGTGCTGCCGCAACTTTTGGTTAGGCGTGTCTTGGTTAGACGTGTCTTGGTTAGACGTCGAGCGCGCCGGCCGCTACGGCGGCGGCGTTGATCTTGGTCAGCACCTCACGCAGATGCTCGAGCTCGGCGAGATCGACGCCCAGCCGCTCAACCACCGCCGGGGGCACTTTGAGCGCTTGTCGGCGGAGGTTGCGGCCCGCCGCAGTCGGCGCGATGTGTGTGGTCCGCTCGTCGGCGGCGCTGCGGGTCCGGGTGATCAGCCCTTGTGACTCCAGGCGCTTGAGCATCGGCGACAAGGTGGCCGAGTCGATCTGCAGCAGCGTGGCAATGTCTTTGACCGATAGGGGATTGCCGCCTGGCTTTGTTTTCGCGTTGTCCCACAACGCGAGCATGACCAGATACTGCGGATGGGTAAGACCGAGCGGTTCCAGCAGCGGCCGGTATACCGCGAGCACGGCCCGGTTAGTGACGGCGAGCGCGAAGCAGACCTGGCGCTCCAACGACAGCGGGTCGAGATCTGCGGCGGCTTCAGTGCGCATGGCGTCATCGCTCCTTCGTCGCGTCGCTCAGAACGGGCTGCTGTTGTCCTGCCACTTCGCCTCTTCCGGACGAGGGCCGTAGCGCCGGGCGTAGTCGTCGTGGATGTGGGCCTGCTTCTGGCGTTTGATGACGTCGACCAGGCCCGGGTCCAGGCCGTGTTGGGCCAGCCGGTGACGACGCCACACCTTGTTCAGTGCCAGGGCCATCAGCAGGACCCAGATGAAGATCGGCGCCGTCATCTCCGAGTGCACGTACAGCGATGCCGGCAGCAGCCAGAGCGGGGCCAGCACGAGGGCCGCGGGAATCGCCATCCGGATCAGGTGCCGGCGGATGGCGCCGGGACCGGCGAGGTCGCGGGACACCCAGTCGCGCATCGAGTCGGGCAGACGGCGCCCGTAGCTATAGCCGATGTACTGCCACAGGTTCGGGCGAGCGTTGGACATGGTCGCTCCTAGAGCAATCGTGAATCGAGGCCGTCGTTGGCTCCGACGCTCTGATTGTACCCTATTAGTTAGTGGCCTAACTATGTGGGCGTCGTCACGCTGAGCCGTCACGCTGAGCCGCCACGTCCCGCCTCCGCCGCCGCCCGCGAGTGGGAATACGGCGACGCTGAATCGGCGTGTCCCGTCGTGCGATTCACGCTCGGCGCGCGAGCCCGGGCGGCCGGCACGGTCCGGGCACGGCTAGGTCGCCACTACACCCAAGTCAGGCCGCGACCAGTTTGATCGGCAGGTGCTCGTGCCGGTGGATGATGTTATTGACCGCCCAGGTCGGCTGCCCGGTCACTTCGATCCGGTCGACGCGTTCCAACAGGGCCCGCAGGATTGCGGCCGTCTCCATGCGGGCGAGACCCTGGCCGGCGCACGCATGGGTGCCGTTGCCGAATCCGATCTGACGGCTCGCGTCCCTGCGGATGTCGAAGGTATCCGGACTGTCCCACTCGGCTTCGTCCCGGTTGGCCGACGCGTACAGGATCAGCAGCCGGGAACCGCCGGGAATCGGCGTGCCGTCGATTTCCGTGTCGTCGCGGACCTGACGGGCGAAGGCGCGCAGCGGTGATTCGTAGCGGATGACTTCGTTGATCGCATTGGGGATCAGAGCGGGGTCGTCCTTGAGTAGGCGCCATTGTTCGGGATGTGTAGCCAGTAGGTAGACGGCGTTGGAGATGGAGCTGATCGTCGTGTCCAGCGAGGGGGCGATGTAGTCCACCATCAGCTTCGGGCATTCCGCATGGGTGAGTTTGCCGTCGTCGGCGGCACGGAGCAACTCGTGCGCCATGCTGCCCTCCAGCACGGAGCGGTTGCGCACTACCCGGCGCGCGAACATCAGCATCTGCAGACTGCGCGGAATCGCTTTCACCGCTTGCCAATTCAACGGACCAAGGATGTCGAAGGTGGCGCCACCCCAGGCGATGAGATGCTCACGCTCGTCGCGCGGCCATCCGACGAGATCGGGAACGATCGCCAGCGGCAGCGCGGTGGCGAGGTCGGCGACCGCGTCGACGGCGCCTCGGCGTACCGCGGCTTCGACGACGGCATCGGCCTGTTCGTCGATCGATTCCCCGACCGAGCGCAGCGCCCGCGGCAGCAGCCGGTGCGCAAGCAACTTGCGGCGGTGATCGTGTTCGGCCCCGTCGCTGTTGAGGGTGGTGCCGCGGGACAGTCGATTGCTCAACGGGTTCAGCGCGACTCCGTTGCCCGAGATGAACAGCCCGTCGTTGCGCAGCGTGGCCTTGCATTCCGCATACCGCGGCAGCGCGTACACCCGGTGCCGGCGCAGCCACACCACCGATCCGGCCCGGCGCAGTCGCCGATAGTGCGGGTAGGGGTTCAGCAGGGCGTCGGTGGCGTAGATGTTCGCGCGGTCGACGGCCACGCCGTCCGCAGCTGGACCCATGAAAAGGCCTCCTCGGAACGACGCGGGGCAACTCTTGACGAAATCGTCACATACTGCACGCGTCCCGTCAATATTTTCTGACGAAATCGTCACCCGACCGGGTGAAACCACGGGCATATGGTCGAACGGTGACCATCACCTACGACGACGTCCTGCGCGAACAGATCCGGGCGCGGTTGGCGGTCCATGAACGCCGTACCGTCACGGACCCGACGAAGCGGCATGCGGCGGTTGCGGTGGTCCTCGTGGACTCCGAGAGCGGCGAAGACCGCGTGGACCCCGCGCCGTTGGAGGAATGGCTGGACGGCCGCCCCCTGCCGGACGAGAGGCTCGACGGTCACATGATCGACGTCGCCGGAGGAGCGGCATTTCTGTTGTGCCGTAGGGCGTCTCGGCTGCGGACGCACGCCGCCCAGTGGGCGCTGCCCGGTGGCCGGCTGGACCCGGGTGAAACGGTGATCGAGGCCGCGCTGCGGGAATTGGACGAAGAGGTCGGTGTCCGGCTGCCGGAGTCGACGGTGTTGGGCCTGCTCGACGACTACCCGACCCGGTCGGGATACGTCATCACGCCGGTCGTCATCTGGGGCGGCGGCCGGCTGGAGCTGCGCCCGGCTCCCGATGAAGTGCTGGCCGTCTACCGGGTGGGGCTGCACCAGCTGCAACGCGCGGATTCGCCGCGCTACATCAGCATCGAGGAAAGTCCCCGTCCGGTGGTGCAGATCCCGTTGGGCAACGACCTGATCCACGCGCCGACGGGTGCGGTGCTGCTACAGCTGCGGTGGCTGGGATTGGAAGGTCGCCACGATCGGGTCGATGAGCTGGAGCAACCGACGTTCGCGTGGCGGTAGCGTCAGTTGCTGCCGCCGCAGCCTCCGCCGCCACAGCCGCTGCCGCCGCCGCAGCCGCTGGACCCGCCGCCACAACCGCTGGAGCCACCACTGCAGCCGCTGGAGCTGCAGCTGCTGCCTCCGCCGCAGCCGCTCGAGCCGCCGTCGGATCCCGATCCGGATCCCCAGATGCCGTTGTTGGAACCTCGCCCCCGCCCGAAGTCCGGCCGGCGGATGGCGAATGCGACAAGCCACGCCACGCTGATGCCGCCCAACGCGATCAGCAACGCGACTCCGCTGTTCATGCGCAAAGGCTACGCGAGGATTCCCCAGGTAATCCGCGGCAATTTCCGGCGCCCCTTACAGTGAGGGGCGTGTGGGGCCGACGACCCAATCGCTATGGTCGGGCGCGCGTCGCGGTGGCCGGGCTCGAACTTCCTCCGGCCGTGTTCAAGACCTGCCCGTGGCAGCCGCGCGCGCTGGTGGAGACCGGCCTGCGGCAGTGGCTGCGCTGTTGCGCGGCCGCCCTACCGGACGACCAGGTGATAGGTATGCCGTCGCGCGCGGTCGATGAGGCCTGGCATGGGCTGATCCTGTGCACCGCGCGGTATGCGGCGTTCTGCGACCGGGCCTACGGGAGGTTCCTGCACCACCACCCCGAAGGCGGCGCGCCCGCTGACGCAAGCAGTGACTCGGCGGCCGAGCAGCTGCGCAGGACGATCATCGCCTGGGAGTTGGTCGCCGAGCCCGGCGAACAGTGTGTGCTGTGGGATCTCGACGAGCGGGTCGGTGTCGACCAGCCCTGGGGTGTGAGCGCCGATCGTGTCGCCGAAATCCGGTCCGCGGTGGCCCGCACCAGAGCCGGCGCCAGGGTGCGGTAGAAACACGGGGTGCAAGGCAACTTCGACGACGATGCCGCGGTATCGCAGCTGCCCTACTTCCTGCGCGACCAGAACCGTTTTCTACCAACCGAAATCGCGCGGGGCGGGTGGGGGCCTTCGTTGAGCGGCCACGTGGTCGGCGGCCTGCTCGGTTGGGCGGCCGAACAGCTGGTGGACGACCCGCAATTTCAACCGGCGCGTCTGACCATCGACCTGCCCCGCCCGACCGCCCTGGAACCGGTCGAGGTGCACACCCGGGTGCGGCAGGACCGCCGGCGCCTGCGTCTGGTGGAGGCCGAACTCGTCCAGAACGGCAACCCGGTCGCGCAGGCCAGTGTGCTGTTTCTGCGGCGCGGCCCGCAGCCCGACGGACACGTATGGTCTCAACCCATCCCCATGCCGCCACTCCCGGCCGAGCAGGGCGCCGTCGAGTCGCTGTTCATCCGGACTTACGGCTGGGGCGCGGATATCCAGAACCCCGATCCCGAGTGGGCGGAAACACCGGGCCAGAAGTACACGTGGCTGCAGGAGACGCGCCCGCTGGTCGATGCCGAACCGATGACCGCCTTCACCCGCGCGGCGATGGCCGGCGACATCACGGCGTCGATCGCCAACTGGGGAGCCCGCGGGCTGCAGTTCATCAACGTCGACTACACGCTCACGCTCAGCAGGCTGCCGGAAGGGCCCCACCTCGGCTTGGCCTCGCTGACCCACTACAGCGACGACGGAGTGGCCACCGGCTCGGCGGCGCTGGTCGACCCCGACGGTCCGATCGGCAACTGTGTATCGGTTGCCATCGCCCAGACCGGGTTCCTGGCCCCGCCGAAAACTATTGCGGCGCAATAAGTGTCAAGATCAGGCTGGCAAGCTCTGCTGCCGGTGCGCGTCTCCCCGCAGCCGCACGGCCCGGCCGATCGCGGCGGCCGCCGCCAATCCGGCCAGTGACACGAAAATCATCGTCGATTCCCGGCCTGGCCCGAGCATGGTCAGCAACAACGGCAGCGCGAAACCAAGGTAGGTGACCGAGTAGAACACCCCGGTGAGCGTGCCCCGGATGCGTTGCGGCGCAGCGGCTTCCAAATCGATCAAACCCTCGCGCAGGCAGAGGCCGGATGCACAGCCGAGCAGCACCACCACCGCCAGACCCAAACCGAGCGGGATGTCGGTGGGAGTCGCCGCGATGACGACGTAGCCGACTGTCGCCAGCAGCGCGCCGACGGTGCCGGTCTGCGGGCCCCAGTTACGCGCCCGGGCGACGACTTGGCTGACGCCGCTGGCACCGTTGGTGATCAGGGCCGCGGTCCCGGCGGCCAACGGAGCGGCGAGCCCGGTGTGGACCCGGGTAGGGATCGTGACGAAAGCCAGTGTGGCCGAGATGAACACCCAGGGCGCCAACGGCATCGCCCAGCTCAACGCCCGCCGCGTGCTGCCTCCGGCAGCCTCGGTCTGCTCCGGCGCCGGAGCCGTCGAAGGGGTCCCGCGAAGGCCTACCCCTGCTCCGATCATCGCGACCGCGATCAGGGCGGCGGCGATCCCGAACGACGCCGGAATGCCGGCTTGCCCGAATGACGCGATCAATCCCGAAGCGAAAGGCCCCAGAGCGAAACCGGCGATCAGCACCGTGCCGGCCAGCGCCGCGCCCGCGGGTCCCTTGAGGTCCGATGCCCATGCCGTGCAGGAGCTGACGGCAAGGCCCACCCCGAACCCGACGATCAGACGTCCGGCCAACAATGCCTCCGACTGCTGCGACAGGAACATGATGAAAGTTCCGGCCAGCGCCGTGCCTGAGCCCGTCAGTGCCACCGACGGACGTCCGAACGCGTCCGATGCCCGTCCGCCCAACAGCAGGCCCGGCAGCAGTCCCAGCGCATAGATTCCGAACATGGTGTCGAGGGCGGCCACCGTGAGGTGCTGGCGGTCACTGATGGCCGGTATGAGCGCGGCGAAGTGATTGGCCGCCCACCCCATCGCGAGCAGGACGGCCAGTACGCCGGCGAACAGCACGCCCGACCGGCCCGGTACGACACGCCCGGGTTTATCGGTGGTCGGCGCGGGTTGCTGATATGCCAGGGCGGTGGCCCCGTTCGGCCTCATCACGGACATCCCCTCCTCATCTGTCCACCGGTCCTACGACGGCGCCGGCCGCCGAGATATTCCTGATCGAGACTCATGTCACTTCTCGCAGCGACGGTTTCGTGCTAAACACCAGTACGTGGCAGAACCGGCAGTCCTCCTCGAGCGGGACCAGCACATCCTCACCATCACCCTCAACCGCCCCGAGAAACGCAACGCCTTCAATCCAGAAGTCCTGTGCCGGCTCGCCGACGCCTGGGATCTTCTGGACGACGACCCGGACCTCCGGGTCGCGATCCTGACTGGAGCGGCCGGCAACTTCTCCGCCGGAGCAGATCTGGACCGGTTGGTGGGCGCCCTGATCGCCGGCGATCCTCCGCAGAATGAGTATGAGGAGCGGGTCAGGTCCGATTTCTCGTTGATTTACAAGGGTTTTCTGAAGGACCACTACGTGAAGAAGCCGATCATCGCCGCGGTGGAGGGCTACTGCTACGCGGGCGGGATGGAGATCCTGCAGGCCTTCGATATCAGGGTGGCCGCCGACAACGCTCAGTTGGCGATCAGCGAAGTGCAGCGCGGGCTGTTTCCGATGAGCGCATCAACGATTCGCTTGCCGCGCCAGATCCCCTACACCGTCGCGATGGAAATGCTGATCGCGGGCACCCCGATTTCCGGGCAACGCGCCTACGAGGTCGGCCTGGTCGGACACGTCACCGCCGCCGGGGGTGCGCTGGACCGGGCTCGGGAGATAGCGCGGCAAGTGGCGGCGAACGGTCCGCTGGCCGTGCGGAACATCAAGGCATCGGTGATCGAAAACCTGGAAAAGACCGAGGCCGAGGCTTTTCCGCGAGAACTCGAACTCGGCATGGCAGTGATGGCATCGGCGGACGCGAAGGAGGGGCCGCGCGCGTTCCTGGAGAAGCGGCCCCCGAAATTCACCGGTACGTAAGCGGGGCACCGCCCCGTCGCCCCAGCAGCACGGCCGCAGTCACTAACTGCCACAAAAAGATCGAATACGCACTGCCGCGTTCCCACACACCGACGGGCAGTGCTCGGCAATTGGCGACCAGCAGCGCCAGACACAGAAAACCCAGGGCTGCAATCCCTGTCGAGACACCGCGATACCACCGCAGTTGCGGCACGAGCAGGGCCGCCCCGGCCAGGATGGCAGCATTGCCGCCCACCAGTGCGAGGGCCGCGCCGGTGAGGTGTACCAGCCCGCTGGGCACCGTGCCGACCAGAATATTGCCGACGGCATTCGCGGAAACCAGAGCCACGAACAGGCGGCACCGTCGCCCAGGAGGCACACCGACCATGAACAGCGCTCCCAGCAGAAACATGCTGCCCTGCAGGCAAAATGCCGTGTGCATCAAAGGCGCTCGCGGGCCGGTCTTTCCGAGGTCACTGATGTAGTTGTACGCATAGCTGTAGGCCGGCAGATAGGCCGCGGCGGCGAGGGCCTCCAGGATCAGGTAGCCGACGACTCCCACCACCCAGCAGGCCACCCCGCCGATGCGAGAGGTCACTCGCTGGGCTGCACATGAATGTTTCTGGCGCCTACGACATTTCGTAAACCTGAACAATTCACGCAACCGATGCACCCGACGCAGTCGGTACAGCGCACGCACGCGATGCACGCGACACACCGGGTGCAGGCGACACATCCCAGACAGGCCACGCATTCGCGGACGGCAACGCAAATCACCGTAAGCAGGCAGGCGATCACACCGACACTCCCGGCGGTGGCCGCCGATCCTGCGACCGCGACGCTGCCGGCGGTGGAGACCGACCCCGCTACCGCGACGCTGCCCGCGGTCGTCACCGAACCGGCGACCGCCACGCTGGCGGCGACCGCCGCCGAACCGGCGACCGCCACGCTGTCGATGGCCGCGACGGAACCCGCGACGGATTGGTTGTCAGATTCCACGGTCACCGGTGATTGCAAGGCAAGCATGGGCTCATCATGTCAGCCGCGGGCGAGCGCGGCACGCACCCTCGCCGAGCGTTCAGCGTGGGTGACTTTGTGCTTCTTTGATCAGCTGCATCCGTGAGGCGAGACCCAGCTTGGTGTAGACGTGGGTCAGGTGGGTCTGCACCGTTCGCGGTGAAACGAACAGCCGGGCCGCGATGTCTTTGTTGCCGATGCCCTCACACACCAGGCGAACAACCTCACTTTCAGCGGGGGTGAGTGATGCCCAGCCGCTGGTCGGCCGGCCACGCTCACCGCGGCCACGCTGCGCGTAGCCGATAGCCTCATCGGCGGAAAGGGTGGCTCCCTCCGTCCATGCGGAATCAAAGGCGTTATCACCCATTACATCGCGCACTGCCGCGACCGAGGCCGTGTACGCCGGGTCGTAAATCTTGAACCGCGCTCCGCCGATCCGCGTCCAGAACGTTTTGGCCGCACCGAAGAGTCGGGCCGCCGCTCGGTGCCGCCCGGCATGGGCGCCAACCATGGCCAGTATTTCGAATATCTGCGGAACGAGCAGGTAGGCCTGATCGCGCGCGCATATCACGAGTGCGTCATGTGCGTCGGATTCGGACTGTTCGAACTCCGCTTGCTCGATCGCCACTTGTGCCCGGGTGACCAGCGCCACCGGCAGATGCCAGCCGGTCGCATGGGCAACAGCATCATCGGCCCAGTGCCTTGCTGCGAGCAAATCCCCACGAGCCTGCGCGGCCTGCGCGTGGTACGAGCGCCACACCGCCGCCGTCGTCGCTTGAATGCTGAGGTAGCGCCACGCCAGCTCGCTCAGCTCCTGCGCCGTGTCCACGTCGCCGGCCGCCAACGCCGCGACGCCCGCCGCGGAATACGCAACCCCGGTCAACATTTCGCTCACCTTGGCGGTGTCGCGAATGGTGACGGCCGCAGCTTGTGCGTCCGGTAGCTCGCCCTGGTAGGCGAGCGAGTAGGCAAGGCCTTGGAGACCGTTCAGGCTCGCTACCACATCGTGACCCGGCCCTGCCTCGGCTACCACTTCCCCGAAGACTGAGACGGCGCTGACCAAATCGCCCTCGTACCACAGTGACCAGGCAATGGCTGCCCGGCACCAACGCGAATTCGATTGGTGTCCCAGTGATTCAGCCAGATCGCGACCTTCGTCACCCGCCGCTCGCGCGGTGGTGGCATCACCCGCGATGAGTGCCCCGACTGCCTGCCAGGCGAGCAGCTGGCTCAACGTCCAATGATCACCGATCGCCCGGGCAAGGTCGATACCCTCCGAGAAGTACGGCTGGCTGTCATGCGGGCCGTCGCCGAAGCCGGTGATCACCGCGCAGGCGGCCAGTGTTCGCGCCAGCACGGCCGGGTCGTCGACTTCGCGAGCGATCCCAAGGGCTTTCCGCGCCGCATCCATCGTGTCAGAGGCGCCTGTCTGCGTGGCGAGCAAGGCGTAGTCGGCCAGTGCCCGCGCGTACACCGCCGCGCCCAACTCGATATCGGTCCTTTCGCGTTCGGCGAACGCGGCTTCGAACCACCCAAGGCCCTCACGGAGGCGCCCACCCGCCCACCACAACGGCTGCAGTGACGACGCCTGCACCAACGCCAGTTCGATGTCGCCGTTCTCCAGGCTCCAGCCGAACGCGCCGCGCAGGTTGTCCATGTCGGCTTCGGCCCGCTCGATGCTGCGGGAATAGTCGTTGCCTGCCGGCGCGTCTACGGCAACCGCTATCGACAGGTAATGATCGCGGTGCCGGGACCGCACGGTGGCTGCTTCTCCGATTCGCCGAGTTTCTCCATTGCGTACTGACGCACCGTTTCAAGCATGCGGTATCGCGTTGGGCCCCGGGTGCTTTCCACTGCGACGAGGGATTTGTCCACCAACAGACTGAGATGGTCCAGGACCTGGTAACCCTCGATCGCGCCCGCGCCGGCAATTGCCCGAGCGGCCTCGAGGTCGAATCCACCAAGAAACACACCGAGGCGGCGGAACAGGACACGCTCGGTCTCGGTAAGCAGTGCATGCGACCAGTCGACTGAGGCGCGCAACGTCTGCTGGCGGCGGACCGCTGTGCGGGAACCACCGCTCAGCAGGCGAAATCGGTCGTGCAGACTCTCGACGATGTCCGTCGGCGACAAAGCCCGCACCCGTGCGGCGGCCAACTCGATCGCCAATGGTATTCCGTCCAGCCGCCGGCAGATCTCGATCACGGCATCGAGGTTGTCGTCCGTGACCGCGAAGTCCGCCTGAATCAGGCGGGCGCGGTCACCGAACAGTTGAACTGCATCGTCGGTCAGCGGCAGCGAGGGCACCCGCACAGTGGCTTCCCCGATCACGCCCAGCGGTTCCCGGCTGGTCGCCAGCACCGTGAGCCCCGGTGCTGCACCGAGTAAGCCCACCACCAGTTCAGCGCAGGCGTCGAGCAGGTGCTCGCAGTTGTCCAGCACCATCAGAATCTCGCGGTCACGAACGAATCGCAGCAGCGTTTCCATCGGGGACTGCCCGGGCTGGTCGGGCAGACCCAAAGTCGTTGTCACGCTCATTGGCACCACCTGGGCAATGGTGATCGGCGCCAAATCGATGTACCAAGCTCCGTCGTGGAACTTTCCTGCCAGCTCGGCGGCGATTCGCACCGCCAGGCGCGTCTTGCCGACTCCGCCCGCGCCGGTCAGCGTGATGAGCGGGTTGCCTTCCAGTGCGACGCGGACATCCGCCATCTCCGCACGGCGTCCGACGAAGCTGGTGAGGTGGCTCGGAAGATTATGTGCCACAACAGAAATAACTGTCCGCAGTGGTGGAAAACTATTGCGAAGGTCTGGGTGGCACAGCTGGATCGCCCGTTCGGGGCGAGGCAGGTCACGCAGGGCGTGCGTCCCGAGATCGGTCAGCCAGCTACCCGGCGGGAGCTGATCGATTACCAGCGGCTCGGTCGCGCCGGACAATAATGTCTGGCCGCCGTGTGCGAGATCACGCAACCGCGCGGTGCGGTTGATGGTCGGGCCGATGTAGTTGCCCTCATCGCGCAGCCGGACTTCGCCGGTGTGCACGCCGATGCGCAGCAGGATCGGGGCCAGCGGCGCCCGCTGCAACGTGAGCGCGCAAGCCACGGCATCGGTCGCGCGGGCGAATGCGATCACGAAGCTGTCGCCCTCACCCTGCTCGACCGGCCTTACCCCGTCGTGGGCAGCGACCGCCTCCGACACCGCTTTGTCGAGGCGCGCCACGGCGACTCTCATCTCCTGCGGTTGGGACTCCCACAGCCGGGTCGAGCCTTCGATATCGGCCAAGAGCAACGTGACCGTCCCGGTCGGCAGCTCGCTCACATCGACGTCGCCCCAGTCCACTGGCGGAGTATCCGCACGTGATTCGCTCATGCTAATCAGCATCCGGCGTCCAGTGGCACCGAACATCAGCACAAACGCGTAGAGCCGGCCCCGAGAGTCATCGTCTTGCCTACGACCCGTCCCGCACATTTACGCCTTCGTGCAGAGGTTGCGTCCAGCAGGGTGGTGTACGAGCCGGGCCTGATCGGGATGTCCGGCGTGTCGTAGCCGAATGAATGAAGGTCATCGCGTGATTCTTCGAGAGACCGTCCAAAGTCACTCGAGCAAAGGAATCGACGCGATGACCACTGCCCACGATATCGACCTGCCGGCCGTGTTGGCCGAACGACTCACTACCTGCCACCCCGACGTGCTGCGCGAGTTGTTGGCCACCTTCATCCATGCCCTGATGGGGGCTGAAGCCGATGCGGTGTGCGGTGCCGACTATGGCCAGCGCAGCAGCGAGCGTGTCAATCAGCGCAACGGCTATCGGCACCGCCAGTTCGATACCCGCGCCGGCACATTGGAGCTGGCGATTCCCAAGCTGCGCCAAGGCTCGTACTTCCCGGACTGGCTGCTCGAACGGCGCAAACGTGCTGAGCGGGCCCTGACCACGGTGGTGGCCACCTGCTACTTGTTGGGCGTCTCGACGCGGCGGATGGACAAACTCGTTGAAACTCTGGGCATCACCAGCTTGTCTAAGTCCCAAGTCAGCGTGATGGCCAAAGAACTTGACGCCGCGGTCGAGGCGTTTCGTACCCGGCCGTTGGATGCCGGCCCCTACACGTTCATGGCTGCTGATGCCCTGGTCCTCAAGGTGCGCGAGGGCGGGCGGGTGGTCAACGTGCATGCCCTGATCGCCGTCGCAGTGAACGCCGATGGGTATCGGGAGATCCTGGGCATCGACGTCACCACCGCCGAGGACGGCGCCGGGTGGTTGACATTCCTGCGGTCGCTGACCGCTCGCGGCCTATCCGGTGTCCGACTGGTCACCTCCGATGCCCACGCCGGGCTCGTCAATGCCATCGGCGCCACGCTGCCCGGTGCGGCATGGCAACGCTGCAGAACGCACTACACGACGAATCTGATGGCTGTCACACCGAAGGCGTCGTGGCCGTGGGTCAAGACCCTGCTGCATTCGGTATTCGATCAACCAGATGCCGAATCCGTTGCTGCACAATATGACCGCATCATCGACGCGTTGGAGGACAAGCTACCTAAAACGGCTGAACACTTAGAGGCAGCCCGAGCCGAACTACTAGCGTTCACCGCGTTCCCCAAACAGATCTGGCGCCAGATCTGGTCGAACAACCCCCAGGAGCGGCTCAACAAGGAGATCCGCCGGCGCACCGACGTCGTCGGCATCTTCCCTGACCGCAACGCCCTGATCCGCCTCGTCGGAGCCGTGCTGGCCGAACAACACGACGAATGGGCCGAATCCCGGCGCTACCTCGGCCTTGACGTCCTGAGCAAATCACGCACCGTCAACGACACCCCGACCGAACAGGAGGACACCCCCGCGGCACTGACCGCCTGAAACCATCAAGACGAAGAATCACACGACGACGTCGTACACCACGTCCCTGGACTTGACCCGTGCAGATGGTCTTTCCCGCGGCAGATCGCAGAGTCGAACTATCACCCGTGTGAGATCAGGAGACCCGCATGTCGCTCTACTACGTCGACCCGCACCGGATGCACAGCCGTCGCTACCGTGTGCTCGAAGAATTCGGACGTTCGCGTTCAGGACAGTTCCTGGCGCGCCACATCGTGTTTCGCGTTGACCCGTGGCTCTAACGGCTCAGTGGCGGGCGCTATCCGCGGGTCCTCGGCGGATGCGTTACCGCGCCGTTGATCAGCACGGGTGCGAAGTCCGGTCGGCCGCGAGTGTGCCAGCTCGCCTACCTACACGATGGAACCGATGTGGTCCTGATCGCATCGAACTACGCGAAACCACACCACCCCGGTTGGTACTTCAACTTGAAGGCACACCCCGAATGCCAGCTGGGCGGCCAGGCATTCATGGCCGCCGAGGTCAGCGATGGCGACGAGTACGCGCGCCTGTACGCGCTGGCAGAGCAGGTCTATGCCGGCTACCGGGACTACCGGGCGAGAACCGCACAAGTCGGCCGACAAATCCCGATCTTCCGGCTACGGCCCTCGGATCCCGGCAGCGCCAACAACACCGTGTCGCATCCCGCAGTGACATTCCCACTCGTAGAATGCGTTTCGACCGGCAACCGGTGAGGAGTCACGTGGATCTGGAGCGCATCACTCACCCGTTGCGGCTGGCGCGGGGATCACACAACGAGGGTTCGGCCAAAGGCTGTGCCATGAACGTTATTTCGTACATCAACGGCGACGAACAGATCACCGACTTCCCAGCGACCTCGGCGCGTCCGTTGGCCGCGTTCGTCCAACTGTGCAACGACCAACTCGCGGGGCCCGACGGCTATTTGTCTCCGGAAGACGCCATGCTCGCCCTCGACCTGGGCTGGCTGACGGTCGGTACCGCCGAGGTCGACGAGACCGTCATCCGGCCGTGGGTGTCCAAGTTGCTGATCAGCCCGCCCTGGGGTGTGGTGCGATACGCCGATAGCGCTGCGGCCGAGGCGATCTCGGTGATTGCCGAGCTGCATCGTACGCTCGCCCCCGGCGAGATGCCCGACATCGCCAGCTGGGACCGGGCCGCCCGGGTGGCCCGGGAGATCAGCGCCACGATGGCTCCGGGCGCTGAGCGGTACGCCGTCCGGGCCGCGTATCAATCGACGGCTCTCTCCGACGCCGAGGCGTGGGACACGCTGGATGCCGTGACCGGTAACGCCCTGCGCGCCCACCGGTTGGCGAATCTGGAAAACGGCCCCGGCCGAATCGTCGAGATGACGCGCCACGCGATCCGGTCCTGGCGGCGTCTGGCCGGCCTCTCGGTAGTCGGCAGTGTCCCCGCATCGGTGACCAAGGCGGTGCAGCGCAAAGGAGCGGCCGCGTAGCAGGCCTACGTTGATCGCTCATCGCTGCAACCTGTCGACCCATATACCGTAGGGGGTATGGTATACATTGGGAGTGAAGGGAGTTGACGAGATGACTGACGACCCCACCAGCCCGGCTGTGACCATCTGGCTCGACCCGGTGTGCCCGTTCTCCTGGAACACCGCCCGCTGGCTGAGGGCCGTTGCGGACAAGACGGGCGTGGTCGTTGAGTGGCGGCTGATGAGCCTGGCGGTGCTGAACGAGGGCAAGGAGATGCCGCCCAAGCAGCAGGCGCGGATGCTGGACTCCGAGCGAGTCGGTCGGCTGATGGCCGCCGTCCGCGACCAACACGGCAACGAGGGCTTTGCGACAGCGTATTTCGCATTCGCCGAGCGCTACCTCGATAGGTCCGAACCGGTCGACGACAGTCTCATCGGTCAGGTGCTGGACACCGTGAAATCCTGGGACGTGACCAGCGATGTGCTGTCCGACTCCTCGTGGGACCAACTCGTATGGCGCAGTCATCAGGCTGCGCAGGACGCGCTCGGCGAAACCGGCGGCAGTCCCATCGTGCGCATCAATGGTCACACCTTCTTCGGGCCGGTACTGACTGCACCACCCGAACCGGAGGCGGTTGAGACATTGTTTGATGCGGTGGCAGCATTGGCCGCAGTCCCGCAGTTCGCTCAACTGCAACGACCACGCGGCAGGTAAGTCTCAGGGGGTTCGGATGTGTCATGCGGTGCGGTGCCGCGTCTGCGGGAAGATCACCTGGTCAGGATGCGGTGCGCATGTGAAAGAAGTTCAGCGCTCCGTGCCCGCTGACCAATGGTGCGGGGGGCACGAGCCCTCCGACTCCGCCCGGCCGCGTCCAGGCCTATTCGGAAAGAGATGGTGATCGCGCCCGGAGCAGGTGCGTATTGCTGAGCGTTTCCGGAACCGTGCTGACCAAATTGGCAGCGACGGCGTCGGTCGTTGCGCTATCACCGATACCGGTGGTTTTGGTCCTGGTATTGCTCGTCCACAGTGAACGACCCCGTTCGGCGAGCATCGCGTATCTTTTCGGCCGACTTCTCGCGCTGACCGCCGTGACGTTTGTGTTCCTGCTCCTCCCAGAATTTTTCGAACCCCTGCTCGGCCCCGCGCCACCATGGGTCGACTGGTCAGTGCTGGCATTCGGTGTTGTGCTGATCGGGCTGGGGTGGTGGATTTGGCTGCGGCGCCACGAAGTCGGCCAGCGACCGCGCTGGCAGAGCCAGGTCGGTCGGCTCACCCCGTCGGTGTCTGCCGCGATCGGCATATTGCCTACCATGGCCAACCCCAAAGTGCTCGCGGTTAGCGCGGCCGCGGGGGTGCAGATCGGCACCCTAGACCTGAGTGCCATCGGAACAGCGGCTGCCGTCGGCTACTACGCCGTCCTGGCGAGCTCCAGCATCGCGGCGCCCATAGCGGCATATCTCGTGGTCGGAGGACGAATGGACCCGCAGCTTGACCGGATCAGAAAATGGCTGCACCATCGCCAGCGCGCCGTGACGGCATTGGCGCTGATGTCCTTCGGCGTCGCCGCGCTGGTGTACGAGTTCGCCTGACCGGCTAGCGGATTGCCAACCCGGTCAGCGCCCGCGAGATCACCAGGCGCTGAATCTCACTGGTGCCCTCGAAGATGGTGAAGATCTTCGCGTCGCGGTGCATGCGCTCGACGGGGTAGTCGCGGGTGTAGCCGTTGCCGCCGAGAATCTGAATGGCCTCATCGGTGACGTAGACCGCGGTCTCGCTCGCCACCAGCTTGGCCATCGAGCCTTCCGCCGCTTCGAAATTCTGGTTGTTGCGGGCCATCCAGCCGGCCCGCCACACCAGCAGGCGAGCCGCATCGATACGACTCTTCATGTCGGCCAACTTGAATGCGACGGCCTGGAATTCGCCGATCTTGCGGCCGAATTGCTCACGCTGGCTGGCATATTCGAGTGCGTACTCGTAGGCCGCGCGGGCCACCCCGACGGCCATCGCGCCGACGGTGGGCCGGGTGCGCTCGAAAGTCTTCATGGCCGCCTGCCCGCCCGCCGACGAGCCGGATTTCACCCGGGCGATGCGCGCCTCGAACTTCTCCCGGCCGCCGAGAATCGCGTCCTCCGGTAGCCGGACATTGTCGAGCACCACCTCGGCGGTGTGTGATGCGCGGATCCCGTGCTTCTTGAATTTCTGGCCCTGCGCCAGGCCTTTGGTGTCCGGGCCGATGACGAAGCTGGCCTGGCCCCGGGTGCCGAGTTCGGGGTAGACCGACGCCACCACGATGTGCACGTTGGCGATGCCGCCGTTGGTGGCCCAGGTCTTGGTGCCGTTGAGCACCCACTCACCGGCCGCCTCGTCGTAGCGGGCACGAGTGCGGATGCCTCCGACGTCGGAGCCCGCGTCGGGCTCGGATGAGCAGAACGCGGCCAGCTTGGGCTCGTTGGCCGTGCCGAACATCTCCGGCAGCCACTGACCGAGCTGTTCGGGAGTTCCGTTGCCCGCCAGCGCCGCTGCCGCCAACCCGGTGCCCATGATCGACAGCGCGATGCCCGCGTCGCCCCAGAACATTTCCTCAAATGTGGTGAGCATGCCCAGCCCGGATTCCTCGGCGGCCTGCTGCGCCATGAAATCAGGGGAGTAGAGGCCTACCTTGGCGGCCTCCTGGATCACCGGCCACGGCGTCTCCTCCCGCTCGTCCCACTCGGCCGCGGCCGGGCGAATGACATCGGCGGCGAATTTGTGCACCCAATCGCGCACCTCGATCACGTCGTCGCTGAGTTGCATAGAAAAGGTCATGGCTTGTCTCCTGGATTTCGGGGTGTGCGGTAATGGGTGAGGACGCTGACGGTCTGGTTGACCCACGCCTCGAAATAGCGTTCTTCGTCGATGTTCCCGGGCAACCGCCCGGTGAGCGCCTGCAGCGTCGCGGCGTAGGACAGGGCGCCGATCGCGGTGGCCGCCATGGCATCCGGGTCGGGAATCTGGGTGCGGCCGGAACGATTGGACGCGGCCAGTTCGTCGGCGAACCGTTGGTAGGCGTTGTCGGTGATGACCTGCCAGGTCTTCTCGTCGAGATCGCCGAGCTCGTCGGGTTCGCGCAGCATGACCTTCAGCAGGTCCTCGCTTTGTTTGAAGTTGCCCCAGATCAGCTGACCCGCTGTGCGCACCGCGTCCTCGACGCTGGTCGGCTCTTCCGCGTCGTACTGCTCCCGCGCGGCGACGATGAGGTCGATCCGGTGCGTCACCGCCGCCTCGAGCAGCTCGCGCTTGGACCCGAAGTGTTTGTACAGCGCTCCGGAACCTGGGGCCAGCCCGGCGGCCCGCTGGATGTCGGCCACCGACGTCGCCGCGTAACCCTTGGCGGCGAACAGCTTCAGCGCTTCCGCGAGCAGCCGATCGCGTCCGCGACTGGTTTCCGGGGCCATGGTGAGAGAGTACTCACTCACCGAGGTAGGCGACAAATCGCCAGGTGCGTCAGGTGACGGCGAGGTCGTCGGGAAGTTCCTCGCCGAGGACGGCCTGTGCCAGCAACTCGCCGAGGAGTGGCCCGAACTTCATCAGGTTGGCGCCGACGAAGGCCAGGACGCGACCACGCCGGGCGAGGATCCAGCCGTCGCCGCCGTCGTCAAGCCACGCCGCGCGCGCCGTTACGCAATCCACCCGGCCGACCGGCGTCAACGACGGGAACAGCTGCCGCACGACCGCGGGGTCGGGGTCGTCCTGGCCGAAGGCCCAGCGGCCCGTGCTGCCGATCGGCAGCCCGTACCCTTCCGGCGCGGACAGGCACGCCGCGCCCGTGGCGGATCCGCCCTCGTAGGTGAAGCGGGTGTGGGGAAAGAACTCGATACCGAGTGGGCCGAAGAGGTCCTGTGTCTGCACTCCCGCGCAGATCAGCACGCGCTCGGCGTGCAGCACCGTTCCGTCGGCCAGCGTGGCCGAGCCGTCGTCGGCTACGGCCAGGACCTCGTCGCGCCGTATTTCGACTCGCTCAGCCAAGGCATTCCGTGCGCGCCGGATGCGCAGGCTGCCGCCGAGCGGATCGAAAATACCTGTCTCCCAGGGGGTCTGCAGGAAGGGGATGCGCGCGGTGATCTGGCGCGGGGCGAGCGGGGTGAACGCGGCCTCCGCTTCCGCCATGGCTGACGCGACGGTGTCGACGGCACCGGCGGCGATGAATCCTTCCGAACCGAGCAGGCTCGACGCGAATTCGGATTCCCAACGCAGCCAACCGGATCGGGCGCGCTGAGCAAGGCGGCACAACTGTGGCCGGCGGTGCGCGATGCGAAAGATCCGCGCCAGTCCCGTGGACTGTTCGGCGAACGGCTCACCGCGCTCGACGACGACGGACGGCACACCGCGGCGCGCCAGTTCGTAGGCGGTCGCGAGTCCGCAGATGCCGGCGCCGACGATGAGGATCACGGTCAGAAATAGAAGCCGGCGTACGGGGCGTTGGGTACCGCGAACAGCCGGTCCGCGGCGGCGAGCACGGCGGGATCCTCAGCCCGGGCCAGGCCCGCGACGGCGAGGCCCTGCCAGGTCCCGCCGCCGAGCAGCACGGCGCCTAGTCCTTCGATGCCGACGTGTAGTTGAGCGGGCCTGTCCGTCGGCGCCGCCCCGTCGCCGGATATCGCGAAAGTTGTCGAATTGTCCTGCAGCAGTGGATCAATGACGGAAACGGTGACAGCGTCTGCCCCTGCGTAGCTGCGTGCCGCAAGCGCGCGGTGGACGTCGATGACGCGCAGCCAGGTCTCGTCGTGCACGGCGGTGACTTTCGCTGCTCGCGGGTCCAGAAGCAGCAGAGGCAGTGGATCGCCAACGGGCAGCATCCAAAAGGTCACCCGGTCAATGAGATCGAGCCCGAACAGGAAACGGAGCAGACCCAGATATGCCTCGGTGGTGGGCGCGAAGAGGTCTTCGACGACGATGGTGCGCTGGTCGCTGATGAACCACTTCTCGGTGTCGATCGGACGGTATCGCGCGAATCCGGATTCCGATCCGGGCATCCCGTGCACCGCGACGTATTCCGGGCCGGGCGATGATTCGCTGCGCAGCCGGCGGGCCTGCCACCACACCGGGGGGCGGTCGATGGTTCCCGGCCGCGCCGGTCGGTGCTCGGAGTAGATGCGGGGCAGAACATCCCACGCGTCGGCGCCATCGAGCAGCCGCACCGGGCCACCGGTCGCGACTTCCGGGCGCAGCGCGGCACGGGCGGTCTGTACTTCGACGGTTTGGGTCGAACTCGCCACGCCGTAGCCGTAGCGACCGTAGATGGTCGCTTCTGACGCGCGCAGCGTGGCGACCACCTCACCGCGGGCGGCGAAGTCACGCAGTTGATGGTGGACCAGGTCGGTGGCCAGGCCGCGGCGGGTGAACGACGGAAGCACCCCGATGTGGGTGACCGCGGCGTGGCTGACGATCGCCCCACCGGGCAGGGTCAGCCGACTGGTCACCGCGTCCGCGGTGCCGACCAGTTGATCCTCGACGAATGCGCCTATGGTGCGGCCGGGTTCCAGCAGCGTGGTGACCTGCCCGGGTGCCAGGTTCAGCGGCGGAAACCCCACCATGGCGGTGCGAAAGACGTTCGCCGCAGCCAGGAATTCGTCTTCCGATTCGAGCACCCGGATGTCGGAGGTCATCCCGCTATCATGCCGCCTCGGCGTCAAGTTGAGTCTGCGGTGGCGGCGCCGCCCACTTGCAATTCTCCGCCCGCAGCGCGGAGTGAACCCGTCCAGCGGGCCAGCACGGCCTGCCACGCGGTCCGGTCGGCCGCGGACCCCGCCCAGGCGATGTAGCCGTCGGGCCGCACGAGTACCGCCGGGCCACTGTCGGCCCGCTGAGCCTGGGCCAACTCGCCAGTGTCGATGAGCGCGGCTGAACGCTCGCGGATCAACACGAAACCGGGCGAACCCAGGAGCTCGGTCACGCTGCCCCGCGTTAGTAGGATCTGCGTCGCGCGGGTGCCCACCAGCGGGCTCTCGCCGTGGCGGTGGCGATACCGCAGCGTGGTCCCCGCGAAGCTGCCGGCCACCGCGTCGCGCAGCCGTGGGACACGAAGCAGCCTCGGCGCCAGGAAGTTTCGCAGCGCGCGCGCCGGGCGCGGATGCAGCGTCACGCCGCGGGCCAGCAGGCCGGACTGAAACAGCACCCGCTTCGCAATGGGATGGCGCTCGTCGTGATAGGTGTCCAGCACGGCGTCGTCGGCGCCGCCCAGCACGGCGTCGATCTTCCAGGCCAGGTTCACCGCGTCCTGAATGCCGGTGTTCATCCCCTGCCCGCCCATCGGTGAGTGCACGTGGGCGGCATCACCGGCGAGGAACACCCGACCGTGCCGGTAGCGTCCGACTTGCCTTTCATCACAATGGAACCGGGACTTCCACGCCACTTCGAGCACCCCGAGATCGACATTCATCGCGTGAGCCAGAATGCTGACGATCTCGTCGTCGGTCACCGACTCGGTGTCAGGCACCTGGTGGTTACGATCCCACACCATGGCGCGGTACCACGAGCCCTCGGCATCGCGGCGACTGTAAGGAGCCAGGAACGCGAACGTGTTTCGCGTGCTGCCCACCCTCAATCCCTCATCCGCGGGTGCACGCGAGAGCTTGACGTCGGCCAGCACGATGGACGACAAAATCGTCTTGCCGGGGAAGTCGGCACCCACCAGCGTGCGGACGGTGCTGTGCGCGCCGTCGGCGCCGACCACATACCGTGCCCGCCAACGCTCGTTGCCGTCGGTGGTCACGGTCACCCCGTCGGCATCCTGATCGAGCCCGGTGACCTCGACGCCGCGCCGGATGTCGGCGCCCTGTGACACCGCGTAACTGCGCACGGCCGCATCGACTTTGGTCTGTGGTGTGACCATCACGAACCGGTACGGCGACTCGAGGTGGGTGAGGTCGATTCGCGCGCCGCCGAAAATGGTGACGCCCGGCGCCCGGTACGCGTCGGCGAGCAGGCCTCCGGCCAGTCCCCGGGCGTCCAGGATCTCGAGCGTGCGGGCCATGGTGGCGAACGCCCGGCTGGCCGGGTTGACCGACGGCCAGCGTTCCAGCACAGTCACCGAGCGCCCGGCCCGGGCCAGGTCGCCCGCGGCGGTCAGTCCGGTCGGACCGGCGCCGACGACTACGACGTCAACCTCATGCGTGGTCATCGCGCCAGTGCCTCCGGGTACCAGCGACGGATGTCCTCGGGGGTGGACTGCGCGCCGCGGTTGAAGACGAAGCGGCAGTCCGGTTGGGTGACGTGTGCCGCGTTGATGATCGACTCGAACAGCAGGGTGTTGCTCGCGACCAGGCGGACGCCGGCGCCGATGAGCACGGCGTCGTAGTGGTTGGCTTCCAGCCAGCGCCGGGCCTTGTCGGCTCCCGCCTCGCCGAAGTCGATCAGGCAGTTGTCGACGTGGTAACCGGCCGCCCGGAGGGCGGCGACGTTGTCGTCGTTGGCCGCCCGCAGTCTCTCTTTGGTCAGTCCCGGGAACTGCGCGAAGTCCGGCGAGGAGTAGTCGATCACCTCGGGGTCGAGTCCGATCTGGATGGCTGTGACGGCCATGGCCATGACCTCCCATCATGGGTTCAACAACTGTTGAACTCAACGCTAGACCGACCCGGCGGCTCGTGTCAACAGTCGTTGAATACAATGCGCTGATGCCTCCGAAGGTGCGTGACGGCGAAGCCACTCGAGCGGCGATCCTGGGGATTGCGCGCTCTCAGTTCGGCGACCACGGGTTTGAGCGCACGACCATTCGGTCGGTCGCCTCGGCGGCCGGTGTGGACCCGGCGCTCGTCATGCACTACTTCGGCAGCAAAGCTGAATTATTCGCTGCCGCTTCGCGATTCGACGTGACGTTTCCGGATCTCTCCGGCGTCGCGCCGGAGCGGATCGCCGAGATACTGCTGCCGCTGTTCGTCTCGGTCTGGGGCCCAGACGGCCCGTTTCTGCCGCTGCTGCGGGCCGCCGCGACCAACAAGGCGGCTTCGGCGGCCCTGCTGGAGGTGTTCGTCGACCGCGTGGCCCCGGCCCTGGCCACCGCCGTCCCGGACCGCCCCGCCGAGCGGGCCGCGCTGGTGGGCGCTCAGGTCCTGGGCCTGGCGACGGCCCGCTACATCCTGTGCATCCCGGCGCTGGCCGACATGGACGACGCGGAGCTCATCGAGTGGCTGAGGCCGGTGCTCGCGCACTACCTGACCGGCTCCGTCCGGTGACTGATGTGTTCGTGCACGCACTGGATGAATGCCCGGGTAGCGGCGGATTGCAGCTGGGTCTGCGGGGCCACCAGGTGAACTTCGCGCCGCAGGTCCGCATTCTGCACCGGTAACAAGACCAGCGTCGGATTGGTCTGAGCACGGCTGTGCGCGACCGATTCGGGGAGCAACGCCACGCCCAGGTTCTGGCAGACGAAGTGGATCACCTCATCCACGCGCGTGACCTCGAATGCCACCCGGCGCTTGACCGCGGCGAACCCGCGGTCAGTCTCGCGCCGCAGCCCGTAACCGGGCGGGAAATCGATGAACGGAAGCTCGGCCAGTTCGTCCAACGTGACCGCGGGCTCTTTGGCCAGCGGGTGTGTGACCGGCAGGACCGCGACGAGCGATTCGGAGAACAGGTGCTCGCAGGCCAGGTCGGTCGATCGTGCGGCGTTGGACCCGACGATCGCGACGTCGAGTTTGCGTTCCCGGGTGGCTTGGACCAGCAGGTCACTGCCGCCGCTGCGCAGGGTCACGGTGACGTCGGGATACCGGGCATGGAAGGTCGCCATCAGCGCGGCGACGTCCAGACTCTCCGACGGGATCTCCATCATCCCGACCGTGAGCCGCCCGGTCACCGCGCCGCGCAGCGCCTGGGCGTCGATAGCCAGCTGGTCCACCCCGGCGATCACCTGGCGCATCAGGGGCGTCAGCGCCTCGCCGGCCGGCGTCAGCGAGACCGACCGGGTGGTGCGATTGAAAATCGGCACGCCCAGCTCGTCCTCGAGTTTGCGCACTTGTTGACTCAGCGCGGACTGCACCACGAACAGCCCCTCCGCCGCGCGAGTGAAGCTCCGGGTCTCCGCCACGGCAAGGACGTAGCGCAGCTGCTGCAGGTTCATCTGATCAATCACTCTCCATGATTGATCAGATCATATCTATGCGCTGGACGGCTAAGTGCTGGTCACCGACAATTGTCGGCATGTCTGTCGTCGTGCGCCCCACCGGTGAGTTGCGGGCCAACGACTGCTCATCGGTCGAGGTCCGAGACCGGATCAACGCGGAGTTCGCGACGTTGCCTTTTCTCGGCACCCTGACCTGCGGGACCGAACAGGTCGTCGCCGGGTCGGTCGAGGAACTCGTCTTCACCTACACCGTCGGGCAAGCGGGCATCGCTGACAGCGGTTGGCTGAAGCTGTGCTTCCGCTACTACTCCGACTGGGACCTGCAGACTTCCGACCCCCGCGGCCGCGATTACGCGACCGCGTCCGTGGTCAGCCGGTCGCTGCTGGGTGGCGCATCCCAAGAAGGAACGGTCCGACTGCTCGTCACCCGCTATGACGTCAAAGGTGGTGAGCGGCCGTTCCAGAAGTCACTGCTGGTGCACGCGGTGGACGGCTTCCTGCGACCCGGCGATGTCATCGAGATCAGGTTCGGCGACCGGCGTTTCGGTGGGCCCGGCACCCGCGTGCAGACCTTCGTCGAAGACGATTTCGAGATGCACCTGTTCGTCGATCCCCTCGGCACCTCGCGGATGGCCCATGCCGGGGTCGTCACGATGGCAGTCGTCCCTGGGCCGCCCGCGAATCTGGTGGTGCACGGACCGCGAGTGGTAGCCCCCGGCACGGCGGGGATCCGGTTGCGCGCCCACCTGCAGGACCGCTGGGGCAACGTCTGCCGCGATGTTCCCGCCACGATCAGCGCCCACGCCGACGGCGAAAACCTCACCAGTGCAACGACTCCGACGAGCGGCTGGGCGCACGCCGCGTTGCGCGTGCCGACCCGCGCGGGCGCGATCGAGGTGAACGCGCAAGCCGGCGGCGTCACCGTCGGACCCGCCACCGCTCGGATAGACGTGGTGGCGGATCTGCCCGCGCGACACGGCTATTTCGCCGATCTGCACGTCCATTCCAATGACACCGTCGGAACACAGAGCACGGACTGGAACCTGCGCTACGGGCGCGACATCGGCGGCCTGGACATTCTCGGCTACACCGCCAACGACTTTCAGATCACTGACGGCGCCTGGGCCGATGTGGTGGCCGCCTGTCGCGCCGCCGCCCGGGACGGCGAGTTCGTGTGCTTCCCCGGCGTGGAGTGGTGCGGAACCGCCGGCGTGGGCGGCGATCACAATGTGGTGTTCCTCGGCGAGGACACCACCATCGCGCGCTCCCTGGAGTGGCGACAGGGCATGACCGCCACCGCGCCGGCACCGCAGACCTGGCCGATCACCGAACTGTACGCGGCGTACGAGAAGGAGCCTGACTCTTACCTTCTCATCCCCCACGTCGGAGGCCGGCGCGCCATCCTCGACTGGCACCACCCCGAACTCGAGCGGCTCATCGAGGTGCACTCGACCTGGGGCAGCAGCCCATGGTTTCTCGAAGACGCACTGGCCCGTGGTCTCAAGGTCGGTGCCAGTGCCGCCAGCGACGAACACCGGGGCCGTCCGGGCGGCGGTGCGCCCGGCGCCAACATCTTCGGTGGGTTCGGTGGTCTGACCGGAGTGCTCGCCGACGATCTGACCGCCGAACATGTCGGGCGGGCACTGCGGGCCCGGCGCACCTGGGCAACCACCGGCAGCAGGTCGGTCGCCTTGCTGCGCAGCGGTGATGACTGGATGGGCGACGAAATCCTCACCGCTGCTGCAGAATTGCAGCTGCAATACGGGTTGTACGGCACCACCGGCTGGGAAGAGCTGGTTCTTCACGACGCGCGGGGACCATTGTGGCGGCGCGATCTGAACATGGAATTCGGTCTTTCGGAGTCGCTGGTGCGGATTCGCTGGGGCGGGGCCCGGCACCGGGACCGCTACCGCTGGGCGAGCTGGGCCGGCCAGCTGCATGTCACCGGCGCTAGTATTGAATCGGTAACACCCTGGGCGGCAAGTCATCCCGAGCAGACCATCGAGACCGACGGACAGACCATCAGCTGGCGCACCACGACCTACGGCTCCGACATCGGGTTCCTGATGCGGCTCGGGGAGCTGTCGCAGGCCCGGTTCGACCTCGAGACAACGGTCCACGAGGACGACCATCGTGCCACCATGACCGTGACCGGCCAGGAACTGATTGCGCAGTCCTTTCATGAACAACCTTGCGGGGGACTGAATCTGCGCGTCCGCGCCGAACGTATCGCCGAACCCTCGGCGCTGCCCGGCACCCTGCAAGGCAGCGTGTCAGTGGAGTTACCCGCCCAACACAGCGCCGTCTATCTGCGGGCGACGCAGTCCGACGGACACCAGGTCTGGACCAGCCCGCTGTTCTTCGCCCGTCCACAGGCGCGGCCACGATGACAGGCCACGCCGCCCTGACCCGGCGACGCCACGTGGATTTCGGTCGCGTCACCCGTGCGGCATGTCGCCGCGCGCACGACGGCTGACGTATCGCGCCGTCCCCAGCGGCCCCTGTCTTTGACCCTTTTCGGGAGAACCCATGTCCATCCCCAGGTTCGCCTACGCGGCAACCATTTCCGTCCTCGCCCTGACCGCAGCGCTGGTCGGATGCGCCGGCCACAACCCGGCGTCGAAGTCCTCCGGTGTCACGTTGCGGCTGGGCTATCTGACCCGCATCACCCACGCGTCCGCCCTGGTCGGCATCGACAACGGCGCGTTCGCCCGGAATCTCGGACCTCTGGTCAAGTTCGAGCCGCAGCCCTTCAGCCAGGGCACCGCCGAGACCACCGCGTTGTTGTCTGGTCAGCTCGATGCGGCGTTCGTCGGCCCCAACCCGGCCTTCAACGCCTGGCAGCGGTCGAATGGCACTGCCATCAAGATCATTTCGGGCTCAGCGACCGGCGGCACCTCGATGGTCGTCAAACCCGGCATCAACTCCGCGGAGGATCTCCGCGGCAAGACGGTCGCCGACCCGGCACTCGGCGGCGCCCAGGACGTCAGCGTCCGGGACTGGCTGCTGAAGAACGGGTTGAAGACCAACGCGCAGGGCGGTGGCGACGTCTCCATTAAGCCGACCACGCCCGAATCGGCTATCGTGCAACAGTTCACCAGCAATCAGATCGTCGGCGCCATCGTCTCGGCCCCCTACGATGTGCAGCTGGTGAATGCCGGCGGCACCAGGCTGTGGTCGGACCCGAACACCATCACCATCCTGGTGGTCCGGCAGGAATTTCTGGCCGCCCACCCGGACGTGGTTGCCGGGCTGGTGCGGGGCCAGATCCAGGCCAACGAGACCATCCACACCGATCCCGATGCGGCGGCGCGTTCAGCCAACGCCACATTGACCAAGGCGTTAGGCGCCGGGCTCGCACCCGACGTGCTCACCGCCTCGTTCCAGGAGACCATATTCACCAATGATCCCGGTGTGCAGTCACTGAACGACCAAGTGCGCAAGGCGGTTTCGGTAGGCCTGCTCCAACCGCTGAACCTGGACGGCATCTTCGACCTCAGCCTGCTCAACCATGAACTCGCGGCCGTGGGGCAGCCGCCGGTGGCGGCGTGACGACCGCCGCCTGGCAGGGGGTTGTGTTGCCGGACCTGCCTGAGGCTGCACCGGCGATCCGGCTGGACGGGGTGGCGAAGCGTTACGGCAAGGGCCGGGCGCGCACCGACGCACTGGGGCCACTGTCGTTGGCGGTCGGCGAGAACGAGTTCGTCTGTGTCGTCGGTGTTTCCGGCTGCGGCAAGAGCACGTTGCTGTCGCTGGTCGCGGGACTCGACCGGCCGACCTCAGGTCTGGTGGAGACCGGCGAGCATCGGATCGCCATGATGTTCCAGGAGCCCGCTCTGTTTCCCTGGCTGACCGCCGCCGGCAATGTGGAACTGGCGCTTCGGGCCTGCGCCATTCCCCGCCGCGACCGGCGTGCGAAAGCCCGTGAACTGCTGGACACCGTCGGACTCTCCGACTTCGCCGACCGCCGGCCGCACCAACTCTCCGGCGGCATGCAACAGCGAGTGGCGCTCGCTCGCGCCCTCGCCCAGGACGCGGACGTGCTCCTGATGGACGAGCCGTTCGCCGCCCTGGACGCGTTGACGCGCGACCGACTGCAGGGCGAACTGGAACGAATTGTCGCATCCCGCAACCTGACCGTGGTCTTCGTCACCCACAACGTGCGGGAGGCGGTGCGTCTGGCGGACCGCGTGGTGCTGTTGAGCGCCCGGCCGGCCCGCGCGGTCGAGGAGTTCACGGTGGCGTTGCCCCGCCCGCGCGACATCAACACCGCGGAGGTCGCGGAACTGGCCGCCCACATCACCGAGCAACTCAATCGGAGCGCGCGTGTCGACGAAAGCTGATCAGACGAGCGTCCGCGCAACACACCGCATCGCCGGTTCGCTGTGGCCGAAGTTCTTCGGCGTCACAACGATTTTGGCGATCTGGCAACTGGTCGCGCTGAGCGGGTGGAAGCCGTCGTACGTGCTGCCCGGCCCCGCGGCCGTCGCCGAGAACCTGTACCACCAGATGCAGGGGCCGCTGCTGTGGGACGCCATCGGGACCACGATGGGTCGAGCGGTGACGGGCTTCGCCCTGGCCGCTGTGATAGGGACGGTGGCCGGCGCGCTGATAGCGCGTAATCCGCTGCTGCGCGCTGCTTTCGGTCCGCTCATCACCGGCCTGCAGACCATGCCGGCGATCGCATGGTTTCCGTTTGCGATCATCTTCTTCGGTCTCGACACCTCGGCGATCCTGTTCGTCATCGTCATCGGTGCCGTCCCGGCCGTGGCGCTCGGGGTGATCTCCGGCGTCGACCACATCTCGCCGCTGCTGCTGCGTGCCGCAACGACATTGCAGCTTCGATCCGTCGCGTTGTACCGGCACGTGATCCTGCCCGCCGCGCTGCCGATGTTCGTCGCCGGCCTCAAGCAGGGGTGGGCCTTCGCGTGGCGCAGCCTGATGGCCGGTGAACTCGTGGTGCTGGTCGCCAACACGTCCTCCATCGGGGTGCTGCTGGAGAACGCGCAGAACCTCAGCGACATGCCTTCGGCAATCGCCGTGATGATCGTCATCCTGGTAATCGGCATCTTCGTCGACGCCCTGTTCAGTGCTCTGGACCGGCAGGTCAGACGGCGGTGGGGTCTGCTGGACGAACGCGATGCGTGACGGCCGGCCCTTGCGGCTGTGGGCCTTCGGCGATGCGCACGTGGGTACCGACAGGCAATACGGTCGAGAAAGCCTGGCGGAAGCCATCGTTCACACCGAGTGCGGAGGACGCGACGGCGGGCCCGCGTTCGACTGGGACCTCGCGATCGACGTCGGGGACATGTCGGGGGCTCATCACAGCCTGCCCGACGACGCCGAAGGCCAGGAAGTGCGAAGGCAATTCGGCGCGCTGCGCCGGCACCGGCGCGAGGACGTGTACAGCGTCTGCGGCAACCACGACCGTAGCGGCCTCGACGAGCAGGAGGCCTGGTGGTGGCGCAAGTGGATCGATCCGCTCGGCGAGCACACCGAGAGCTCCGGGGTGGACCCGCGGCGCCGGCGCTTCCCGGTCACCGGAAGCTGGGAACGTTACTCGTTCCAGGTGGGCAACCTGCTGTTCTTGATGATGAGCGACCGCAACGAACCGACCCAGCGGGTGGGCCGCGGCACCCTGGGCGGAAACCCCGGCGGCGTGGTCAGCGGCGAGACTTTCCGGTGGTGGAAAGAGATGGTCGCGGCGCACCCCGACCTCAACATCGTCACAGTGCATCACTACGTCCTGAAGGACACCACCGTCGCCTCCGGGGAATGGGAAGGTGTCCGTCAGGGTGCTGACGGGCAGTGGCACGAGCACTATCACCGCCCCTTCGCGCAGGGCACGCCGCAGGGCGCATCCTTCCTCTACTGGGTGGACAGCCAACCCGATTCGGCGCAGTTCGAGACGTTCCTGGCCGAACGGCCCGGCCGGGTGGCGATGTGGCTCGCCGGACACACCCACACCCATCCCGATGACCGGCACGGCGACAAGACTCACATCGAAAACCGTTGGGGAACCTGGTTTCTCAACGTCGCGTCACTGAGCCGGCATCACATGCCGCTGACCACCCTACCGGTCAGCAGGCTGCTGACCTTCACGCCGGGCAGCAATGATGTCCGCGTGCGGTGCTACCTGCACACCGACCAGCACGCCGCTCAGGGCTGGTATGCACCCGCCGAACGGACGATCACCCTGCCGCAACCTTTCCAGTGGCCGGCCTGATTTCGAAGTGCGCCGGTTCCGGTGCGGCCAGCATGGACGTCAAGGTCGCGCGGTCCCACGGCCACAGGTCGATCGCGTTGCCGTCGGTGAGGTACCAGGAGTTGCAGCCGGTGTTCCAGACCGTCGGTGTCATCGCCTCTGCCACAGCGGCATTGAACTCGTCGGTGGCCTCTTCGGTCACCTCGATCGATGAGACCGCACCGTCGCGCAGCATCTCCAGAAAACGCGCGATGTAGTGCGCAGTCCGCTCCGCCGAGTACTGCAGTGAGATCGATCCCGTGGGGGAATTCGGGCCGAGCACGGTGAACAGGTTGGGAAAGCCGGGAATCGCGGTCATCCGATAGGCTCTCGGTCCGGCGGCCCAGGCTTTGTCGATGGTCAGGCCGTCACGCCCGGTGACTTTCATCGGCCGCATGTAGTTGTGCGCCTGGAAGCCGGTGGCCAGCACGATGACGTCGGCGGGCCGGTGCCTGCCGTCCGCGGTCTGGATCCCGGCCGGGGTCACCGCGGTGATCCGTTCGGTCACCAGCTCCGCGTTCCCGGCTTGGATTGCGCGGTAGTAGCTTCCGGAGACCACCTGACGTTTACACAGGGGCTGATAATCGGGGGTCAGCTTGTGCCGCAGCACTTCGTCGCGCACCTGCAGCCGAAGGCAGAGCCGGGCGTAACCCTGGACAGCGCGCCGCCGCCACGACGGACGGGTGGTGACATCGGCGAGAATTCCCGACGCCCACAGCAGCGTTCGATACATCCGATTGTGGCCGCCGGGGAAACGCCTCAGGGCCGTGCCGAGAAATGCGCTCTGGCGCAGCGACATCGGCGCCCAGAGGATCCATTGGGGCGACCGGACGTAGTGGGCGATCGATGCGGCGCCCGGCTGCAGCGCGGAGAGGACCTGCACGCCCGTCGAACCCGTCCCGATCACCGCGATGTCTTTGCCGGCGGTGTCGACGGCGTCGTCCCAGCGCGCGGTGTGCAGTACCGGGCCGGGAAATTCGTCGAGCCCGGGAATGTCCGGGACTGCCGGATGATGCAGCACCCCGGTGGCGCAGATGACCACGTCGGCGTCCAGCTCCGCACCGCCCGCTGTCACCAGCGTCCAGCTCGCGGTCTCCTCGTTCCATTGCGCGGCAACCACTTCGGTGTTCAACCGGATCCGGTCACCGAGACCGAGTGAGTCCACCACGCCGCGGTGATACCGCTGGATGTCGCTTCCCTCGGCCCAGATGTGTGACCAGTCGGCCTTCGGTGCCCAGCCGAACTGGTAGAGCTGCGAGGGGACGTCGCAGCGCAGCCCCGGATAGCGGTTCCAGTGCCACACCCCGCCGACGTCGGACGCTTTTTCCAGCACCGTGACATCGGAGAATCCGCGCTGGGTGAAGACGTGCAGTGCGGTGATCCCGGCGAGTCCCGCGCCGATGATCACGACGCGCGGTTCCCGGCTCATACGTGAATCTCGCTGTCTGCCAGCGCTTGACGCACGGTGGCGGGTGCGGTGGTCATCGCTGCCTCGAATGCCGTCCGGCGGCGGCCGCGATTCATGAAGTTCGCGCCGAGGCCGGCGAGGTCGGCGACCGTCGGCACGATCGGGACCACGCGCTGACCCCGTGCCCGCGCGGTGGCGATCTCGGCCCACAAGCCGGCCGACATCGGTCGCCGCAACAGCCGGTCCTCGAGCACGCCGCCGATGCCCGGGACGCGCACACCGGGTACCGAGGCCATCGGCGCGATGACGTAGATGACGTCGGCGTCCCCGGGTGCGACGAGATCCACCGACGCAGTCGAGGCTGCGCCGCCGTCGACGTAGGTGCGTCCGTCGATGGTCACCGGCGGCATCCAGCCCGGGATTGCCCAGGATGCCCGAAGTGCCTCTCCCGCAGTGGCTTTCGGCGATCCGGGTGCGCCGAAAGCGACACGTAAACCACCCTGTACGTCGTAGGCCACCATCCGGGTGCCGGGATGTGCGGGCCAGCCGCCGGGCGACGCGAATCCGTCGGCCAACCGCTGCAGCCAGCCGGCGTCACCGCGGCCGGTCGGCGCAATGCCGGTCAGCGCGGCCAGGCCGGACTGCGACCGCAGCAACGCCGGATTGAGCAGCCGGGGACGCGGGAGCGGGGGCAGCCCGGGCGGCGTGTCGTCGAGGTGGCGACGCAGCCTTTCATCGGACGCCTGCCCGCGGTGCATGGCGACCAAGTCGGCGACCGCGGCGCCGCCGCCGAGCATCGTGACGATCTCGGCACCCGCCGATGTCCCCTGCAGGACGTCAGCCTCAGCGGGCTCACGTCCGGTCTGCTCGGCCAGTGCATGCAGGGCGGCGATGATCCAGGCGCCCCCGATCGTGCCGCCACAGCCGATGACCAGAGCCGTTTTCGGGGCCTTCTTGGTCACGCGTCTCCTCGTATGCCGGCCTGATCTAGGCCCGGGCCGGCAACCTGCGTTCGATGATCGTCAGCGCACGCTCGGCCCAACGGACGTTTTCCTGCTCGAAAGATATGCCACGCAGCAGGGTCAGGTAAGGACCGACCCGTTCGGCCTCGGTCACGAACTCCTCCTCGGTGCGGCCGGCGAGCAGGCGGGTGCGCAGGCGCTCGTAGCGTTCGAGTTTGGCCTTGGCCCATTGCAGGCGCTCGGCGATCGAGTCGCGGACGGCTCGGGTGTCGCCGGCATCGGCGGCGGCGACCTTGATCATCAGGTCGTCGCGCATCATCGACGGTTTGGGAGCCTTGGCGGTGAGCTGCGTGACCGCCTCACGCCCGGCGTCGGTCAGCGAGAACATGCGCTTGTTGGGGCGACGTTCCTGGTGAACGACGCGCGCCTGGATCAGACCCTGCTCGGCCAGCCGGTCGAGTTCGCGGTAGAGCTGTTGCGGCGTGGCCATCCAGAAATTGGCGACCGAGGCATCGAACTCCTTGGCCAGGTCGTATCCCGAGTACTCGCGCTCGAGGAGCGCGGTCAGCACGGCGTCACGCAGCGACATCCGCCGATAGTACAACGATGCACCTATTCAACAAAGTGATTATTTGCCTATGGACATACGGACGGTCAGGATCTAGCGTCGATCTCATCTACTCAACAAATTGACTATCTTGCGAGGTTTTGATGCACCCCTTCCGTAAAGCCGTCGAGGCGCACGATGTCGAAGCCGTCGAGGCGATGCTGGCCGACGACGTGGTGTTCACCAGTCCCATCGTGTTCAAGCCGTACGCCGGCAAGCCGATGACCAGGGCGCTGCTGCGCGGGGTGTTGCGGGTATTCGAGGACTTCCGCTACGTCCGGGAGATTCACGACGAGAACGGCCGCGACCACGCGTTCGTGTTCGAGGCGACGGCGGCCGGCAAACAGGTCACCGGCTCCGACTTCCTGCACTTCAACGAGGACGGCCTGATCGACGACTTCATGGTGATGGTGCGGCCGTTGTCCGCCGCCAAGGCCCTGCAGGAGGCGATGGGCGCGCAGTTCGACCGGATCACCGAAGAGGCGCTCGAGTTCGCGTCCGAACTGAGTCACGCGCAGGGCAGCTGACTATGCGGATCGGATTGGCGATCAACTATGCCGGTGGATTCAAGGAAGTGGCCGCCGAAGTGGCCGACTTGGAGCGGGCCGGATTGGACATTGTCTTTGTGCCCGAGGCGTATTCGTTCGACGCGGTGAGTGCACTCGGTTACCTTGCGGCCAGTACCGACCGGGTCGAACTGGCCTCGGGGATCCTCCAGCTCTACACCCGAACGCCCACTCTCACCGCGATGACCGCGGCGGGACTCGACTACGTTTCCGACGGCCGCTTCACGCTCGGGCTGGGCGCGTCGGGGCCACAGGTGATCGAGGGTTTCCACGGTGTGCCCTACGACGCTCCGATCGGGCGCACCCGCGAGGTCATCGAGATCTGCCGGCAGGTGTGGCGCCGGGAGACGCTGAAATACCAGGGCAAGTACTACACGGTGCCGCTGCCGCCTGAGCAGGGGACCGGTCTTGGCAAGCCTCTCAAGCTCATCAATCACCCTGTGCGGGAAAGGATCCCGATCCTGATTGCCGCGTTGGGACCTAAGAACGTCGAACTGGCTGCGGAACTGGCCGAGGGCTGGCAACCGATCTTCTACCTACCGGAGAAGGCGCAGGATGTGTGGGGCGATGCCCTGGCGGCCGGCAAGGCCAAGCGTGATCCTGCCCTGGGCCAGCTCGAGGTGTACGCCGGCCCGACGCTGGCGATCGGCGAAAACGTCGAGCCGCTAAGGGAATTCGTCAAACCGCATCTGGCGCTCTACATCGGCGGCATGGGGGCCAAGGGCAAGAACTTCTATCACACCCTGGCCACCCGGTACGGGTACGGACCGCAGGCCGACCGCATCCAGGAGTTGTACCTGTCCGGCGACAAGGAAGGCGCCGCCAAGGCGGTACCCGACGAACTGGTGCGCGATGTCAACCTGATCGGCACCAGGGAGTTCGTTAGGGAACGCGTGGCCGCGTTCCGCGAAGCGGGGGTGACGACGCTGAACGTGGTACCCATTGCAGGGACAGCCGCCGAGCGGGTCAAGCTGATCGAGGAACTTCGCGGGCTGGTCGACTGAGCCCGGCCTAGGACGCGGGACGGCGGCGGGATGAACCTGGAGTGGCCGCGACTCCGGTCATCGACGTCATCGCCTCGGCGAACCGCGGATAGATGATGGCAGGCCCGATCCACCGGGCCAGGAAGCGTCGCAGGTCGGCGCCCCGGCGTGGGGGTTGCCCCCGGTCGACGAGGAACGAATGCAATATCCGCAGACAGAATTCGGAGAGCTCGCCCAGCGCGGCGTCGTCGAAACCGTTGGCGTCCCAGTCGACGTCGTAGCGGTGTAGCATCGCGCGGCTGAACGCCACCGCCGTTTCGGACGAGATCGACGGAACCGCGCCGCCCTGTTGACGTTTGGTGAGGATGAGCCGGATCCGGTCGTCCGCGGCCAGGTTCTCGATCGCAAAAGCCAGGCCCTCGACCATCGCCCCGACCGGATCGGTTTGACCGCGCACGTGGTCGGCCAGCTGCTCCAGGAACCCGTCGCCGGATCGCATGGCGGTCGCCAGCAAGAGCGCCTCTTTGCCCGGGAAATAGCGGTAAACGGTCTGGCGCGTCACACCCAGCGCGCGCGCCACGTCGGCGATGCGCATCGCCGACCCGCGCTCGGCGACGATCGCGTCGGCCGCGTCCAGGATGCGGGCGATCGCCTCCTCGTCGGAAGCGGGTGTGTTGCCTGCCCAACCGTGACTACGCGCCACTACCGGCTCGTCCGTGCCGCTGACATGCCGCGATCATATCGGGGGCAACGCGCGGTCCGTCCGCGTCACGGCTGCGTGGCGCCGATCGAGTACCAGTGTGCGGCGCTCTTCGGTTCTTCTGCGTACCGGTGGAACCAGCGTCCGGCGAACGTGGGAATCCTCTCGCGGGCGGGGTCGTGGCCAGGACCCTGCGAACGGACCAATCCGGTCAGCATCGCTGCCAGCTCGCGCTTCGGGACACCGGCATAGGTGGCCTGGCCGGGGTCGGTCAGCTCGCGGGCTGCGCGCAGCGAGGCATAGAAGGCCTTGGGAGACAAGCCATCAGGTATCAGCCGGCCGTATGACCCACCGTCCGCCGCCGGCACGTGCTCCCGGAACCCGCGTGTGATGATCTGCAGGATTTCGTCGATGTGCCGCGCCACACCGGCGACGGTCTTGAGGCGGTAGGGGTAGCTGTCGTGGACCGCGTCGTACACCTTCAGCGCCGAACTGCGGTGCTCGATCTCCTCTACGAAGTGCCAAAGGAACAGTGACGCAACGCGTTCGTCACCGGGTGCGAACAGCTTGTCTTCGTGGTCGAGAAACACCTTGAAGTACGGAGTGAAGGTCGCCTCGACGGCCGCCACATACCCGAGCCGCCAGGCCAGCGGCTTGGTTGCGGTCAGCCGGTCGAAGGACGCCACCACTTCGTCCATCGTCTCCTGCAGTCCGGGCCAGCGGCGAACCAGCGCGCGATAGTGGCTGAGATGCGCGGCCGAATGCTGGGCCTCCTGGCGCAGATAGGCATTGGCCTCCTCGGCGATCTCCGGATCCCGGATCAACGGAATGGCCTCGCGCGTCGCCTCGACGATGAACTTCTCGAAACCCGGTGCAAAGAAAGTGATTACGTTGCATTGCATGGCAAAAGCCGGGCGCTCGGGTTGCCAGTTGAAGGGTATGTCGGAGCCCGCGAAGTCGAAGCGGACTCGCCGCACCTGAATATCTGTCGTCACGCGCCCGCCATTTCGTTTGGCCCCCTCAGTGACTCACTGCCAACGGTAGCGGCCCCGTCCAATCCTGGCAATACGTTCCAGAGTAAATGTATGGTGGTGCGATGGGTTATCCGACCGGGGGTGCCGTCGCCGGGGCCGCCGGGGCCACTGCAGCGGACGGCAATGCGTTGCTCGGCCTGCCGTTCGCCGATTCCGATGACGTCATCCGCGACGCCGTGGCCCAGGCCAGTGTTCCCGCACTGCTGATGTCCATGGTCCACATGACCGGCGACCTCAGCCTGCTCGACGAGTTGCCGCGGCCGTTCGCCCTCATCGCGATGGACCTGCAGGGTGCGATGAGCGAGCCAGACAAGAATGCGGTGCGCGAGCGCGCCTTCGAGGTGATCCGCCACTACCGCGACCGCGGCTGCCCCCCGCCGTATGTTCCGGGTCCCGAGCAGATGCGGGTGATGCTCGACGTGATCTCGGCCGGCACCGTGACCGAGGAGTACGTCGACTACGTGGCCGCCGACCTGCGGTTCACCGATGCCGACCAGAACGGGCCCACGCTCAGGTCATCGCCGCGGCAGCGCGCTGACTTCCCGGTCGTCGTCATCGGGTGCGGCGAGGCAGGACTGTTGGCCGGGATCAAGCTCAAAGCGGCCGGCATCCCCTTCACCATCATCGAGAAGCAGGCAGGAGTTGGCGGAACCTGGTTGGTCAACCGCTACCCGGGCTGCCGGGTGGACATCGCCAACCAGTACTACGCCTACTCATTCGAACCGACGGACCACTGGACCCACTACTACTCCGAGCAGCCGGAGATCCTGCAATACCTCAACGACGTGGCGGCCCGGCACGACATCGGTCCGCACGTGCGATTCAACACCGCGGTGACCGGTGCGACGTGGGACGACGAGTCGGCCACCTGGCAGGTGATCGTTCGGGGTGCCGACAGGCGGGCCGAGACGCTCACCGCCCGGGCACTGATCTGCGCGGTAGGCCAGTTCAGCAACGCGGTGATCCCAGACATCAAGGGCGCCGGCATGTTTCGCGGACCGTCCTGTCACACGGCGGACTGGTGCGACGATGTCGATCTGACCGACAAGCGGGTGGCGGTGATCGGTGCCGGCGCCAGCGGATTCCAGCTCGTGCCGGCCATCGCCGACACCACCCGACAGGTCGACGTCTATCAGCGCACGCCGCAGTGGATGGCGCCCAACCCGATGTACCACGACGCCGTACCGGACGGCGCGAGATGGGCGATCCGCCATCTGCCCTACTACGGCCGATGGCTGCGGTTCGTCTCCTGGTGGCCGCTCGCGGACGCACTTGACGAACAGGTGCGGATCGATCCGGGCTGGGACAACGGCGGGCTCTCCTGCAACGAGTCCAACCACGCCATCCGGGAGATGTTCATCGCCTGGATGCGGGTCTTCTGTCAGGACGAGGAGTTACTGGCCAAGGTCACTCCGAAGTATCCGCCGATGGGTAAACGAACGTTGCAGGACAACGGAACCTGGCTGAAGACGCTGCAACGCGATGACGTCGAACTCGTCACCGACGGGATCGCCGAGATCACCGAAGACGGGGTGACCACCGTCGACGGGGTGCACCGTCCGGCGGACGTGCTGGTGTGGGCGACCGGTTTCGATGTCAACCACCAGCTGGGACCCATCGACGTCCGCGGCCTCGACGGAGTCGATCTCAACACCGCCTGGGGCGACTCGGCCTACGCCTATCTGGGCGTCACGGTGCCTGGCTTCCCGAATTTCTTCTGCATGTACGGGCCAGGCACCAACGGCGTCAACGGAGCCAGCATCATCTACAACTCGGAGTGCCAAATGCGCTGCATCATGGGATGTATCGACATGGTGCTGGCGGGCGGCTATGGCTCGGTGATGCCACGCGCCGAGGTGTGTGACGACTACAACCGCCGCAACCAGGAACGCCTGAAAACCATGGTGTACAGCCACCCGGCGGTCAGCAGCAGCTACTACAAGAACGCGGCCGGGGGATTGCCGACGCTGTACGGATTCCGCATCTTCGATTATTGGCGGTGGACCAGCCGCCCGAACCCGCAGGATTACGAATTGCGCCCGTGATGGGAGTCAGGCGACCGCAAGGAACTCGAGAATGGCCGCGCACACTGCGGCCGGCTGGTCGATTTGGAGGAAGTGTCCGGCACCGGCGATTGTTCGTACCCGGCTCCCTGGTGGCAGCGATTCGATGACGCCGGCAAGGTACTCGACCTGAACGGCGCCGTCCTGCTGACCGTGGAGCACCAGCAACGGTGCGCGGGGAAGCAGGAACCGAAACCGGTGCAGTTCCGCGTATTGCAATGCGGCACTGGTGAATCGGACCAGGGACCGGTAGTAGGACACCGCCGCTCTGCGGTGGGTGAGGGTGGGCAGCGCGGCCATCGTCGCTGCCACCCCGTCGCGGACGTCGGCGCCTCGCGGTGACCAGTCCTGCCACAGCCTGGGGATAACTCGGGGCAGCACCCGCTCCGGCAGGAACGGCAGTTGAAAGAACAGCACGTACCAGCTCCTGCGAAGTTGCCTCGCCGTCATCCGAAAACCTTGCGCAAGTCCGCGTTTCGCATTGCCAAACGCGCGAATCGGTGGGATGCCCATCGAGATGTGAGCACTGAACGGAGAGCCACCGTATGCGGCGAGGCCGTTGGTGGCGAATGCGCCCCAGTCGTGTCCGATCAGTACGGCGTCGTCCGGACCACCGAGGTGCGCGTGCAGGTCGATGAGGTCGCTCATCAGCGCACCCAGGTGGTAGTCGCCGTCCGGTGCGGGTCCTGTCGGAGCGTAACCCCGGGTGAAGGGCGCAACGACGCGAAATCCGCTGTCGGCCAGCATGGGTGCGAGGATCCGCCAGCTGTGGGCACTGTCTGGAAAGCCATGAACACATAGGGCCAGCCGCCCCTGCTCCGGTCCCCATGTCAGTGCCGTCATCCGCAGTCGCGGCAGGTCGAGTTCGATCACACCCGGGGCAGCCATTTCTTGACCATACAATAATTCGTACGTGTACTGTGATGGTGGCGACCAAGAGGGGGACCGGGGCGCAAAGTCCAGCACCACTGGTGCCGGACTCCGCGCCCGTCGGACCCGAGTTGATCTAGGAGTCCGTCATGCCACGACCGGAAGCGCTGGATCTCACGCGGCGGGTGCTCAAGCACTTGGAGGACGACTCGCTCGACACCGTCGAGGACGTATGTCGCGAACCGCGTGAAGCGTTCACCGATCCCGAATGGTTCGACCGTGAACTCGCCACGTTGCGCCGGGTGCCCCATGTCATCGGCTGGGCCGGTGAAGTCGCGGCGCCGGGGAGTTTCACGACGAAAGACGTTATGGGCGTGCCGGTCTTGGTGGTCCGTGGCAAAGACGACCTGGTGCGCGCCTTCGTCAACGGGTGCGCCCACCGCGGCGCGCAAGTCGCCGCTGACTGCGGGACCACAAAGATGTTCACCTGCCCCTATCACAACTGGTCATACGGGCTGGACGGCCGACTGGTAGGAGCACCCGCGCGCAGGATGTTCGCCGGCGCTCTCGACGGACGGGGACTGACGCCGCTGCCGATCAGCGACGAGGCGGGACTCCTTGTCGTAGGCCTCAACCCGGACGTGGATGTCACACGCGCGCTCGGTGAGATTGCGGAGCCGCTGAGCCACTACGATTTTGATGTCCGGCAGCACGCCGAGACCAGGCGCTTCGTGATCGCCGCAAACTGGAAACTCGCCGTCGGTGTGAACTTCGAGGGCTATCACTTCCCGTACGTCCACCCCGACACCCTGGACCCAATCGCGACCAACAATTCGGTGTGCGACGTCTATGGGCGCCACAATCGGTGGGCATTTCCGTTCCGCGGCATCGCCAACTTCCGGGACTCACCCGAATCGGACTGGCCCGAGCAGTTTTTCGGCACCGTCGTCTATGGCCTGTTCCCGAGTTGCGTGCTGATAGAGGCGCCGGCCTCCTACCAGATGCTGCGGGTGTACCCCGGTCGCGCGCCGGGTGAATGCGTCATCCACATGACGTATGGCGCGCCATCGCCCATCACCACCGACCAGGAACGCGAGTGGTACCGGATGTCCATGGACGCGGTGTGTAACGTGCTGTGCAATCAGGACTTTCCGATGGCAGAGGCGTGTCAGCGTGGCCTCGAAGGTGGAGTGCCTGAGGTGCTTTTCGGGCGCAATGAGCCGATGCTGCACCATCTCGTCGCGGTTTGGCGGCAGGCCGTGCACGAGACGGTGGCCGCTGTCAGGGCCGGTTGAGGTAAGACGCTCCGAGATAGCGCTCCACGATGGCGCGTTCGGCCGCAGACTCACCGAGCGGCCAGCACCACAACGCCAGGAAGACGCGGATCAGCCATTGAGCAGCCAACGGGTCGTCTTCGCCAAGCATCTCAGCTGCAAAGCCGGCGACGACAGGTGACTTGGTCAGCCATTCGCTACCGGGCACCAAGTTCGTCGACTGCATGGCGTGAACCAGGGGATCGGCACGCATGCATTGCAAGGCGACGATGGTGGCGGTGACGACCCGCTCCGGGCCGGCGAGGTCTTTGATGGTCAGACGCACCGTCTCGAGGATGCGGTTCGCGTGGATGCGGACGACGGCGTCCCGGATGGCCGCTTTACCGCCCGCGCGCCGATAGATCGTCGCGGGCGAACAGTGCACGCGCTCAGCCAGGGACTCAATGGTGAAGGCCTCGTAGCCGACATGGGAGATCAGGTCGGCGGCGGCCGCGTAAATGCGATCGGCGGCCTCGTCGTGGCGATCCCGGCCCAACAACCAATCGTGACGGGGCATATGAGCCTCCTCTGCGGCCATGGCAAATCGCAGTCACTTTTTCGCAGTGTGAGACACAATTGCCCGATTTTCTCATCATAAACGGCTCGTCATGCCTCGCAAGCGAATTGATCGTCACCGGGTGGGCCACCGGACGCTCATCAACTTCTCCGCTGCCTATTGACCCCCTGGTGAGGCCGCATTCAGCCTGACATTGTGACTCCCGTAGCCGATCCAATCGACTTCTTCGGCGCCGAAACGTTGCAGAACCCCTACCCGATGTACGACCGGATGCGGGCGCAATCCCCGGTGCACCGCATCGGCGATTCCGAGTTCTATGCCGTATTCGGCTGGGATGCGCTGATCGACGCCGTCAACCGGGTCGAGGATTTCTCGTCCAATCTGAGCGCGACCATGGTTTATCACGAGGACGGAACGGTCACCCCGTTCCCGATGATCGAGGCGGGCAGCCCGAATCACGCACTGGCCACCGCGGACGATCCGGCGCATGCCGCGCACCGAAAAATATTGCTGCCGCACCTTTCCGCCAAGCGGGTTCGGATCATCGAGCAGTTCGCCACGCAAACCGCGGTTCACCTCTGGGACGAGGCGCTGCTCGAGGGGCGGATCGAGTGGATGAGCGCGGTGGCGAACCGGCTGCCGATGATGGTTGTCACCCAACTGCTCGGTCTGCCGGATCGCGACGTAGCGAAGTTGATTCGGCTCGGCTTCGCTACCACGACGCTGCTCGACGGCGTCGTGTCGCAGGCTCAACTCGAAGCGGCCGGCGCCGCGGCCTTCGAACTTGCCGGGTACGTTCTCGAACATTTCGAAAAGGCCGACACGGCGGCGGAATCCGGCCTGATTCAGGATATGGCGGCCCGCTGCGCCTCCGGAGAGGTGGATCAAACCGTCGCGATGGGCATCATGCTCACGTTGTTCAGCGCCGCGGGTGAATCGACCGCCTCGCTGCTGGGCAGCGCGGCGTGGATTCTCGTTGACCGGCCCGAGATTCAGCGGCGGCTGCGCGAGCGTCCCGAATTGTTGACCGCGTTAATCGAGGAAGTGCTGCGCTACGAGCCGCCGTTTCGCGGTCACTACCGACACGTGTGGCGCGACACGACGCTGGACGGCGTTGCGCTACCGCCGAATTCCCACTTGTTGTTGCTATGGGGCGCGGCCAATCGGGATCCCCGACACTTCGATGCGCCGAACGATTTTCGCCTGGACCGCAGCGGCGCCCGTGGCCACGTCACGTTCGGGAAAGGCGCGCACTTCTGCATAGGTGCCGCGCTGGCGCGACTGGAAGCTCAGATCGTCCTCCGAATGTTGCTGGAACGCACCTCCTGGATCGACGCGGCCGACGTAGGGGAATGGTTGCCGAGCATCCTGGTGCGGCGTCTCGACCGCCTCGAATTGGCCGTGCGGTAACTCCGCCCAGGAGCCGATATGCGCACACTTGCGCTGAGCCGCGCCCGAGTGTCGCGTCCGCACTAGTGTTGTGGTCATGGGACTCACCCGACTCTTCCTGGAATGGCCCGTCGTCCGGCAGTTGCGGTCCGGGGACGGGCTCGGCCGCGGTCCGGCGGTCACCTCCCAGCACACCCGCGCCATCACCCCGCGCACCACCACCGCCGACCGGGTGGTGCAGAGCATCTGCCCGTACTGCGCGGTCGGTTGCGGGCAGAAGGTCTACGTCAAGGACGAGAAGGTCGTGCAGATCGAGGGTGACCCCGATTCGCCGATCTCCCGCGGACGGTTGTGCCCCAAGGGGTCGGCCAGCGAGCAACTCGTCAACAACCCGGGCCGGCAGATGAAGGTGCTCTACCGCGCGCCCGGCGCCACCGAATGGGAACCGCTGGAGCTCGATCGAGCCATCGACATGGTCGCCGACCGGTTCGTCGAAGCCCGCCGGCACGCCTGGCAGGACATCGACAAGCACGGTCATCCACTGCGGCGCACCATGAAGATCGCTGCACTCGGTGGCGCCACGCTGGACAACGAAGAGAACTACATCATCAAGAAGCTCTTCACCGCCGCGGGCGCCATCCAGATCGAGAACCAAGCCCGTATTTGACACTCCGCCACGGTTCCCGGTCTGGGAACCTCCTTCGGGCGCGGCGGCGCCACCCAATCACTGCAAGACATGGCCAATGCGGACTGCATCGTCATCCAGGGTTCGAACATGGCCGAGTGCCACCCCGTCGGATTCCAATGGGTGGAAGAGGCTAAAGCGCGGGGCGCCAAGCTTATTCACGTCGATCCGCGCTTCACCCGTACCTCGGCCGTGTCCAACAAACACATCCCGATCCGGGCCGGCTCCGACGTGGTGCTGCTCGGCGCACTGATCAATTACGTCATCGCCCAGGATCTCTGGTTCAGGGAGTACGTGCTGGCCTACACCAACGCGGCCACCCTGATCAACGAGAATTACCGGGACAGCGAGGATTTGGGCGGTTTGTTCTCCGGCTTCGACCCGGAAACCGGACAGTACGACGTCACCACCTGGGCGTACGCGGGCCAGGAGGACGCGCCGGACCCCGAACACGGGGCCAGCGCCTCGGCCCGCGCCGCCGGCGACGTGCACGGCAGTGGCGGCCCGCCGTTGCCGCATGCCCGTGTCCAGCGTGACGAGACCCTGCAGCACCCTCGCTCGGTGTTTCAGATCGTCAAGCGGCACTACGCCCGCTACACCCCGGAGATGGTGCGCGACGTCTGCGGTATCAGCATCGAGGACTTCGACTACCTGGCCCGTGCCGTGACCGAGAACTCCGGTCGCGAGCGCACCACCTGCTTCGCCTACGCCGTGGGCTGGACCCAGCACACGCTCGGAGCCCAATTCATCCGCACCGCAACGATTCTGCAGCTGCTGCTGGGCAACGTGGGACGTCCCGGCGGCGGGATCATGGCGCTGCGGGGGCACGCCACCATCCAGGGTTCCACCGACATCCCGACGCTGTTCAACCTGCTGCCCGGCTACCTGTCGATGCCCAAGGCCGGCGTACACGACACGTACCAGGAGTACATCAAAGCGGTCGGCCCGAAGAATCAGAAAGGGTTCTGGGCGGACGCCGACGCCTACCTGATCAGCCTGCTCAAGGCCTGGTGGGGCGACGCCGCCCGGGAGGACAACGACTGGGCCTTCGACTACCTGCCGCGACTGTCCGGCCCACACGGCACCTACCAGACGGTGATGTCGATGCTCGAAGACGAAGTCGACGGCTACTTCCTGCTCGGCCAGAACCCGGCCGTCGGCTCGGCGCACGGCCGGATGCAGCGAATGGGCATGTCACACCTGAAGTGGCTGGTCGTGCGTGACCTCAACATGATCGAGTCGGCCACCTTCTGGAAGGACGGGCCCGAGATCGCCTCCGGCGAACTCAAAACCGAAGAGATCGACACCGAGGTGTTCTTCTTCCCCGCCGCCACACACGTCGAGAAGGCCGGCTCGTTCACCCAGACCCAACGCCTCGTGCAGTGGCGGCATCAAGCCGTCCAACCGCCCGGAGACTGCCAGAGCGAACTGCAGTTCTTCATCGAACTGGGCAAGCGCATCCGGCAGCGCCTGGCCGGGTCGACCGACGAGCGCGACCGCCCGCTGCTGGATCTGACCTGGGACTACCCCACCGACGAACATGGCGAACCGGACGCCACCGCGGTACTGGCCGAGATCAGCGGGCGGTACCTCACCGGGCCGAAGGCAGGTCAGTTGGTGCCGGGTTACACCGAACTCGGTGCCGACGGATCGACATCCTGCGGCTGCTGGATCTACTCGGGCGTCTACGCCGAGGGCGTCAACCAGGCCGCTCGCCGGGCACCGCTCGGCGGCCCGAGCCCGAGCCAGTCGGAATGGGGCTGGGCCTGGCCCGCCGACCGCCGCATCCTGTACAACCGCGCCTCGGCCGACCCGGACGGCAAACCGTGGAGCGAGCGCAAGCGCTACATCTGGTGGGACCCCCAGCAGCAACGCTGGGTCGGGGATGACGTGCCCGACTTCCCCGTCGACCGCGCACCTGACACCCGGCCGGATCCCGACGTGGGCGGACCGGACGGGCTCGCGGGCGACGACCCGTTCATCATGCAGGCCGACGGGAAGGCCTGGCTGTTCGCGCCCAAGGGCCTTGTCGACGGCCCGCTGCCCACCCACTACGAGCCGCAGGAATCGCCGGTGGCCAACGCGCTGTACCCGCAGCAGCAGAACCCGTCGCGAATCATGTTCCCGCGCAAGGACAATCTGTGGGCACCGAGTGCGGGTGAGCCCGGCGGTGACGTCTACCCCTACGTGTTCACCACCTATCGGCTCACCGAACACCACACCGCGGGCGGGATGAGCCGCTGGCTGCCATACCTGGCCGAGCTGCAACCGGAGATGTTCTGCGAGGTCTCACCGGAGCTGGCCGCCGAACGTGGCCTGGAGCCCTACGGCTGGGCGACGATCGTCTCCCCGCGGGCGGCGATCGAGGCCAAGGTGCTCGTCACCGAGCGGATGCGGCCGCTGGTGATCGGGGGGCACACCATCCACCAGATCGGGCTGCCGTATCACTGGGGCGTGGGCTCTGACGCTGTGGTCAGTGGCGACGCGGCCAACGACCTGCTGGGGGTAGCTTTGGACCCGAACGTGCAGATCCAGGAGTCCAAGGCCGGCTCGTGCGACATCCGTCCGGGCCGGCGGCCGCAGGGTGAGGCGCTGCTGCGGCTCATCGAGGAATATCAGTCGCGTGCGGGGGTAACCGTCGAGACGGACAATATCCGGGTGACGACATCCGAACCACCAAACCCGCGACGGGAGGGCTGATGGCGCAGCTGGTCGAATCGACCGGTCCGGCCGAGGACGCGGGGTGGCCGGATTCCAAGCCGCGCAAAGGATTCTTCACCGACACCTCGATCTGCATCGGTTGTAAGGCCTGCGAGGTGGCCTGCAAGGAGTGGAACCGCAATCCGCGCGACGGTGACCTGGAAATTCTCGGGTCGTCCTACGACAACACCGGGCAGCTGGGAGCCAGCACCTGGCGGCACGTGGCGTTCATCGAGCAGGACCGCGACCGCATCGAGGAAGCCCGCGAATCCGGCCGCGCGCTGGTGAGTCTGGGCATGCCGTCCGTGGGCGGTGCCCCCGACTCCGTGGACATCACGCCGCCGGACACCCCGGAGTTCCGCTGGCTGATGGCCTCGGATGTCTGCAAGCACTGCACCCATGCCGGTTGCCTCGACGTCTGCCCGACGGGCGCGTTGTTCCGCACCGAGTTCGGCACCGTCGTGGTGCAGGACGACGTCTGCAACGGCTGTGGCACCTGCGTGGCCGGGTGCCCGTTCGGCGTCGTCGAACGGCGCAGCGACGGAACCTACGCCACTCCGGCCAAACGGTCCGAGCGCCCGGAACACGAGTTCGTCACCGGGGTGGCCCAGAAGTGCACGCTCTGCTACGACCGGCTGCTCGAGGACCAGACTCCGGCCTGCGCACAGACCTGCCCGACGACGTCGATCAAGTTCGGCGACCACGACGACCTCGTCGCCCAGGCCCGCGCCCGGGTCGCGCAACTGCACGCCACGGGACTCACCGAGGCCCGCCTGTACGGGGTCAACGAGCATGACGGCGTCGGCGGCACCGGATCGGTCTTCCTGCTCCTCGACGAGCCCGAGGTGTACGGGCTGCCCCCTGACCCGAGGGTGCCGACCGCGGACCTGATGCAGATGTTCAAGCGGGCCGGGGTGGCCGCCGCGGGAATGTTCGCCGCTGGGGCACTGGCTTTTTGGCGGTCCCGATGAGCACCTCGGAGTACGACAGCCTGCGCCCACCCGCTGGCTCGGGTGGCAAGCGTCGGCGGGGGGACGGCAAGCGGCGCCGGCGCGACGAGTCGTTGATGGTGCCGGACGCGGAATTCTCCTCGTATTACGGACGTCCGGTGGTCAAGCCGGCACCGTGGGGTCACGAGGTCGGCGCGTATCTGTTTCTCGGTGGGGTGGCCGGCGGGTCCGGTCTGCTGGCCGCCGGCGCTCAGCTCACCGGGCGAAAGGTGTTGCGCCGCAACACCCGGCTCGCCGCTTTGGGGGCGGTCATGCTGGGCGCGGTCGCACTGGTCAAGGATCTGGGCCGGCCCGAGCGCTTCGTCAACATGCTGCGCACCTTCAAGCTGACGTCGCCGATGAGCGTGGGCTCGTGGATACTCAGCTTCTTCAGCGCGGGTATCGGCGTCGCCGCGGCGGCCGAGGTCGACCGGATGACGGGTGAGCGGTTGCCGCTCGGCCCGCTGCGCCCGGTGCTGCGCGCCGTCGAGGGACCGGCCGGTCTGGAGGCCGCGCTCTTCGCGCCGCCGCTGGCGGTCTACACCGCGGTGTTGTTGTGCGACACGGCAACCCCGACGTGGAACGCCGCCTATAAGGACCTGCCATTTGTCTTCGTCAGCTCGGCGAGCCTGGCCGCGTCAGGGCTGGCGATGATCACCACACCGGTCGCCGAAGCCGGTCCTGCCCGCAAGCTGGCAGTCATGGGCGCGGTCAGTGATCTGATCTCCGCCAGGGTCACCGAATACCGGATGGACCCGGTGACCCGAGAACCGTTACACCACGGGACCCCCGGCAAGTTGCTGCAGTGGAGCGAAATTCTTGCTGCCGCGGGAGGTTTGGGCGCACTGCTGGGCGGGGGTCGCCGCGACGTCGCGGCCCTGTCGGGCGCGGCCCTGTTGATGGCGTCGGCGATGCTGCGGTTCGGCTTCTTCGAAGCGGGCAAGGAATCGGCGCGCGATCCCCGCTACACGATCGAGCCACAGCGACGCAGGCTGGCCGCGCGCCGGGCGGCCGGGATCACCGACGACTCGATCACCACTGCTGGTTAAGCGGCTTAACGAATTTCAATGCCGCTGCCCGCCGCAGTGTGCCCGATGACCGGGTAGCCGGGTAGCTCGCCGACCACCAGCAGCCCGCCGGAGGTCTGCGCGTCGGCCAGCAACAAAAGGTCGTCTTCGGTTACCCCGCTTGCGAATTCGAGGTGGGGTCGCACCCAGTCCAGATTGCGGTGGGTGCCGCCGGAGACGAACCCATCGTTCAGGGCCGCGCGGGCTGCCTCGATCACCGGTACCGCGGCGCGGTGGATGACCGCGCGGACGCCGGAAGCGCGGCACATCTTGTGCAGATGTCCCAGCAGGCCGAAACCGGTGACGTCGGTGGCCGCTTCGGCGCCGGCCCGCAGTGCCGCCTCCGATGCGTCGCGGTTGAGCCGGGTCATGATGTCGACGGCTTCCTGGTAGACCTCACCGGTCTGCTTGTGCCGGTTGTTGAGCAGGCCCACGCCCAGCGGTTTGGTGAGGGTGAGCGGCAGCCCCGGCTTGGCGGCGTCATTGCGGAGCAACCGCGCGGGGTCGGCCACGCCGGTGACCGCCATCCCGTATTTCGGTTCCGGATCGTCGATGGAGTGGCCGCCGATCACCGGGCACTCGGCCTGCGCCGCTACCGCCAGCCCGCCCCGCAACACTTCGGTCATCAGCTCCAGCGGCAACACGTCGCGCGGCCAGCCGACGAGATTGATGGCGACCACCGGGCGCCCGCCCATCGCGTAGATGTCCGACAGTGCGTTGGCGGCGGCGATGCGTCCCCAGTCGTAGGCGTCGTCGACGACCGGGGTGAAGAAGTCCGCGGTGGACAGCACCGCCAGATCGCCGACCCGGACAGCGGCGGCGTCATCGCCGTCATCGAGGCCCACCAGGACGTCGGGGCCCGTTTGGCCGGTGAGCCCGCGTACCGCCTCTTCCAGCTCGCCAGGTGGGATCTTGCAGGCACAGCCGCCGCCATGCGCGTAGCCGGTCAGCCGCGTCATGGTTCGAGCCTACGGAGCGCGCCGAGTGTGCGGCCAGCCGCACGCTGGTAGCCGAGTGTGCGGCCTGCCGCACGCTCGTGGACCGGCGGCAAGCGTGGCACGGGTACGTTTACCCATGGAGGCGTTTGGGTTCCTGGTGGTCCCCCCGGTCTTCAAAACCGGTGAGATCGAGCATCTCGGTCTGGCGGGTTCGATTCCCGTCCGCCTCCGCACCTGCCCATAAAAGCGGATGCCACCAAGAGAGGTCACGTGACGCAGGTCGACCCGCGACGGCTGATTCCCCGCACGGATCAGTTGCTGGCCCGCCCGGCTGTGCTGCTCCAGCGAAAAAGGCTGGGCGACAAGGCTGTTCGCGCAACGATTCGTGAGACCCAGCAACGGGCCCGGCACGGTGACCTGGCGCCGGACCGGGTGCCGGAAGCGCTCGAGACGGCCTTGGCCGCCCAGGCCGCCACCTCGTTGCACCCGGTGCTGAACGCCACCGGCGTCGTCGTGCACACCAATCTCGGCCGCGCTCCGCTGGCCGCGGCCGCGGTCGAAGCGCTGATCGCGGCCAGCGGCTACGTCGACGTCGAACTCGACCTCACCACCGGCACCCGCTCCAAGCGCGGCGTCGCGGTCCGGCAAGCGCTGCTCGACGCGTGCCCGGCGGCCGGGGACGCCCTCGTCGTCAACAACGGCGCCGCCGCGCTGGTACTGGCGACCACCGCCCTGGCGGCCGGCAGCGAAGTCATCATCAGCCGCGGCGAGCTGATCGAGATCGGCGCCGGTTTTCGGCTGCCCGACCTGATCGCGTCGACGGGCGCTCGACTGCGCGAAGTCGGCACCACGAACCGCACCCATCTGAAGGACTACGAGGCGGCGCTCGGCCCGGATACCGGCTGCGTGCTCAAGGTGCACCAGAGCAACTTCCGGGTGGAAGGCTTCACCGCAGCCGCAACCCTCACTGAACTCGCGCCCCTGACCACGGGCAGCAACATCCCGCTGATCGCCGACCTGGGCAGTGGCCTGCTCCAGCCGGACCCGGCGCTGCCCGACGAACCCGGCGCCGCCACCGCGCTGGGCGAGGGCGCCGACCTCGTCATCGCGAGTGGCGACAAACTGCTCGGGGGACCGCAGGCCGGCATCATCCTGGGCCGCGCCGAACTGATCACCACACTGGCGCGGCATCCACTGGCCCGGGCGGTCCGTGCCGACAAGCTGACCCTGGCCGCGCTCGAGGCGACGGTCTGCTCGGGCAGCTCACCGGTGACCGTGGCGCTGCATGCAGACCGCGACCGGTTGCGTATCCGGGCAGAACGCCTGGCCGAGTCGGTCGGCGCTACGGTCGTCGCCCACGACGGCCGCGTCGGCGGCGGAGGTGCGCCCGGCGTGCCGCTCCCCGGGTGGGCGGTCCGCCTGCCGGAGTCGGTGGCCGCCACGCTGCGGGCCGGCCGGCCCGCGGTGCTGCCCCGCGTGCACGACGGCGCCTGCCTGCTGGATCTGCGCTGCATTCCCGAGGACGACGACGACCGCCTGCTGGACGCGGTGCGCGCGGCCCTGGATGGACAGTCCTGAGCACTCATGTCGTGGCCACCGCAGGCCACGTCGACCACGGCAAGAGCACGCTCATCCACGCGCTCACCGGCATGGAGCCCGACCGCTGGGAGGAGGAGCGGCGTCGCGGTCTGACCATCGACCTCGGCTTCGCCTGGACCACCCTGACGTCCGGCCGCAAGGTCGCCTTCGTCGATGTGCCGGGCCACCAACGCTTTCTGGGCAACACGCTGGCCGGCCTCGGGCCCGCACCGGTGGTGTGCTTCGTGGTGGCCGCCGACGAGGGCTGGCAGGCACAGTCCGACGACCATCGCGACGCCGTTGCGGCACTGGGCATTCAACACGGCCTCATCGTGATCACCCGCGCCGACCGGGCCCCGGAGCGCGGCGCCGAGGTGCTCACCCAGGCCCGCGCCGAGTTGGCCGCAACCGGCCTGCGCGGCGCACCGGGCGTCATCGTGTCGGCCGTCGAGGGCAGCGGGCTCGCTGAATTCCGGGCTGCCCTGGACCGCGTGCTGGCGCAGGTGCCGGCGCCCGAAGCGGATGCCCGGGTGCGGCTGTGGGTCGACCGTTCCTTCACCATCACCGGCGCCGGCACGGTGGTGACCGGCACGTTGCCCGCCGGGACGCTGGCCGTCGGCGATCGGCTGGAGCTGCTCGGTGCGTCGCGCACCCGGCCGGCGACCGTTCGCGGACTGCAGAGCTGCGGTCAGCCGTACCCCTCGCTCGGACCGGTCTCGCGGGTGGCGCTGAACCTGCGCGGCGTCCCACGCGAAGACATAAGACGCGGCGACGCCCTGCTCACCCCGGACGCGTGGCCGGACACCCGGCTCCTGGACGTGCGTCGCACCTCCGGTGACCCGTGGAGTGCAGCCCCGACGCATCTCGTCGCTCATGTCGGCACGGCGGCCGTGCCGGTGCGGTTGCGACCCTTCGATGACGACCACGGCCGGCTCACTCTCGACCGGAGGCTGCCGTTGGTGTTCGGCGACCGGCTGGTGCTGCGCGACCCGGGAAGCGTGCGGATCCTCGGCGGCGCCGAGGTGCTCGATGCCGAACCTCCCGCGCTGCGCCGGCGCGGCGACAGCGGCCGCCGCGCAGCGGTATTGGCGCTGTCGGAGCCCGGCGGTGACGTCGAGGCCGAGGTCGCGCGCCGGGGAGCTGTGCGGGAAACTCACCTGCGCCGGCTCGGGTTGCTGCCGCACACCGTGCCCGCACAGGTCCTCGTCGTCGACGGCTGGTGGGTGCACGGCCCGACGCACGAGACCTGGCAGCGGCGGCTGCGGGCCGCGGTCGACGACTTGGCCGCACGAGATCCATTGGCTGACGGTCTGTCTCGGGGTGCGGCCCGCGATCTGCTGGCGCTGCCCGACGAAGCGCTGCTCGACGACGTCGCTCGTGCAGCCGGGCTCGAGCAGCAGGGCGGCGTGATCCGGCTACCTGGTGCGCGGCACCGGCTCGGCCCGGCCGAAGCGGCGATACGCGAGTTGGAGACCAAGTTGGGGGCGGAGCCGTTCGGAGCGCCGGAAGCCTACGAACTGCAGGCGCTGAAACTGGGCACCCGCGAACTGGCCGCCGCCGAGCGCGCCGGGCGGGTGTTGCGGTTGCGCGACGGCGTGGTGTTGTTGCCGAACGCGCCCGCGCTGGCCATGCGCACCCTGGCCACGCTTGAGCAGCCCTTCACCACAAGCCAAGCGCGCCAAGCGCTTAACACCACGCGGCGGGTTGCAATTCCACTACTCGAATACCTCGATACCCGCGGCTGGACCCGTCGACTCGATGCGGGTCACCGCGAAGTCGCGCGCTGATCCGCCTGCCCCGGGCTATTCTGCACGCATGGCGCTCGAAGCGCAGTCAGCGGCGGCGGTGCCGGTCACGAGTCGACGCCGCCGCCTCCCACCACGCAATGTGACGTATCCCAAAAGCGTTACCCGCCAAAAGCGGGTGCTGGTCAGGTCCACCCGGATCGGCGCCGTCGTCAGCGCCTTCTACACCTTGCTCGCCCTCTTCGTCGGGCATGACGGCATGCCCATCGTCGTGCTCAGCGCCGTCAGCACCGTCGTCTACTTGGCGATCCCGTTGCTGTACCGCTACGGGGTTCTGCTCGCCCCAATGGTTTTCATCGTCGCGGCGTACGTGTTGATCACCGTCCTGTGTCTGCGCATCGGTACCGGAACCGGGATCCAGTTCTATTACCTGGTGGGTGCAACGATCGCCCTGCTGGTCCTCGGCATCGACCACATCGTGCTGGCGTCGTTGATGGCCGGGGTGGGTGCGGTTCTGACGGTGGTGCTGCAGCTGACGGTGCCCGAAAAGACGGGCGTGCAACCAGATTGGGCCTACACCTTCGGCTACGTCGTCTCGGTGGCCACCTCCTGGATCATGGTGATGGCGATCGTATGGTCGGCGCTGCGCGAAATCACCCGCGCCGAGCGGGTGATCGAAGCCGAATACCACCGGTCCGAGTCATTGCTCGCCAACATACTTCCCACGAAAATCGCTGAGCGGTTGAAGGATCCGTCCCGGCCCGTCATCGCCGACAAGTACGAAGACGCCTCCGTGCTGTTCGCCGACATCGCGGGTTTCACGAGTCGGGCGAGCGACACCGCACCCACCGACCTGGTCCGGTTCCTTGATCAGCTCTACACCCAACTGGATGCCCTGGTCGACCGCCACGGCTTGGAGAAGATCAAGACCAGTGGTGATTCGTACATGGTCGTCAGCGGGGTGCCGGATCCGCGTCCGGACCACCTGGAGGCGCTGGCTCAGCTCGCGTTGGACATGGCACAGGCGGTCGCCGGTCTGAAAGATCCACGGGGCCGGGCGGTTCCGCTGCGGATCGGTGTGGCAGTCGGTCCCGTGGTCGCCGGAGTCGTCGGTGCGCGCAAATTCTTCTACGACGTGTGGGGCGATGCCGTCAATGTCGCGGCGCGGATGGAGACCACCGACGTCGAGGGCCGTATTCAGGTGCCCCAGGACGTGTACGACCGGCTCAAGGACCGATTCGTGTTCGAGGAGCGCGGTGACATCGACGTCAAAGGCAAGGGCGTGATGCACACCTGGTATCTCGTCGGCCGAGCTCCGCGGCGGGGTTAAATCCCGGCCGCGTCCGCGATTTCGCGTGCCATCTGCACCCGTGCATCGATCCAGGCGACGACGGGAGTTCCGGCTGAGGCCTTGTTCTGTGGTTCGTCCATCGCCCGCCGCATCACGCCTTCGGCGATGATGGCCAGCTTCCACAGTCCCAGTGCATGCCAGTACTGCAGCGCGGCGGCGTCGCGACCCGTCTCGTCCAGGTACAGCCGGGTCATTTCCGCCCGGTCCGGAAAGCCTTCCAATGTCGACGGCGCGTAGTCACCGCTGAGCGCCTCACCCGGCTCGGCCCAGTAGGTGAGCAGACTGCCCATGTCGGCCAGCGGATCGCCCAGCGTGGACAGTTCCCAGTCCAGCGTTGCCACTATCTCGCCGGTCTCCGGTGACGTGATCAGGTTGCGCAGGTGAAAATCACCGTGCACCAGGCTGACTTCGCGCTGCTCGGGCACGGCGGCAGCCAACCGGCGGGTGAGGTCGTCCAGCTCGGGCAATTCACGGGTCTTCGAGAGCTCCCACTGTCCCGCCCAGCGTTTGAGCTGACGATGCGCGTACGGCTTGTGGCTGGCCAGGTCCGCCAGGCCCACCTCATCGAGGTCGACCGCGTGAATCTTGGCCAGGGTGCGCGGCAGGTCGACGGCGATCTGATGGCGTTGCCGCGGTGTCAGCGCTTCGGCGACCCCCATGGTGTCGACCACCAGGCCGTCGACGAACTCCATCAACACCAGCGGCACCTCGCAGAACTCAGAATCCGTTGTCGTGGAGAGGATTTGAGGTACCGGCACCGGGGTTTCCGCCAAGGCGGCGATGATGCGGGCTTCCCGCAGCACGTCGTGCGCCGAGGCCAGTAGATGACCCAGTGGCGGGCGGCGCAACACCCAGGCGCGACCCGCCGCGTCGCTGACCCGGTACGTCAGATTCGACTGACCGAGCCCGATCCGCTGGAACTGCAACGGTGACTCGAACTCGACGCCGAGTTCGGTGAGCCAGCGCGCCACCGCGTCCGGGTCCAGGCCGGTCACCGTCACTTCGGAGTGGCTTCCCGGTACTTGCGCAGTTCCTGACTGGCGATGGCCCGCTTGTGTACTTCGTCGGGGCCGTCGGCCAGTCGCAGCGTGCGCAGATGCGCCCACGCCATGGCCAGCGGGAAGTCGTCGGTGACGCCGCCGCCGCCGTGCACCTGGATGGCCCGGTCGACGATCTTGAGCGCGATGTTCGGTGCCGCCACCTTGATGGCCGCGATCTCCGTGCGGGCCGCCTTATTGCCCACCGTGTCCATCAGGTATGCGGCCTTCATGGTGAGGAGCCGGATCATCTCGATGTCGATGCGGGACTCGGCGATCCAGTCACGGATGTTGGCGTTGGCACTGATGGGTTTGCCGAAGGTGACCCGCGACTCCGCTCGCCGGCACAACAACTCCAGCGCCCGCTCGGCCATCCCGATGGCGCGCATGCAGTGGTGGATGCGGCCCGGGCCCAACCGGGCCTGGCTGATTGCGAAGCCCTCTCCCTCGCCCTTGAGCACGTCCTTCGACGGCACCCGCACGTCCTCGAAGTCGATCTCCGCGTGGCCCTCGCGGTCCTGGTAGCCGAAGACCGACAGATTGCGCCGGACCGTGATGCCCGCAGCGTCGATCGGCACCACCATCATCGACTGCTGCCGGTGCGGCGCCGCGTCCGGATCGGTCTTGCCCATCACGATCAGCACCTTGCAATTACGGTGCATTCCGTTGGAGGCAAACCATTTTCGTCCGTTCAGGACATAGTCGTCACCGTCGCGGACCATCGACATCTCCACGTTGGTGGCATCCGAGCTGGCGACCGCCGGCTCGGTCATCGCGAACGCCGAGCGGATCTTGCCGTCCAGCAGGGGCTTGAGGTAACGCTCCTTGTGCTCGTCGGTGCCGAACAGGGTCAGCACCTCCATGTTGCCGGTGTCCGGGGCGCTGCAGTTGCACGCTTCCGAGGCGAGGTGGCTGTGGCCCATGATCTCGGCCAGTGGTGCGTACTCGAGATTGGTCAATCCCGGCCCCCACTCGGGATGCGGGTGAAACAGGTTCCACAGGCCACGCTTTCGCGCCTCGGTCTTGAGATCTTCGAGGATCGGCGGGTGGAAGTGCGGGTCGCCCGCTTCCCGCATCTGTTCGTCATAGACGTCCTCGGACGGGTAGACGTGCGAATCCATGAATTCGAGCAGGTCCGACTGGTACTGCTGGGCGCGCTCGGAGATATCAAACAGGGCCATACCAGTGGTCTACACCACCGACTCCGCCAACCCGTTCGCGGCATCGCCAACCACGCAGTTCGCGCGTTAACGTCGACTGATGAAGACAACAGCCGCGGTCCTCATCGAAGCGGGCCGGCCATTCGAACTGATGGAACTCGACCTGGACGGCCCGAAAGAGGGCGAAGTCCTGATCAACTACACCGCGGCCGGGCTGTGTCACTCCGACCTGCACCTCACCGACGGCGACCTGCCGCCGCGCTTCCCGATCGTCGGCGGCCACGAGGGCGCCGGCATCATCGAGGACGTCGGCCCCGGCGTGACGAAGGTGAAACCCGGTGACCACGTCGTCTGCAGCTTCATCCCCAGCTGCGGCCACTGCCGGTACTGCTCGACCGGCAGGCAGAGTCTGTGCGATATGGGTGCCACCATCCTCGAAGGTTGTATGCCGGACGGGTCGTTCCGTTTCCACAGCGGCGGAACGGATTTCGGTGCGATGTGTCTGCTCGGCACCTTCGCCAAGAAGGCGACGATCTCGCAGCATTCGGTGGTCAAGATCGACGACTGGCTGCCGCTGGAGACCGCGGTGCTGGTCGGCTGCGGCGTGCCGACGGGGTGGGGCAGCGCCGCGTACGCCGGCAATGTCCGGCCCGGCGACATCACCGTGGTCTACGGCATCGGCGGCATCGGTATCAACGCGGTCCAGGGGGCCCTGCACGCCGGAGCCAAGTACATCGTGGTGGTCGACCCGATAGCGTTCAAACGGGACACGGCGGTCAAATTCGGTGCGACACACGCCTTCGAAACCGCGGCAGCTGCCGCCGAGAAGATCAACGAACTGTCCTGGGGCCAGGGCGCTGACCAGGCCATCGTCACCGTCGGCACCGTCGACGAAGACGTCATCTCGGCTGCGTTCGATGTGATCGGCAAGGGCGGCACCGTCGTCGTGGTCGGCCTCGCCGACCCCGCGAAGGCGACCGTCCACGTCTCGGGAGGCATGCTTGTCCTGACCGAGAAGACGATCCGCGGCTCACTGTTCGGCTCGGCCAACCCGCAGTACGACATCGTCCGCCTGCTGCGCCTCTACGATGCCGGGCAGCTCAAGCTCGACGAACTCGTCACCACCAGGTACCGCCTCGAGGACGTCAACCAGGGTTATCAGGACCTACGGGAGGGCCGGAACATCCGCGGGGTCATCGTCCACTGAGGCCGCGGCGGTGAGGTCCAGCGCGATGTCCACCAGCATGTCTTCCTGCCCGCCGATCATGCCGCGCCGGCCCGCCTCCTCCAACAGGGTCCGGGCGTCGATGCCGTAGCGGGCGGAAGCATTCTCGGCGTGCCGCAGGAAGCTGGAATAGACACCCGCGTACCCGAGTGTCAACGTCTCGCGATCGACTCGGACCGGCCGGTCCTGCAGGGGGCGGACCAGATCGTCGGCGGCGTCCTGCAGTGCGTGCAGGTCGCACCCGTGCGGCCAGCCCAGTTTGTCGGCGGCGGCGACGAACACTTCCAGCGGCGCGTTGCCCGCGCCGGCACCCATCCCAGTCAACGACGCATCGACCCGCGTTGCCCCGTGCTCCACGGCAGCGATCGAGTTGGCCACCCCGAGTGACAGGTTGTGGTGCGCATGTATACCGATTTCGGTTGTGGCCATGAGAGTTTGGCGCACCGCGTGCACCCGCTCGGCGACGTCGCGCATGGTCATCGCGCCGCCGGAATCGACCACGTACACACAGGTGGCGCCGTAGCTCTCCATCAACCTGGCTTGTTCGGCCAGCGCGGCCGGCGTGGTCAGGTGGCTCATCATCAGGAAGCCGGCGGTGTCCATGCCGAGTTCGCGCGCGGCGGCGATGTGACGGGCGGAGATGTCGGCCTCGGTGCAGTGGGTGGCGACGCGGACCACCGTCGCCCCGGCCCGGTGCGCGTCTTTCAGGTTGCGCACGCTGCCGATGCCGGGCAGCACCAGGGTCGCGACCCGCGCGCGCCGCACGGCGGTCGCGACGGCCTCGATCCATTCCAGGTCGGTGTGGGCGCCGAAGCCGTAGACGCAACTGGAACCGGCCAACCCGTCGCCGTGCGCGACTTCGATGGAGTCGACGCCCGCGGCGTCGAGTGCGGTGGCGATCGCCACCGCCTGCCGCAGCGTGTACTGATGTCGCACGGCATGCATCCCGTCACGCAGGGTCACGTCGCTGATGAAGAGGTGAGTCATGATGTGGCTCCGGCCGTTTGGCGGGCGATGTGCTCGGCGGTGGCCAACGCGGCCGACGTCATGATGTCGAGATTGCCGGCGTAGGTGGGCAGATAGTCTCCGGCGCCAGCGACTTCCAGCATCACGGTGACTCGGATGCCGATGAACTTGCCGGTTTCGGGGATATATAACGGGTTTTCGGGACTGAAGGTCTCGAACTGCACGCCCTGGGTGAGCCGGTAGCCGGGCACGTAGGCGTTGACCCGTGCCACCATGTCGGCGATCGACGACCGGATCGCGCCGTGATCGGCATCCCCGTCGACCAGACAGTAGACGGTGTTGCGCATCAGCACCGGCGGGTCGGCCGGATTGAGGATCATCACCGTCTTGCTACGTTGCGCCCCTCCGACGGATACCAGTGCCGCCGAGGTGGTTTCGATGAATTCGTCGATGCTGGCGCGGGTCCCGGGGCCTGCGGACTTCGACGAGATGGCAGACACGACTTCGGCGTAGGAGACCACGCCGTGTGCGGCAACCGAGGCCACGATCGGCACCGTCGACTGGCCGCCGCACGTCACCATGTTCAGGTTCCCGAGGTCGAGGTGCTCGTCGAGGTTGACCACCGGGACGCAGTAAGGGCCGACGGCGGCCGGGGTGAGGTCGAGCATGCGCACCCCCGTGGGTTGTAGCGCGGCCCAGTTGGCCCGGTGGGCCGCTGCCGAGGTGGCATCGAATGCCAGCCGGATATCACCGAACTGCGGCATCGACAGCAGGCCGTCCACCCCGCCGGCGGTGGTGGGGACACCTAAGCTGCGGGCGCGGGCCAATCCGTCGGAGTCGGGGTCGACGCCGACCACGGCGGCCACTCGAAGCGGGCCGTCGCTACGCAGGATCTTGATCATCAGGTCGGTGCCAATGTTCCCCGACCCGATGATCGCCACCGGCCAGTCATGTTGTGTCACAGTTATTTTCCTCTACGTGAAGGTGAGCGACAGGGTGCCGAGGGTGTCGATGGTCGCGGTGGCGACGTCGCCGCGTGTCACGAAAGCCGCGGTGGTGAACGATCCGGACATCACGAATTGGCCTGCCGCGAGCTCGGTGTCGAACTCGGCCAGCGCGTTGGCCAGCCAGGCGACGGCTGCAGCGGGGTCGCCCATCACCGCATCGCCGGTGCCACGGCCGATCTCGGTGCCGTTGAGCACCAGCGACGCGACGACCTGTGGCAGGCAGAGGTCGCCGGTACAGGGGAACCACTCGCCGATGGCCACCGCGCCCGAGCTCGCGTTGTCCGCGACGGTGTCGACGAGGGTGAGTTGCCAGTCCGCGATGCGGCTGTCGACGATCTCGAGCGCCGCGGCGACGGAATGCGTTGCGGCATAGACGTCCGCGACGGTCACGCCGGGGCCGCGCAGCGGATCGCGCAGCATGAAGGCGATCTCGGGCTCCACTCGCGGACTGCAGAACCGCGAGGTGTCGACACTTCCGCCGGTGATCACCATGTCGTCGAGGATGAAACCGAAATCCGGTTGGTCGACGCCGAGCAGCGTCTGCATGGGCTCAGAGGTCAGGCCGATCTTGCGGCCAACCAGCGCCGCACCGGCGTCCAGGCTGCGCCGCAGATTGAGTTGCTGGATCGCGTAGGCGTCCGCGACGCCCAGTCCGGGCGCGGATTCGGTCGGGGGACGGATCGGCGCGCGATCACGGGCGGCGATCCAGAGGGCGTCGGCGGTATCGGTGAGCACTCGTACTCCTGAGGTATTGACTCCGTAGTGATCATTACATTACCGTAGGGATCACTACGGTACAAGTGTCGACGTCGACACACAGAGAATGAGAGTCAGAGATGAGCGATTCGGGATCACCGGCCTCTTCAACACCGGCCTACGACGTGGCGATTGTCGGGTACGGGCCGGTCGGCGCCACGGCCGCCAACCTGCTGGGCAGGCAAGGCCTGAAAGTCGTTGTCATCGAACGTGATCCCGATATCTACAGTCGGGCGCGAGCGATCTCGACCGACGAGGAAGTGATGCGGGTCTGGCAGTCGGTGGGGCTGGCCGACCGCCTGCAGCACGACATGCTGCCCGATCGTCCGGTGGCCTTCGTAGACGCGGCGGGCGCTCCCTTTTACGAGACCACCATCACGGGGCACGGTTACGGCCATCCGCCTCAGCAGTTCATCTATCAGCCGGCGGTCGATCAGGTGCTGCGCGAAGGGGTGGCCCGATTCGGCAACGTCGAGTTGCTGCTCGAGCACGAATGCCTGCGGGTGGTGAACAAGGGCGACCACGTCGAGTTGATGCTGGCCGATCTCCGTTCGGACCTCTTCAAACGGATCCGCGCCTCCTACGTGATCGCAGCTGACGGCGGCTCCTCACCGACGCGCGGGCAATTGGGCGTCGGCTACTCGGGCAAGACCTACACCGAGCGGTGGGTCGTCATCGACACCAAGGTCGTCAAGGAGTGGGATGCTCACGACCGCTTGAGGTTTCACTGCAACCCCGCTCGTCCCACCGTCGACTGCCCGACACCGCTGGGGCACCACCGGTGGGAGTACCCGGCCCGCCCCGGCGACACCGACGAATACCTGGTCAGCGACGAGGCCGTCTGGAAGGTGCTCAACGAACAGGGCATCACCGACGAGCACGTCGAGGTTCTGCGTGCCGTCATCTATCGCCACCACGTCCGCACCGCCGACCGGTGGCGGGTGGGCCGCGTGTTCCTGGCCGGTGACGCCGCGCATGCCATGCCGCCGTGGATAGGGCAGGGCATGGCCGCCGGAGTGCGTGACGTCGCCAATCTGTGCTGGAAGATGGCCGCGGTGCTGCGGGGCACAGCGCCCGAGGCGCTGCTGGATTCGTATGAGACAGAACGCAAGCCGCATGTCATCGAGGTCACCAGACGGGCGGTGCTGATGGGCCGCGTCATCACCGAGCACAACGAGGTGCTCGCGGCCGTCCGCAACCACGTGCTGCGCGTGATCACCAAGGTGCCGGCGATCACACGGCAGGGCCAGAAGCTCTACTGGGTCCCTGACGCCTACTACCCCGACGGATTCTTCGCCGCCACCGGACACAAAGCGGAGGGCCGCCAGATCATCCAGCCGCGCGTCAGCGACGACACCGGCACCAAGGTGCGCCTCGACGACGTGCTGCAGGGCCGCTGGACGCTCCTGCACCTCGGTGCGCTACCGGCCGGCGCGCAGGCGTGGACAGCGCGTGGTGTCACGATTCTTCCGGTTCGCGACACCACGTTGACGGCCTGGCTCACCAAGCACAAGGCCACTGCCGTGATCATTCGTCCGGACGGATTCATCTACGCGGCAGCAGATTCCGCTGCGACGCTGCCACCTCCGCCGTTAGGTCTGGACTGCGCCGCCCCGGCAGCGATCACGAACGCGGTCCCCGCATGACCAGCACCGAACTGGCCGAACAGACCGTCGTCGTCGATGGCCAACCGATCTTCTATGCCGAAATCGGAACTGGGATGCCGGTGGTGCTGCTGCACGGCGGCGGGCCCGGCGCCTCGGGTGTGACGAACTACGCCCGCAACATCGACGCCCTGGCGCGGCGGTTCCGGGTGATCGTTCCGGACATGCCGGGTTACGGTCGCTCCACCAAAACGCTGGACCAGTCCGACCCGTTCGGCTCCCTCGCGGATTCGATCCGGGGACTGCTTGACCAACTCGGTGTTGAGGCAGCGCATCTGGTGGGCAACTCTTATGGTGGTGCCGCCGCGTTGCGGCTCGCCCTGGACACCCCCGACCGGGTCGCCAAGCTGGTCCTGATGGGACCCGGCGGAATCGGCACCACCCGCGCACTCCCCACGGCCGGGCTCAAGAGCCTGCTGTCCTACTACGGCGGGGATGGCCCGAGCCGGGAGAAGCTGGCGAACTTCATCCGCACATATCTTGTCTACGAGAGCGATTCAGTGCCGGACGCGCTGATTGACCTGCGCTACGAGGCGTCGATCGACCCCGAGGTGGTGGCCAGTCCTCCGCTGCGCCGGCCGTCGGGACTGCGCACGCTGTGGCGCATGGACCTGACGCGAGATGCACGGTTGAGACATCTGCAGACACCGACATTGGTTCTGTGGGGACGTGACGACAAGGTCAACCGGCCCGCCGGTGGACCGATGCTGCTCAACATGATGCCCAACGCGGAACTGGTGATGACGTCCCACACCGGCCACTGGCTGCAATGGGAGCGTGCGGAGTTGTTCAACGATTTGGTTCACGAGTTCCTGCAATCGGATTCGAGGTTGGCTCATGCGTGACGTATTCGGCCGGGTGCATCTCGGTTATCTCGTCATCGAGACGAACAAGTTCTGCCAGTGGCGCCGCTTCGGGCACGAGGCCCTCGGCATGCACCTCGACGATGCGCTACCCGACGTTCAGCGGTTCCGTCTCGACGACCACGAATGCCGCTTCCTGCTGCAGCGCGGACCCGCCGAGGACGTCACGGCGCTGGGCTGGGAAGTCGACGACCACGGTGCCTTCGACGACATCGTCGCCCGCGTCACCGGCCGCGGTGTCCCCATAGTCGACGGCACTGCCGAGGAGGCCGCGTTGCGCGGCGTCGAACGCCTGGTGCGGTTCCCCGGCCCGAACGGCCTGAATCAGGAGATCTTCACCCGTGCCCGGACCAGCACTGTGCCGCTCGCCATCCGTGGTGGATTCGTCACCGGCGCTTCGGGATTGGGTCACGTCGCCCTCACCAGCAAGAAGCCCGAGCAGGTGCGCGGCTACTACCAGACCGTGTTCGACGCCCGGCTGACCGATTTCATCGACGAGACCATCAACGGGCTGAAGTTCAAGATCCGCTTCCTGCGGGTCAATGAGCGCCATCATTCGGTGGCGATCGCGGCCGTGAACCGGTTGCCGCTCAACCCGATTCGCACCCGGGTGCAGCACTGCAACATCCAGGTGGCCGCTCTTGACGACATGACGACGGCCTATCAGCGGGTCAGAGAACTCGGCTTCGAGATGGCTCTCGGTGTCGGCCAGCACACCAACGACCGTGAACTGTCCTTCTATGCCGTGACGCCGTCCGGCTTCGAATGGGAGGTCGGCTGGAACCCGGTCGTCGTCGACGAAACCACTTGGGAACCAACCACATACCAGGGCATCAGCATCTGGGGACACACCCCGGAAGGTCAGAGCATCATCGACAAACTCAACCAGTTCAAGCTCGGAGCACAGTCGTTGTGGCACCGCGAAGACAACGTGCCAGCCCTCGCGGGCTAGCGGCCGGGAGACCGTCTAGCTAGGCGGGTCGCGACCATCTAGCTAGTCGTGATCGCAAGAGCGGCGTAGCCGGTCGCTGCGGGTCGCGACCATCTAGCTCTAGTCCCGCGCGGCCGCCAGCGCGTCGTTGAACGTCGTGCTGGGCCGCATCACCGCCGCGGTCTTGTCCGGGTCCGGGTAGTAGTAGCCGCCGATGTCGGCCTCTTCACCCTGTACCGCGTTCAGTTCCTTGACGATGGTGTCTTCGTTCTTGGCCAGGGCTTCGGCGAGCGCGGCGAAGTGCTTCTTCAACTCTTCGTCGTCGTCCTGCGCGGCGAGTTCCTGGGCCCAGTACATGGCGAGGTAGAACTGGCTGCCCCGGTTGTCGAGCTCGCCGGTCTTGCGGGACGGGCTCTTGTCGTTCTCCAGCAGTTTGCCGATCGCGGCGTCGAGCGTCTTGCCCAGAATCTTGGCGCGCTCGTTGCCGGTTTTGATGCCGATGTCCTCGAAACACGCACCCAGCGCCAGGAATTCGCCGAGGGAGTCCCAGCGCAGGTGGTTCTCCTCCACCAGCTGGTGCACATGCTTGGGCGCCGAACCACCCGCCCCGGTTTCGTACATCCCGCCGCCGGCCATCAGCGGCACGATCGAGAGCATCTTGGCGCTGGTGCCCAACTCAAGGATCGGGAACAGGTCGGTCAGGTAGTCGCGCAGGATGTTGCCGGTGGCGGCGATGGTGTCCAGCCCGCGGACCAGGCGCTCGAGCGTGTACCGCATGGAACGCACCTGGGACATGATCTGGATGTCGAGTCCCTCGGTGTCGTGCTCCTTCAGGTACGTCTTGACCTTCGTGATCAGTTCGTTCTCGTGGGGCCGGTAGGGGTCGAGCCAGAACAGCACTGGCATTCCGGAGTTGCGCGCCCGGTTGACGGCCAGCTTGACCCAGTCGCGGATAGGCTCGTCCCGCACGATCGGCATGCGCCAGATGTCGCCTTCCTCGACGTTCTGGCTCAGGAGCACCTCGCCCGTCTCGATGTCCACGATGTTGGCGACCCCTTCTTCGGGGATCTCGAACGTCTTGTCGTGGGAGCCGTATTCCTCGGCCTGCTGCGCCATCAGCCCGACGTTGGGGACGGTGCCCATGGTCGTCGGGTCGAATTGTCCGTTGGTCTTACAGAAGTTGATGATCTCCTGGTAGATGCGGGAGAACGTGGACTCCGGGTTGACCGCCTTGGTGTCCTTCGGCCGCCCGTCGGCGCCCCACATCTTGCCGCCGGCCCGGATCATCGCCGGCATGGACGCGTCGACGATCACGTCGCTGGGGGAGTGGAAGTTCGAGATGCCCTTGGCCGAGTCGACCATCGCCAACTCGGGGCGGTGCTCGTGGCAGGCGTGCAGGTCGCGGATGATCTCGTCGTGCTGCGAGGCGGGCAGTGACTCGATCTTGTTGTAGAGGTCGACCAGACCGTTGTTGACGTTCACGCCCAACTCGTCGAAGAGCTCCTGATGCTTCTCGAACGCGTCCTTGTAGAAGATGCGCACCGCGTGGCCGAACACGATGGGGTGGCTGACCTTCATCATTGTCGCCTTGACGTGCAGCGAGAACATCACGCCGGTCTTGTGTGCGTCCTCCATCTGCTCTTCGTAGAAGTCACACAGCGCCTGCTTGCTCATGAACATGCTGTCGATGACATCACCTTCGAGCAGCTCGACCTTCGGCTTGAGTTCGAGGGTCTCGCCGCTCTTGGTCTCCAGCACCATCTTCACGTTGCGCGGCCGGTCCAGCGTCATCGACTTCTCGCTGTGATAGAAGTCGCCGTGCTTCATGGTCGCGACGTGGGTGCGCGACGCCATCGACCATTCGCTCATGCTGTGCGGGTGCTTGCGCGCGTACTCCTTGACCGCCTTGGGCGCGCGACGGTCGGAGTTCCCTTCGCGCAGTACCGGATTCACCGCGCTACCCAGGCAGTTGCCGTAGCGCTTCCGGAGCTCCTTCTCCTCGTCGGTCTTCGGATTTTCCGGGAAGTCCGGAATCTTGTAGCCCTTGCCCTGCAGTTCCTTGATGGCAGATACGAGTTGCGGCACCGAGGCGCTGATGTTGGGCAGCTTGATGATGTTGGTGTCCGGGTCCTGGGTCAGCTTGCCCAGTTCGCCCAGGTTGTCTGGGACGCGCTGGTCCTCGTCGAGTTCGTCGGGGAACTGGGCCAGAATGCGGGCCGCCACCGAGATGTCACTGGTCTTGACGGTGATGCCGGCGGGTTCGGCGAACGCTCGGACGACCGGCAGAAATGCGTAGGTCGCCAGCAGTGGCGCCTCGTCGGTCAGCGTGTAGATGATGGTCGGCTGCTCGGCGCTCATGCGTGTTCTCCCGGCGTCAGTTGAGGTGTTGACGGGCCTAGCGTTGTCGCGGCTCCTAGTATCGCGGCGCGCCCTGCCGGGCACACCCGCAGGGTCGGTTTTGCCTCAGCGCGGCGGCTCAAACCTCACGGGCACGGTGACGGGTCCACCGAGCGCGTTCACCGGCCTCCAGGGAGCCGGCCCGGTGCGGCGGGCGTTGGGCATGCGCTGCGTCATCACCGTCAGCGCTTCGGCCAGCTCCAACCGGGCGAGATTGGCGCCCAGGCAATAGTGCATGCCGCCCCCGAACGTCTGGATCGGCGGGCAGCCCACGCGGGTGATGTCGAGACGGCTGGGGTCGGCATAGACGGCGGGGTCCCGGTTGGCCGCGCCGGTGTTGACGACGACGATCGTGCCGGCCGGGATCGTGACGCCGGCGAGTTCGACGTCCTCGAGGGCGACGCGCAAGGTGATGAACGTGATCGGCGAATGACGGATGAGCTCGTGGACCGCCTGGGCGGCCAGCTCGGGCCGCCGGCCCAGCAGTGCCCACTGGTCGGGGTGATCACACAGCACGTGCGCCGCCGCACCCAGCTGCACCCGGGTGGTGTCGGTGCCGGCCATCAGCAGCGCGGCCACCAGCATGCGCAGTTCGTCGGCGGACAGGCGGTCGCCGTCATCCTCGGCGCGGATCAGCTCGGAGATCAGGTCGTCGGTCAGCGCGTCGCGGCGGCAGGCGATCATGTCGTCGAGGTAGGCGTCCAGATCAGCCCAGGCGGCCAAAATGCCCGGCGTCTGCGCCGCGGCGTTCCATCCGAAGGCTTCCAGGATCTGCTCGGTCCAGTCCGAGAACAATTGCCAGTCCTCGGCGGGTGCGCCGAGCAGGGCACAGATGACGGGGATCGGGAATTGGCGGGCGATGTCGGTGACGACGTCGCAGTGGCCGTCGGGACTGACGGCGTCGACCAACCCGGTGATGACGTCGACAATTGTGGTGCGCAGGCGCGCGGCGCCTTTGGGTGTGAAGGCCTTGCTGACCAGCCGGCGTAGTCGGCGGTGCGCGTCCCCATCCAGGCTCATGATGTTGGCAACGAGCCGGTCCCACAACGGGCCGGAAGTGATGCCCTGGGCGGCTAGGAATATGCCCTGCGGCACCCGGAACCGGGGGTCGCGAAGCGCGGTGTGCACCAGATCGTAGGTCAGCAGCTCGGGCCCGTATGGCCCGATGGCGATCGGGGACTGGGCGCGGGCCGCGGCGATGATCGCGTGGGCCTCGTCGGGGTGTTGGGCGTGGCCGTAGTCGATCGACGGTAGCCCAGCTTCGAAGACGCTGGGCCAATCGACGGTGGTGGTCATGGCGGTCCTCCCTGTTCGGATGGTTTCGAGCATGTGGTTCGGCGGGCGTCGAACCATCGGTGAACAACGCGGACATTCCCCGTGGGAGACGTAGCCGAACTGGGCGATTTCGCGTCCGGTTGGATGCGCGCACGCACCGAGCTGTCGGCAATGTGCGGTGCTGGGGAGCCCGACCTACGGGTATTCAACGATGTTTGCGGCCCCGTCCCGGTCGATGCTGGCTAGCATGACCGGAACTGATCCACGCGTGGAGTTGAACTGGAGCGACGTGCTGCCCACGGGAACGGTGACACTGCTGCTGGCCGATGTCGAAGGCTCGACACGGCTGTGGGAGAGCCAGCCCGAGGAGATGACCGCGGCCTTCGCCCGCCTGGATCGCACGCTGGCCGACCTCGTTGTCGCCCACGGCGGGGCACGCCCCGTCGAACAGGGCGAGGGGGACAGCTTCGTGCTGGCGTTCACCCGAGCCAGCGACGCGGTGGGGTGCGCGCTGGCGTTGCAGCGAATCCCGTTGGCACCCATCCGCTTGCGAATCGGGGTCCACACCGGTGAGGTGCAGCTGCGCGACGAAGGTAATTACATCGGGCCGACCATCAACAAGACGGCGCGGTTGCGCGACCTCGCGCACGGCGGCCAGACCGTGCTGTCCGGCGCGACCGAGAGCATGGCCGAAGACTTCCTCCCGGCCGACGCCTGGCTGAACGACCTCGGCAGCTACGAACTGCGCGGCGTCGCCCGTCCGGAGCGGGTCGTGCAGTTGTGTCACCCCGACCTGTGTAACGAGTTCCCACCCTTGCGCACCGCCAAAAGCCCTGCCGCCGAACATCTTCCGGTGCAGCTCACCAGTTTCGTGGGCCGGGTCACCGAGATCGGCGAGGTACGGCACCTGCTGACCGGCGACCGGTTGGTGACGTTGACCGGCGCGGGGGGTGCTGGCAAGACCCGGCTGGCGGTGCAAGTGGCCGGCGGCCTGGCTGCCGAATTCGGTGACGGCGTCTGGTACGTGGACCTGGCGCCGATCACCGGGCCGGAGCTGGTGCCGGTGGTCGTGGGGCGTGCGTTGGGGATGTCGGATCAGCAGGGCCGCCCGCAGGTCGAGGCGATCGCGCGTTTCGTCGCCGATCGGCGGATGCTGGTGGTGCTCGACAACTGCGAGCATCTACTGGACGCGTGCGCCGAGCTGGTCGTCGGGCTGCTGAGCGGATGCCCGGGTTTGACACTGCTGGCGACCAGTCGGGAACCCATCGGTCTTCCCGGCGAGGTCACCTGGAAAATCCCGTCGATGTCCTTGACCGGTGAGGCGATCGAGCTGTTCGCCGACCGCGCCCGCCGCGTGCGGCCGGAGTTCACCATGACAGACGAAAACGCCGGCGCCGTATACGAAATCTGCCGCCGGCTGGACGGCATGCCGTTGGCCATCGAGTTGGCAGCGGCACGTGTTCGGGCACTGTCGCTGGACGAGATCGTCGGCAGCCTGCATGACCGATTCCGGCTGTTGACCGGGGGTTCGCGCATTTCGGTGCGACGCCAGCAGACGTTGCGCGCGTCGGTGGATTGGTCACATGCGTTGCTCACCGAATCTGAGCGAGTGTTGTTCCGGCGGCTTGCGGTCTTCCTGGGCGGGTTCGACCTCGACGCGGCGCAGGCCGTCGCGGCCGTCAGCGCTGTCGAGCGGTATCAGGTCCTCGACCAGCTGACCCTGCTGGTGGACAAGTCGCTGGTGGTCGCCGAGAACGTGGGTCAGCGGACGAGATACCGGCTGCTCGAGACGGTGCGCCAGTATGCCCAGGAGCGGCTCGGTGAATCCGGTGAATCCGATGCCGTGCGGGGGAGCCACCGCGATCACTACGCCGCGATGGCGACCCGGCTCGACGCCCCCGCGGCCACCGGACATCAGCAGCGAGTCGATCAGGTCGAGACCGAGATCGACAACTTGCGTGCGGCATTCGCTTGGAGCCGGGACAACTCCGAGGTCGATAAGGCCTTGCAGATTGCGTCGTCACTGCAACCGCTGTGGCTGACTCGGGGGCGGGTAGGCGAGGGGCTGAGTTGGATCGATGCGGTGCTGGGCGAACTCGACACCGTCCGCTCCGAGGTGCAACCCGAAGTGCTGGCGCGAGCACTGGCCGACGGGGCAATGTTCGACGGCTGGATCGGCACGCAGGATCGGGTGGATCAGGCCCGTGAGGCGCTGGCGATCGCCCGACAACTCGACGACCCAGCCCTCTTGGTCCGCGCGCTGACCGCCTGCTGCGGCACGGCCGCCTTCAGCCGGGAAGAAGCGGCGGGCTACTTCACCGAGGCCATCACGCTGGCCCGCGCCCTCGGCGACAAATGGCGACTGAGCCAACTGCTGGGCTTCTATGCCTACGCAGCCTTGATGGGCGGTGACCCGATCGCGGCGCGTGCCGCCGGCGAAGAAGGACGCGAACTTGCCGACGCGATCGGTGACCGGTTCGCCTCCGGTCAGTGTCGGGGGTGGGGGATCGCTGCGAGCCGGGCGTGGCTGGGTGACCTTCCGGGCGGGATCGCAGAGATGGCGGAGTTGATCTCCGAAGCCGAGGCGGCCGGAGACACCCTGTCCAGGTTCAACGGGTGCATGATCCAGAGCTTCTGCCTCGGGTGGCATGGTGAGCCGGCCGCCGCACTGGCGGCCGCCGAAGCCTCCATCGATGCCGCCGCCGGCCTCGGCGATCTCATCCAGGGACTCGGCTACTTGAACTTGAGTGCCGCGCACCTCGCCGCGGGCGATGTTGCGGCCACCCGGGACGCCATCGCCAAGGGCCACAGCCGCATCCCGCAGGGTGTGTTCGTGACGACGAACATGATATGGATCGCCGAAACTGAGCTTGCGGCAGGCGATCCCGTCGCGGCGCTGCCTTATGCCGATCGAGCCGTGTCAGGAACCACAGGATTTTTTCAGATGAAAGCGTTGATCGTTCGCGCTCGGGTGATGTGGGCCTTGGGCGACGTCGAGGCAGCCGAGCGTGACGCGCACCAAGCGCTCTCGCGCGCGGCCGAAACCCGGGTGCACCTGGGTGTGCCCGACATCTTCGACTTCCTGGCCGCACTGGCCGCCGACGCCCAGCGCTATCCCGAGGCGGCCCGACTCGTCGGTGTGGCGGCAGCCATCCGGCAACGCACCGGTGAGCAGCCGTATGAGATCTACCGCGCTCACCACGAAGCGTTACTGGCTGAGATCCGAGATACGCTGGGCCAGAACGACTTCGACACCGCGTGGGCCGAGGGTAATGGACTGTCTCTCGAGGAGGCGATTAGCTACGCCCAGCGCGGCCGCGGGGAGCGCAAACGCCCATCCAAGGGATGGGCCTCACTCACCCCGACCGAACTGGACGTGGTGCGACTGGTGACTGAGGGCCTGGCTAATAAAGACGTCGCGACAAGGCTTTTCATATCCCGGCGCACCGTCGAAACGCACCTCACCCACATCTACACCAAGCTCAACCTGACGTCGCGCGTCCAACTCGTCCAAGAGGCGGCACGGCACCGCTGATCACAGCTTGCCCGCGAGGCGCCCTAGGATCTCGGCGGTGGGTGCATCGGTTGCCTGCCGATAGCCCGTGCCCGCCCACAGGTGGACGAAGTCCGGTTGACCCGCCGCCGCCGCTGCCTTGCGCAGCGGGCTGGTGAGGTAGTGGATGGCGGGATAGCCCCACGGCGCGTCCGCTTCGTGCGCGTCGATGAACGCGTTGCGCAGGCCGCGGGCGGGGCGACCGGTGAACGCGCGGGTGATCACGGTCTCGGTTCGGGCCGGGTCGAGCAGGGCAGCCTGGTGGGTGGCCGAGGCACCGCTTTCGGTCGCGCGCAGCAGCACGGTGCCGACGACGGCCGCCGCGGCGCCGGCGCGGATGACCTCGGCCACCGCCTGCGGGGTGGCCAGTCCACCGCCGGCGATGACCGGAAGCTCAACCGCGCGGGTGATGTCCGCGACGAGCGTGGTGATCGGAGTCGGGACCAGCGGCTCGGTCGGGGTGAGAGTGCCGGAATGCCCCCCGGCGGTGTGGGCCTGAACCGCTAGAACGTCGACACCCGCGTCGCGGGCGGCCATCGCCTCGGTCCGGTTGGTGACGGTCTGCACGACAATGGTGGCGGCCGCCTGAAGTGCCTTAATCACCCGCGGTGCCGGGATGCCGAAGGTGAAGCTCACCAAGGGGACTGGGTCGTCGAGGAGCAACTGGATCTTTTCCTCGAAGCTGTCGGTGTCTTCGACGGGGTCGGGCGGCAGCGTGAGGCCGAACCGCACGGCGTCGCGTTGGATCTCAGCGGCATACCAGCGATAGAGCTCAGCATCGACCGGCAGCGGGTTGGGCGCAAACACGTTGACGCCGAACGGGATTGACTCGGCGCGCACCTGTCTGACCTGTTCCTCGACGGCTTGCACGGTCTTGTAGCCGGCGGCGACCATGCCCAGACTGCCGGCGCGGCCGGCGGCTGTGATCATGGCCGGGGTGGTGGGGCCGCCTGCCATCGGTGCGGCCAGTACCGGCAGGGTGATTCCGAGCTGCGACAACATGATTCAGCTCCGTCGCAGACCGTCGAGGGCGACATCGGTCACCCGCTCGGCGAGGTCGGCGTTGTATCCCTGCATCGCCTGACACCCCACCAGCAGTGTTTTCACTTCGGGCACACCGACATCCGTCCGTGCGGTACCGGCCTGTTGAGCGGCGTGCAGCAACTCGGCCAGCATGTCCAGGAATTCTTCCTCGGCGAGCGGGACCGCCTTGTTGACGTCTATCCCGATGCCGGCCAGAGCTTCTACGAGCCCCCGGTCGGCGGCGCCCCACTGCAGCACCATCGAGCGCAGGAAGGTGAACAACGCCTGGCCGGCGTCTTCGGATTTCAGCAGGGCGCGACCCTCGTCGATCATGTGGTGCATCCGATCGGCGATCACCGCCTGAAACAACGCGTCTTTCGTCGGGAAATGCCGATAGACGGTGCCCGCGCCCACGCCCGCCCGCCGCGCGATCTCGTCGATCGGCACCGACAGCCCCTCGGCCGCGAAGGTCTGGTAGGCGATATCCAGCACGCGTGCCCGGTTGCGGGCCGCGTCGGCGCGTACCGGCCGCTCGGTGCTGGCCACTGCCTGCCTCCTTCACCCCAACGGTTGACAAAACGGGGCGCACGTTCCGTATAGTAGGGAAAAGCGGAGCGCTCGCCCCGTTTACTGAATACCTTACGCGATGATCCTGCGCAGAGGGTGGCGGCAACTCGCACTTTGTCGCCCTCACCGCAGAGTCAAACTGCTCGAACTAGGAGTTCCCCATGACGAAATGGACCGCCGCCGACATTCCTGACCAGACCGGCCGAACGGCCGTAGTCACCGGCGCGAACACCGGCCTCGGCTTGGAAACGGCTGCCGCGCTCGCCGCCCACGGCGCACGCGTAGTGCTCGCCGTCCGCAACCTGGAGAAGGGCAAGCAGGCCGCCGACCGGATCACGGCCGCGACGCCGGGGGCTGACGTCCAGCTGCAAGAGCTGGACCTCGGCTCACTGGCGTCCGTACGCGAGGCCGCGGCACAACTGCGTTCCACGCATGACCGCATCGATCTGTTGATCAACAACGCCGGCGTCATGTACCCGCCCAAGTCGACCACCGCCGACGGATTCGAAATGCAGTTCGGCACAAACCATCTCGGCCACTTCGCGTTGACCGGGCTGTTGCTGGACCGACTGCTGCCGGTCACGGGCTCGCGCGTCGTCGTGGTCAGCAGCGTCGGACACCGCATCCGTGCCGCAATCCATTTCGACGACCTGCAGTGGGAGCGCAGCTACAGCCGGGTCGGCGCATACGGCCAGTCCAAGCTCGCGAACCTGCTCTTCACCTACGAACTGCAGCGTCGGCTGGCCCCGCACGGCACCACCATCGCAGCGGCTGCGCATCCCGGCGTCTCCGACACCGAGCTGACCCGGCACCTGCCGACGTTGATCGCACGGCTGGGCAAGCCGTTGTTCCAGCCCGCCGAGCTCGGCGCCCTGCCGACGCTGCGGGCCGCCACCGACCCTGCCGTGCAGGGCGGCCAGTACTACGGCCCCGACGGGTTCCAGGAAGTGCGCGGGTACCCGAAACTCGTTGCCTCCAGCGCACAGTCGCACGACGCCGAGCTCCAGCGCCGCCTGTGGGCCGTGTCGGAGGAACTCACCGGAGTCAGCTACGACGTGTAGACCCGACGGCATGGGCTTGAATGGGCCGATGCAGGCGCTGCGGAACATCCTCCTGTTGACGTCCATCGCCGCGACGGCGCTGGTCGGCTGCGGCGCGGGACCGCCGGGTGGCCGGCCCGCGCCCGGGGCGGGCTCCAGCGGAGACTTCGCCGGGCCGGTGGAGATCGGCAACGGGCGGCACCTGTACCTGCAATGCCGGGGCCGCGGCGCCCCGACCGTCATCCTGGAATCCGGCTACCACAACTCGTCGGACCCGTGGAGTAAATCCGACGCCGACGGGCCGGCCAAGGGGCCCGCCGTGTTGCCCGCGCTGGCCGGCACCCACCGGGTGTGCGCCTATGACCGGCCCGGCACACTGCGCGAATCCGACCCGCCCACCATCTCCGACCGCAGTTCACCGGTGCCGATGCCGCGGACGGCGAGCGACGTGGTGAGCGACCTGCATTCGCTGGTCGAGGTCGCGCACCTGCAAGGCCCGTACGTGCTCGTCGGCCACTCGCTGGGCGGGCTCTTCATTCGGCTGTATGCCCAGACCTACCCCGCGCAGGTGCGCGGATTGGTATTTGTCGACGCGTTCGCCGCCGAGATTCCAGACTTGCTGGGATCCGATTGGCCGGCCTACCGGCGGGCGCTGGACGGACCGTTGCCACAGTTCGTGGATTCACCGTCCTTCGAGATGGTCGACATCGACCGCAGCGTCACCCAGGTGGCGACGGCGCCGTCGTTGCCGCCGGTTCCGGCCGTCGTGTTGACCCGGACGGAGCCATTCATCATTCCGCCGGACCTGCCGGCCGACAGGGGCGAGAAATTGGAGCAGGCCTGGCGCGACGCCACCACCGACCTGGTCGCCCTCCGCCCGCAGACCCCGCGGGTCGAGGCGACCGGCAGCGACCACTTCGTGCAGGTGCACCAGCCCGACTTGGTCGCTGCCAGTGTGGAATTGGTGATTCAGCGATCGGCGGGCTGATCCGCGGCGGCGTGCTTTCCGGCGCGACGACCGGCATACACGCAATCGGCGAGCGAGAGTCCGCTGACATATGAGTTGGAGCAGATTCCCGTGGCGGTCCGTCCCGCGCTGTACAGCCCGGGGATCGGCGAACCGGTGCTGTCGAGCACAGCTCCCGTGGTTTCGTCGACCCGGATGCCGCCCAGCGTCAGCATCGGCGTGGGGTTGAGCAGGTTCGGCCGGATCGAGATGTTCAGCAGGGTGAACGGCGGCTTGCTGATCCGGCGGGTGAAGTCCGCGGGCTTGCCGACCGGGTCCGCGGTGCCGGTGTCGATGGCGTTGTTGTGTGCCTGCACCGTGGCGACTAACCCGTCCGGGTCGATGCCGGCACGCTGCGCGACCTCCGGTAGCGAGGCGCCCTTGACGGAGTCGAGGAACATCAGTGCCGCCGATTGGGCGCGCTGAAACCATAACGGCTGCTTGATCATTTGCCGTCGCGCCTCTTTGATCAGCGTCGCATCGGCGAGGAGCCAGCCCTTGCCGTGGTGGTGCCGCACCATTTGATAGCCGACCGCCGCGCCGTAGCGGCTCTCGTCGATGATGCGATCGCCCTGCTCGTCGACGATGATTGCGCTGATGAAAGCGCTTGGGGGCGTGATGAATCGCCACGCCGACACGTTGTCCATCCGCTCGGTGACGGCGCCGGCGCTCTGTGCCATCGCGATACCGCTGCCGTCGTCACCGCTGGTGCCGAGCTGAAGTCCGCCTAAGTATTGGGGCGCAAAGCGTTTGACCCATTCGGTGTTGGCCATGTAACCGCCGGCGCAGATGATCACCCCGCGTCGCGCCTGGATCCGCACCGGCCGGGCGTAACGCCGCTCGAGCCGGCGCAGTTGTCGTTCCACCTGTGCGCGCAGCGGCGGATAGTAGATACCCGGCTTGGTCGACAGGCCGGCCAGCCTGGAGTACCGCTGCTGGATGCGCGGCGGCGCGTGGCGCATCGTCGTGGCCTCCACCCCGATCACGCGGCCGTCGGCGTCCTGGATCAATTTGTTGACCACCGTGTGTGGCGAGAATCGAGCCCCCAGTGCCACAGCCGATTTCGCCAGCGGCTCGTACATCTTCTTGCCCGAGGTGCCTTTGCCCTTCACTCGGTGCCCGCGCTGCACGGGCGGCGTCAGGGCACGAAACTCACCGGCGTTCTCACTGCCCGAGTGGTACAGGTAGTAGTGGTTGTTGGGGTAGGACGTCTTGTACGGGCACACCGTCGAATCGAACGGCACGCCGTAATCGCTGAGCCACCGGATCATCTCGGGGCTGCCCGCCACGAAGGACTCCAGGGTTTGCGGGCTAACGGCGTCGCCGACTTCGCGGCGAAGATACGTCAGCATCTGCTCGTAGCTGTCGCTCACACCGGCTTGCTGTTGCACCCAGGTGCCGCCGCCGGCGTAGATGATGCCGCCGGACACGGCGGTCGAACCGCCACCGTTGGCGCGATCCAACGCCAGCACGTCGGCACCGTTCTCGCGGGCGGCGATGGCCGCGCAGGTGCCCGCGGCGCCGAACCCGACCACCACCACGTCGGCTGATTCGGTGAAGTTTGTCGATTCGACCGTGCTCATCGCCCAACTCCCATCAAGCTCGTTCTCCGCTCGTGGACTCTAGAGCGCCACCGTGTCGCGATGGGCGTGATCGGCCGTTGTGGCGTATCTCGCCTCGCGCTGAACCCGCGCCACCTGTCAGGTCGGCAACCGGTCAGGTCGGCAACCGAGGGGCTCACACGCGCAGCTTAGTGACCAAGCGCTTGCTTGGTCAATGCATGGCCCGAAGCGTTCCAACACCGCGCGATCGGACCACTACAGCCGCTCGATGATGGTGACGTTGGCGGTTCCCCCGCCTTCGCACATCGTCTGCAGCCCGTACCGGCCGCCGGTGCGCTCGAGCTCGTTGAGCATGGTGGTGAACAGCTTGGCCCCGGTGGCACCCAGCGGATGACCGAGTGCGATCGCACCTCCGTTGGGATTCACCTTCGCCGGGTCGGCCTTGATCTCTTTGAGCCACGCGAGAACTACCGGTGCGAAGGCTTCGTTGATCTCCACCGTATCGATGTCGTCAATGGCGAGCCCGGTCTTCTCCAGTGCGTACTGGGTCGCGGGAATGGGTCCGGTCAGCATGAACACCGGGTCGGCGCCACGCGCACTGATGTGGTGAATGCGAGCCCGTGGTGTCAGCCCGTGGTCTTTGACGGCCTGTTCGGACGCCAGCAGGACCGCGCTCGCACCATCCGAAATCTGACTGGCCAGCGCGGCTGTCACCCGTCCGCCCTCGGTCAACGTCTTGAGCTGGGCCATCTTCTCCAGCGTCGTTTCGCGCGGACCTTCGTCGGTGCGGAAGTCACCGACCCGCACGATCTCGTTGTCGAAATGCTTGGCCCGGATTGCCGATAGCGCGCGCTCGTGACTGGACAGCGCGAATTCCTCCATCTCCTCCCGGGACAGATTCCATTTCTCCGCGATCAGCTCGGCGCCCCGGAACTGGGATATCTCTTCGTCGCCGTAGCGGTGCCGCCATCCCTCGGATTCCGCTGTCGCGCTGGTGAAGCCGTACTGTTCACCGGCCCGCCTGGCCGAGGAAATCGGGATCCGGCTCATGCTCTGCATGCCACCGGCCAGGATGATGTCCGCGGTTCCGGCCATGATTGCCTGTGCACCAAACGAAATGGCCTGTTGGCTGGATCCGCACTGCCGGTCGACGGTGACGCCGGGAACTTCCTCGGGATAGCCCGCGGCCAGCCATGAAGTCCGGCCGATGTTGCCGGACTGGCCGCCGATCGCATCGACGCACCCGACGATGACGTCGTCGACGGCACCGGGGTCGACGTCGACCCTGCTGAACAACCCTTGAAAAACGTGTGCGCCCAGATCAATTGGATGCATACCGGCGAGCGATCCGTTGCGCTTGCCGACCGCGGTACGGACAGCCTCCACGATGTAGACCTCTGGCATTTCAAGCTCCTTCGTTCATGATCCCGCCGAGGAAGAGGTCGAGATACTGCCGGCCCGAGTTGCTCCGCGGTGCGGGGCGCCTGCGCGCTCCACGGCGGCAGAGTAACAACCAAGCGCTTGCTTGGTCAACGCATCCGTCGTACCTTGAAGCGGCAGGAAGACGATCATGCGCGGCCGGCCCGCCAGCCCCGGATGAGCCGACTCCGGTGCCGCAGCACCGACAAGGAAGGTTGAGACCATTGACGGTTCCCCACCAGCCAGACGTCGTAACCTATTCCGTGACAGATGATTTGGCCCTGGTGACGATGAATCGCCCCCGATATCGCAATGCCCAGAATTCGGTGATGACGTACGCTCTCGACGCCGCGTTCCGGCGAGCCGTGGAGGATGATGCGGTCAAGGTGATAGTCCTCGCCGGTAGCGGTGAGCACTTCAGCGCCGGACATGACATCGGTTCACCGGGCCGGGATCACCATGTGCGTTATGACAACGAAGCGGTGCTTTGGTGGGACCACGTGGCCAAATCAGGGGGAGACCAGCGCTTCGCCCGGGAAATGGAGGTTTACCTGGGCATGTGCCGGCGTTGGCGGGAGATGCCGAAGCCGGTGATTGCGATGGTGCAGGGTGCCTGCATCGCGGGCGGATTGATGCTTGCGTGGGTGTGCGATCTGATCGTGGCGTCGACAGATGCGTTCTTCTCCGACCCGGTCGTGCGCATGGGGATCCCGGGCGCCGAGTACTTCGCACATCCGTGGGTGCTCGGATCCCGGTTCGCGAAGGAAATCCTCTACACGGGTGATCGATTCACGGCGCAGCGCGCCTACGAGGTGGGCATGGTGAACCGGGTGGTTCCGCGCGAGCACCTGGAGCGGGAGACCTTTGCCCTCGCAGCACGCATCGCGAAGATGCCCCGGTTCGGTCTTGCGCTCGCCAAGAAAGCGGTGAATCAGTGTGAAGACCAGATGGGTATGCGGAACGGAATCGATGCGGTGTTCGGACTACATCATTTCGCGCACGCCCACAACGCCGAGGTGGGGGCAGGTCCGTTGGGCGGGGTAGACGTGAAAGACATGGCGCGCGAACGATGATCGGCTCCGTCGCCGCGCCAGCGGCAGCGTTCGTCACAGCGCCTGGCGGCAGCGTTATTCGCCGCCGGCATCGGCATCGGCATCGGCATCGGTATCGACATTGACATCGGTATCGATGACGACCGCGGTGACGTTGTCCGGCCCACCCGCCCGCAGGGCCGCCTCGATCAGCGCCTCGCACGCGCCGGCCGGGTCCGGATGCGAATCCAGGATCTGCGCCAGCGACGGGTCGTCGACCACCCCGTGCAGCCCGTCGCTGGACAGCAGGATCCGGTCACCTGGCAGCAGTTCCACCGCCGCCGCGTCGGGCAACGCTCGCGGGAACATCGCCACATGCCGGGTGAGTATCGCCCGCGCGGGATGGCGCTCGGCCTCCTCGACGGAGACCTCGCCGGCGTCGATCATGTCCTGAATCACGCTGTGGTCCCGCGTGATCTGCTGCAACCGTTGGTCGCGGAACAGGTAGGCCCGGCTGTCGCCGAGGTGGGCGACCAAGGCCCGGCTTCCGGCGACCATGACGGCCACCACCGTGGTGTTGGCGCCGGCGGCGCGGTCGTCGGTGCTCGCGAAAACCCGGAAGTCGTCGCAATATTCGACGAGGGCACGCCCCAGCAGATCGGCGGCGGCTTCGTCGTCGAGGTTATCGGGCTTGAGATGACGGCTCACGTACGTCGGCAGTAGTTCGACCACCAGAGCGGCCGCCAAGGCGCCATCGGTGCTGCAGGCCACGCCGTCGGCCACGATGAACAGCGAGCGGTCCGGATAGACGCCCCAGCTGTCCTGATTGGTGGCGCGAATCCGGCCGATGTCGGACAGGCCGGCGAACTTCGGCCCTGCGGACGCCGTCATCGCTGAGAACCGTTGTCGCCGCCGGTCATCCGCTCGGATTGGGGCAGGTCGAGATAGCGCTCCAGATTGCGGTGCATGTTGATCACCCGGCGCTCTTCGTTGGAGAGCACCAAGTGGGTGAAGCCGGGCTGATGCAGGCCGCGCTGCAGGCCCGGAAGCACCCGGATGTCCTGGGTCAGTACGATGCCGGGTTCGGCGTCCGCGGCCGATATCCGCACGTCGGTCGGCTTGTTGCGTCCGGCTCCCGGCGCCATCCGCGTCATCAGGAACATGGTCAGCTCACCGTGATCGGGGTCGGCCCCGGGCCGGGAGGTCATGATGGTCAGGTGGTCGGCGTTGACCAGAAACGTCATGTTCGGGAACACGTTGTACTGGTGCAGGCGGGTGACCCGGTCGGTGTCGGCCCAGTCCAGATCGACCCCGCGGCCGGCGGCAAAGGACCGGGTGCGCGCCGCGATCAGGTCGGCGACGGTCTGTCCGGGCTCGCGTTCGGCGGCGGGAAACGGGGTGCCTTCAGCCGCGCCCATCAGGGCGCCCTGGGTGTAAACGTAAGCGTCCCAGACTTCTTCGTCGCTCAACGCGCCGTCGAAGCGTGGGCTCTGCACCCCGTACGGTTGATCGGACTTTCCCGCGTGCCGCCAGATCTGCTGTGGCGCATGGATATCGTCCACACAGCGCAGCAGCTCCGGATGCAGCGTCTGGATGTGATAGGTCTCGCTGTACCCGTCCGCGATCGTCTTCCAGTTCGCCTCGACCTCCACGGTCAGCGTTGCGTAGCAACGGAAGTCGTCGATGCGGCACCAGGCGATGTCCGTTGGAATCTCGTCCAGGTATTCGGCGAGTGGCATCGCGTCGAGATCGAGGTTGACGAAGACCATGCCTCCGAAGACGTCGACCCGGGCCGGGACCAACGGGAAGTCGGACATCCGCAGCGCGCCGAACCCTTTGCGGCCGGGTACTCGCTTGAGCGTGCCGGCCAGGTCCCAGGTCCAGCCGTGATACCCGCACTTGAGTTCGCGCAGCCCCGAACCCGAACCCACGCACAGCGAGTTGCCGCGATGGCGACAGGCGTTCTGGAATGCTCGCAGCGTTCCACCGTCGTCCCGGACGATCAGCACACCGTATGGGCCGCAACGGTATTCGAAGTAGTCACCGGGTTCGGCCACATGGTCGAGCATGCATGCCACCTGCCACACCTTCGGCCACATCCGCTCGGCCTCCAGCGCGGCGAACGCGGGAGAGTAGTACCGCTCGGCCGGCACCCGGGTGGGTGAGGGCGGCGGGGTGCCGATCGCGTCCTCTTCGGCGCGGGCGGGGGCCTTCGCGCCGGCGTGGACAAGGCGTGTCTTCACGGGGGCAGCTTAGCGCGCTCCGCGTACCAGGCGGCCCGGGCGGGCGCCGGTGTCGACGTCGTTGCGGCGGGTCACCGTGCCGCTGACGATCGTGGCCGCATATCCGCTGGCGCCCTGCAGGATTCGACGGCCACCGGCCGGCAGGTCATAGGCCATCGCCGCGGGGTGCAGCCGCAGGGCGTCCAGGTTGATGACATTGAGGTCGGCCTTCTTACCCGGCTCGATGGTGCCCCGATCGGTAAGGCCGAACAGATGAGCGGTATCACGCGACTGCTTGCGAATCACGTACTCCAGCGACAATTTCTCGCCTCGGCTGCGGTCCCGGGCCCAGTGCGTCAGCAGGAAGGTGGGATAGGAAGCGTCGCAGATCATCCCGCAGTGGGCGCCCCCGTCCGACAGGCCCAGTACCCCGGACGGATGCAACATCATCTCGCGGATCGCATCGTGATTGCCGTCGGCGTAGTTGAACAACGGCAACATCAGCATCGCGGTCGCGTCTGCTTCGAGCATCAGGTCGTACAGGGTGGACAGCGGGTCCTCACCGCGCGCCTCGGCGATCGCGGCGACGGTGCGGTCGGGGGTGGGCTCGTAGTCCGGCGGGTTGCCGAGGGCATATAGCCGTCCCAGCGAATGCTGCACCATCGCGAACATGCCGTCGAACAGCACGCCGGGTTCCAGGGGCAGGTCGTCCTCGGACAGGATCGCGGCCTTCACCGCGGGATCGGCCAGGCGCTGGGCCAGCTCTTCGCGGCTGCACTCGGCTTTGAGCCGCCGGTAGGTGGGCCGGTGGGTGAAGCCGTGGTGACCCTGGAATCCGATCATCATGCCGAACGGTCGCGCCGCGATCTGCGGGTGCAACCGACTGCCTTCGGCCGCCGCGGCCGCCGACACGTCCAACTGCTCGCGCCAGAGATTCGGGTCGGCGTCGACCTGGATCAAGGCAAAGGACACCGGCCGGTCGATCTCGCGGCTCAGCCGGCGCATCCAGTCCAATTCCTTCTTGGGCCCGACGATGTCTTCACCCGCCGCCCCCTGCGGCGCCAGCTCGAACACCGCCTGACCGCCGGCGGCCATCGCCCGGCCCAGTCCGAACAATTCCTCTTCGGCGGCGAAGGTGCCGGGCACGGGTTCGCCGTCCATCGCCACGTGGGCCAGGGTGCGAGAGGTCGAGAACCCCAGAGCGCCCGCTTCGACCGCCTCCCGCACCAGCCGCCCCATCGCCTCGATGTCTTCAGGTGTCGCCGGCTCGTTGCGTGCGCCGCGCTCGCCCATCGCATAGGCGCGGATGGCGCCGTGGGCGACCTGGCTTCCCACGTCGATGGAGAACTGTTGCTTGCCGATGGCATCGAGGTATTCGGGATAGGTCTCCCAGCCCCAGGTGATGCCCTCGGTGAGCGCGGTGCCGGGGATGTCTTCGACGCCCTCCATCAGCTTGATCAGCCAGTCCTCGGTGCCGGGCCGTACCGGCGCGAAGCCGACCCCGCAGTTGCCGGTGACCACGGTCGTGACGCCGTGCCCGCTCGACGGCTCCAGCAGGCTGTCCCAGCTGACCTGGCCGTCGTAGTGGGTGTGGATGTCGACGAAGCCCGGCGCCACCACGTGCCCCGTCGCGTCGATGGTCTCGGCGGCGTCCCCCGGCAGTTCCGGGCCGTCGGTGTCGCGGCGCCTGACTTCGACGATTTTGCCGTCCTTGATGCCGATGTCGGCACGAAAGCGTTCCGCGCCGGTGCCGTCCACGACGGTGCCACCGGTGATTTTCAGATCGAACATGGATGCCTCCGAGGCAGGAACAAAGACTGGCCGTCATTACGCTACGACGCGTCGCGTATGTAGGCGACGTTATGCGTCCCACCGGCCTCAGTCAATGAATCCGGAGTAACTGCCGCGTGTCAGCGAGCGGGCGCGGTCAGGCGCTTCCACTTCAGCGTGACCTGGGTGCCGTGCGGGGTGCCGTCAATGTCGGCTTCGTCGGCGAGGACGCGCATCAGCGGGATGCCGCGGCCCCTGGTCAGGTCTCTCGTCCCCCCGCGTTGCCGCCACCTGCCCCGATCCTTGACCGTGACGGCGAGGGTGTCCGACTGGGGGTCATAAGCCGCGCTGACGTCCATCGTCCCGGGGTCGGGGTTGTCGGTGTAGGCGAACTCGGCGGCGTTGGCCAGCGCTTCGCTGACCGCCAGCACCAGATCGCTGAATCGCTCGGCGCCCAGCGTGAAGTGCCGGTCGAGCCAGTTCCGAAACTCGACGCGGATCCGATGGGCGCTGAGCGCATCGGCAGCCACCCGCATGCGGACAAAGCGGGACCGGTCGTCGAGAGGTGTCATGAGAGGGCCGGCGGTCAGCGTGTCCTGCCCTCCCCGGAAAAGCCAGGTTCAGGCACCAGCGATCCAGCTCAGCGCGTTATCCAGGGTCCGGTGCAACGACAGCAGGCTGTCGATGCCCATCAATTTGATCGGACGACTGGTGGCTGGGCCGTCGGCCACCACCGCGAAGCGCGTCGGCGGCGATACCTCGGCCTGCCCGTTGACCAGAACGCTCAGGCCGGCGGAGGCCAAGAACTCGACTTTGGTGAGGTCCACGACCACTGCCGCCGGCTGGGGAGCCAGAGCCGCATGTATGGCCTCGGCCAGCTGCGGCGCGCTGAGCATGTCCACTTCGCCCGAGACGCCGAGCACCACGGCACCGTCCGTCTCGTACTGTTCGACTTCGAATGGGGCTCGATTCACTGAATCGCCGGGTTGATCGACCATGCTGTATCTCAAATCCATCCTTGCGGGAAAACGCTACTTTTCAGACAACCACGCAAAACCGGGGCTGTTGCTTCAACCCGCCGAACACCGCCAGATCCTGCGCCGGGTAAATGTAGCGCAACGGCAGTTAACCGATGTCAATTCTAGGTCACGCGCGAAAAAGGCCCGAATCGCGCCGCGCGGCGGCCGCGCCCAGTCGGACATCGGCACTGGTGACACGGCCCAGAAGGCTGCCCAGCCCTTCTCTGACGAACCCCACTCCTGGGGCTTGCGCACGTTGGTAGCGTCTGGGGATGCTCTTTGCTGCCCTGCGCGATATGCAATGGCGGAAGCGACGCCTCGTTATCGCCATTGTCAGCACCGGACTGATCTTCGGGATGACGCTCGTGATGAGCGGGCTGGCGAATGGCTTCACGGTCGAGGCCCGCAACACGGTGGATTCGCTGGGTGTCGATGCTTTCGTGGTGAAGGACGGCTCGGCCGGGCCCTTTCTCGGGTCGACCCCGTTCCCCGACGTCGACCTGGCCCGGGTGAGAGGCGAGGCCGGAGTTTCGGCGGCGGCGCCGCTGGGCTGCGTCGGGACGATCATGAGAGAGGGCTCGTCGACGCGGAATGTCACCGCCTTCGGGGCGCCCGAACACGGGCCCGGCATGCCGCAGGTTTCGGAAGGACGGGCGCCGTCTCGGCCCGATGAGGTCGCCGCCTCCAGCGTTTTGGGCCGCCACCTGGGCGACACCATCCAGGTGGGCGCCCACACCCTGAAGATCGTCGGCATCGTCCCCAACTCGACCGCGCTGGCGAAAATCCCCAACATCTTCCTGACCACCGAAGGTCTGCAGCAGGTCGCCTACAACGGACAGCCGATGGTCACCTCGATCGGTATCGACGGCACCCCGCGGGCGCTACCCGACGGCTACCGCACCTTCGACCGGGACGGGGCCGTCAAGGACCTGATCCGGCCGCTGAAGGTGGCGGTCAACTCGATCACGATCGTGGCGATCCTGTTGTGGATCGTGGCGGTGCTGATCGTCGGATCGGTGGTGTACCTGTCCGCGCTCGAGCGGGTGCGCGACTTTGCGGTGTTCAAGGCGATCGGGACGCCGACGCGTTCGATCCTGGCCGGGCTGGCGCTGCAGGCGCTGATCGTCTCGCTGCTGGCCGCGGTGGTAGGCGTTATCCTTTCCAAGCTGTTGGCGCCGTTGTTCCCGATGGTCGTCGCGGTGCCGTCACTCGCCTACGTGCTCCTTCCGGTGGTCGCCATCGTCATCGGCCTGCTGGCCAGCCTCGCCGGGCTGAGACGGGTGGTGGCCATTGATCCCGCTCTCGCGTTCGGAGGTCCCTGACCGGTGGGTGATCTGAGCATTCAGAACCTGGTCGTCGAGTACTACAGCGGCGGATATGCCCTACGGCCGATCAACGGGTTGAACCTGGACGTGGCCTCCGGGTCGCTGGTGATCCTGCTGGGGCCGAGTGGGTGCGGTAAGACGACGCTGCTGTCCTGCCTGGGCGGCATCCTGCGACCCAAGTCCGGGGCGATCAAATTCGACGACCTGGACATCACGACGCTGGACGGCGCGGCGCTGGCCAAGTACCGGCGGGACAAGGTCGGCATCGTCTTCCAGGCGTTCAACCTGGTACCCAGCCTTACCGCGCTGGAGAACGTGATGGTGCCGATGCGCGCGGCCGGCATGTCGCGGGCCGCCTCGCGCAAGCGCGCCGTGGAGTTGCTGGAGCGCGTCAACCTCGGTGAACGGATGAAGCACCGCCCGGGCGACCTCAGCGGCGGGCAGCAGCAACGCGTCGCGGTCGCTCGCGCGATTGCCCTGGATCCGCCGTTGATCCTGGCCGACGAGCCCACCGCTCACCTGGACTTCATCCAGGTCGAGGAGGTGCTGCGGCTGATCCGCGAACTCGCCGACGGCGACCGGGTGGTCGTGGTGGCAACCCATGACAGCCGCATGCTGCCGCTGGCCGATCGCGTCGTCGAACTGACTCCCGACTTCGCCGAGACGGATCGGGAACCGGAAACGGTCGAACTGAAGGCCGGCGAGGTGTTGTTCGAGCAGAGCACGATGGGCGAGCTGATCTACGTGGTGAGCGAGGGCGAGATCGAGATCGTGCATGAAATGGCCGACGGCGGTGAGGAACTGTTCAAGGTGGTCGGCCCGGGAGACTACTTCGGCGAGATCGGCGTGCTGTTCCACCTGCCGCGCTCGGCCACCGCCCGCGCCCGCACCGCAGCGACCGTCGTCGGCTACACGGCGCCGGCGTTCCGGGAGCGACTCGGCGCCGGCGGGCTGCGTGACCTGATCGAACATCGCGCGCTGGGCAGGGACTGAACCGTCGGTTGAACGGATCGCGCCACCGCTTCGTGGTGCGGTGTGAGCACGGCTCCTTGAGACTGTGTCGGGACAGCGTGGAGAGGACGGCGGAATGGAAGCGCGCGAGGACGATGAATCCCGGGGGCGCTCCGCGCTGACCCGCCGGGGGGCGCTGCTCGGGATGGGCGCGGTGGCCGGGTTCGCTGCCGTGGACGTCGGCGCGTTCGCCTACGCCGGGGGCTGGCTGCGACCCGACGCGCTGACGCCGGGACGGTTCACCGACCGTTTCGAGGACGTCTACGGACGCCACGACGGTTTTCGCCGTAACCACGCCAAAGGCCTCAGTGCGACAGGAACTTTCGAGAGCAACGGCGCGGGTGCGAGCATCTGCCGGGCTGCGGTGTTCAAGCGTGGCACGGTACCGGTGGTCGGGCGGTTCTCCCTGGGCGGCGGACTACCCGACCAGCCCGACAAGGCCGATACGGTTCGCGGACTGGGCCTGTTGTTTCAGATGCCGGACGGTCAGCAGTGGCGCACCGCGATGATCAATCTGCCGGTGTTCACCGACAGCACCCCGCAGGGGTTCTACGAGCGGCTGCTTGCCGGCAAACCGCAGCCCGACACCGGCAAACCGGACCCGCAGCGGATGGCCGCGTTTCTGCAGCGCCATCCCGAAACCGCGGCGGCGATGAAGATCATCAAGCAGTCACCACCCAGCGCGGGTTTCGCCGACAGTACCTTCAACGGGCTCAACGCGTTTCGCTTCACCAGCGAGTCCGGCGAAACCTTTGCCGTGCGGTGGTCCGTGATTCCGGTCGACGACGGTGGGCAGGCCGCCGCACCGCCGTCGGCCGCCAGGGACTACCTCTTTGACGATCTGATTCGCGCGGTGGCGCAGCGTCCGGTGCGGTGGCGCCTGGTTCTCACCGTCAGTGAGCCCGGTGATCCCACCGACGACGCCACCCGGCCCTGGCCCGATACGCGCCGCACCATCGACGCCGGCACCGTCACCATCACCGCCGTGCAGACCGAAGCGCCGGGCAACGCACGGGATATCAACTTCGACCCGACCGTGCTGCCGGACGGAATTGCCCTGTCCGACGATCCGATTCCCAGGGCCAGGGCGGGTGTGTACGCGCGGTCCTTCACCCGGCGCGCCGAAGAGCCGAAGTCGCCCAGCGAGGTTCGCGTCTGATGACCGAGAAGATCGCTGCCGCAACACGTTTCGCGCTCCCGTCACGGATCTTGCACTGGCTGATGGCGCCGATGGTCATCGCCCAACTGTTCATCGGGGTGACGATGGTCGCGTCGCTGAGCCTCTACCCGCTGCTGCTGGCCGTCCACCGCCCACTCGGTGTGCTGATCCTGATCTTCGCGGTGATCCGCCTGATCAACAGGTGGACCCACACCCTGCCCCCGTTCTTGGCCACCATGGGCCCCGCTGAACGCCGCATCGCCTCGTATTCGGAGTATCTGTTGTACGGGTTGCTGATCATCCAGCCGTTGACCGGGTGGGCGATGCTGTCGGCCGCGCGCAATCCGATCGTCTCGGTGGGCCCGTTTGACCTGCCCGGTATCGCGCCACACAACATCGACATCTACGCGGTGCTGCGCCAGGCTCACGGACTCTTCGCCCTGCTGCTGTTTCTGGCTTTCACCGCACACGTCAGCGCGGTGCTGTTCCACACCTTCGTCCTGCGCGACCGGATCATCGATCGAATGGCGTTGTGGCCGGCCAAACGTCGCGAACCGCTCAGCGGTGGTGCTGACTGAAGAACTGCCAGATGGTGTCGGTGGCGTCCAGCGCCGTGGACGGTTGGGGCAGGCCTAACCGCTCCAAGATGGGGCCGCGGACTCCACCGGGCCACTGGTGGCCGGCGTCAGCGACCGAGATCAACTCGACGGTGCGTCCCTCGGGGCACGCTGCCGTCTCGGTGGTGACCGCGCCGGCGGTGGTCGACGTGGGCGCCGCGCAGCTGTCGATGGTGCGCCAGGCGGCCGTCACCATCGGCACCGGTGGGCCGTCGACCCGCGGAGTCCCGTTGACTTTCAACGCCTTTCCCGGTCCGCCGTTATAGGGGACACTCGCGTCGGCGGTGCCGTGGATCTGCAGCACCGAGGTGGGACGTGCCCGCGAACAATCGGTGACCAGGGTGCCTGCCACCGGTGCGATCGCGGCGAACAGGTCCGTCTCGCACGCCATCCGCAGCGCCATCATGGCGCCGTTCGACATCCCGGTGGCGTACACCCGCGCCGCATCGACGGACGCCTGGCCCTTGATGGCGGCCACGACCGCGCCGATGAATCCGACGTCATCGAGGTTGGTCTCGGACGGATTGCCACAGCACGAACCGGCGTTCCAGGCGCGGCCCTGGCCATCCGGGTAGGCCACCAGGAAATGCCCTTTGTCGGCCTCGGCATCCCAGTGGTAGGAACCTTCCGCCTGGGCGCCGCTACCGAAACCGCCGTGCAGCATGACCACCAACGGTGCGGCGTCCGACAACCCCTGCGGCCGATACACATTGAACGTGCGGGTGGTGCCGGCCCACTCGATGCTCTGCGAGGACTTGCCCACCGGGATGGCCGGGTGCTCGGGCGACCCGACGGCGTGGCCACCGCCGAAACAACCGCCCAGCAGGACAACCAGGGTCGCGATGAGGACAACGATGCCGGCCCGGGCGGATCGAGATGCCATCAGCCCATGGTGACAGCCCAATTCGAGATTGACAAGTTACTTGTCAAAAATGGATCTGATGGCAGACTCTGCAGTCATGCCACGTCACGCAGACGCCCAGTGGGAACCCACGGTGCCCGCCCTGGTGCAACGGTTGGCGGCGGCCGGCGGTCCACGGCTCAAGCACGCATTCGCGGCAGCCGGGCTGGACGGGATCCGGCCGGCGCAGGCGGTGGCCCTGGTGCCGTTGGCGACCGGTGGACTCCACGCCTCAGATCTGGCCGACCGCCTGGGGGTGAGCCGCCAGGCGGTGGCCCAGGCCGTCACGGCGCTGGAACGGCACGGCTACGTCACCCGCGAATCGAACCCCGACGACGCGCGCACCCGAATCATCGAGATCACGCCGCGCGGCCGTCAGACGCTGCGCGTGATGCGGTCTACCGCGCTGGAATTGGAGGGGAGCTGGGAACAGATACTCGGGCAGCGCCGGCTCGGCGAACTGCGTGCGACGCTGCAGATGTTGCTGGCGGCGGCGAGTTCCGAAGACCGCTGACGCCGGGCTCGGACAGCGCGGCCAGCGCCCGCGCGGCCACGAGCGCGGAGATCATGACCGAGACGCAGACCAACCCGTCGTCCTTCAGTCCCCACTTGACCGCGGCGAGCAGTGCCGCCCCCGCCACGCACAGCAGGATGCCGACCACCCGTCCGCGCCGGACCGAGGTGATGGCGGGACAGCCGTCCCAGCCGGGCAGCGGATTGTTCTCCAGCGGGCGCAGCGCCACGAACAGCACCGCCACCACCCCGATCATGATGAACAGTTGCTCGAAAGTGACCGCGAGAAAGTCCGGCCGGCCCGGGAAGCGAGGGTGCCCCGCGGTGTCGAAAAGGATGTGGACGGCCAGCAGCGCGGGCATGTGCCACAGGTACAGGGTCATCGCGCCGGAGTTGCCGATTGCCGTCCACCACCACACCCGCGGCCGCCGTGCCCACCGATTGATCGCCGGCGCTGCGGCGATTGCCAACGCGCTCAACACGATCGCGTGCCCGGCGAGCAACAGCGACGGGGGGCTCATGTTGGGCAGGCGCATGCCCTCGATGCCGACCAGGCTCAGTTCGTACGGTCCCCAGGTCAGCAGCGCCACATTGACCACGAGCAGGGCCACCGCCATGCCCAGTGCCGCTCGGCGGGTGACGAGTTGGCGCCGATAGGCGACACCGAACATGGCCGGGATGAGCCAGGCGGCGAGGTTGAGGTAGCCCAGCGGCGACGCGTCCGACCAGTGCAGCCGGACGGCGTCGACGGTTGCGACCATCGCGTAGACCCCGACGACCCCGACTATCAGACGCGCCGGTGTGGTGATGCGGGATAACGCCGGCATCGCGGCCAGCACCAGTACGTAAACGCCGAGGAACCATAGCAATTGAATGCTGATGCCCGCGACGGGCTCGTAAACATGTTGCGGCAGAAGGGGGTACAGGACGGCAAGGGTAACCGCCCAGAATGCGAAGTAGTAGAACACCGGCCGGAAGAGCCGGGCGCACCGCTTCATCAGCCAGGTTCCCCAGCTGCTACCGGGCTGCCAGGACGTGACGCACGCAGCGGCGCCGGCGAAGAAGAACAGCGGCATGATCTGGAAGATCCAGGTCAGCGCCTGAAACACGACCGACGTACTGAGCAGGTTGTCCCAGATCAGCACACCCCCGCGAATGACGCTGATGGCCATCACGGTGTGGCCGATCACCACGCCGATCAGTGCGGTGATGCGGATGACGTCGATAGCGCGGTCACGGTCGGATGGGGTGCGCGCGTCCAATTCAGCGGGGCTGGGAAAGCCCATCAAAGTGGTCATTCAAGCAGCTTTGCCGCTCGGCACGCCGCGGGGCGTGCGTAGTTCTACTCGTCTCGGCGGGTAGGGCTACGGGCCGAGTCCGTCCGCGCCCTGTACTCCGGCCCGGCCCAGATATTCGCCGCCACTGCCGCCCGCGCCGCCGTGCGCGGGATCGAAACCGGCACCACCGGCGCCCCCGGCGCCCCCGTCCCCGACGAACTGAGCGCTGCCACCGCTGCCGCCGGCTCCGCCCGACCCGTTGACCAGAGACGCCTCACCGCCCTGGCCGCCCCGGCCGCCGTTGCCGATCTGGCCGCCGTCACCGCCATCGCCGCCGACCCCGCCGCGCAGGGAGGTGCCGGAACCGTAGCCGTCACCGCCGGCACCGCCGCTGCCGAAGTACTGGCCGCCGTTCCCGCCGTTGCCGCCGTCACCACCGCCCGCGGGGCCGAAGGCGCCCGCCCCGCCGGCACCGCCATTGCCGAACCACCCGGCGTTGCCGCCCTGGCCGCCCCAGCCGCCGGTCATATTCGGTCCGCCGAGGCCGCCTTGGCCGCCGGCCCCGCCGTTGCCGAACAACCATCCGCCGGCGCCGCCGTTGCCGCCGGGCGGCGCAATCTTGTTGATGGCGGTGCTGGCCCCGCCCTGTCCGCCGTTGCCGCCGTTGCCGATGAATCCGGCGGAACCGCCCCGTCCGCCGAACTGGCCGGGTCCGCCGGATCCGCCGTTGCCGCCGTTGCCGAACAACAGCCCGCCCGCCCCGCCGGCCTGGCCGGTCCCCGGTGCGCCGTCCGCTCCGTTCCCGATCAGTGGACGGCCGGTGGCTGCCTGGGCGGGGGCGTTGACGGCGTCCAGCAGGGCTTGTGGCGCGCGCTGGAGCAACGCCGCGATATTCGTTGACTCCGCGGCGGCGTAACTGCCGCTGGCGGCGTTGAGTGCCTGCACGAACCGCTCGTGGAAGACCGATAACTGGGCGCTGGCCAACCGATAGGCCTGGGCGTTGCGGCCGAACACCGTGGCAATCGCGGCCGACACCTCATCGGCACCGGCCGCCGGCAGCCGAGTCGCCGGTCCGGCCGCATTCGCCGCGTCCAGTGCCGCGCCGATGCCGGCGACGTCCGTGGCCGCGGCGGCCAGCAACTCCGGCACGGCGCTCAGGTAAGACAATTAGCGGCCTCCGGCCTCACATCGGCGCGGCGTGCTGCGTCAGCGTGAAGAAGAGATAGGCGAGGCAGAACAGGAAGTTCAGGGCGACGAGTATCAGGCCCGCGCAGATCGCCGCGTGTCGGCAGCGGCGCTGCAGGTGCGTCGTTCGCGCGGCCTTTTTTTCCCGCAGGTAATGAGTCGCGATCAGGGCGAAGTTGACGTCGGTCAACTCCCTGTCCGCCACCGGTGTGCCGGTAACCAACTGCTGCAGGCGCGTCGGCGGGACGTGCACGCCGACTTGCGCGAAGCTTCGGCTGAGCCGTCGCGCTTGCCTGCGGCCGAGGTACTGACCTCGCATCTGTAGCTGGTGCGAGAGTCTCCGTCGTTCGTCGCCCCACGGGTTCGACGGGGTCGTCACAAGCGGGAAGTCTATGTCCTAGATCACATTTTGCGGGACATAACGAATTCATTTTTTTGACGGATTTTGCGGAGCGCCGCTCACCGCAACTGCTCGGTGGGTACCGCGTAACGCTCCTGGTAGGCGCTCACTCGCTCCCGCACCTCTTCGGCGATCAGGCCGGTGTCCGACCAGGTGTAGCGACCGCGCCCGCCATCGCCGGGATGGGCTGCCAGAAAATCACGCATCCGCTGCTCGGCGCCCGGGGTCAGTTCGCGACCCAGCTTCTGATAAATGCCGCGGATCGTGGTCCAGGGATCGTTGATGAAATCCGCGAAATGGACGTCGATGACCCGGTCCGTGGGGATCTTGCCGCTGTCGCGCAGCGCCATCTCGCGGTCGAGCCCGACCGCGATCTCCTCGTAGGACTGAGCTGCGCACTCGATGATGTCGGGTTCGTCGCTGGCCATCCGGCGCAGATGGCGGGTCAGTGCGGCGATCGACGAGATGACATTGAGCGGATCCCGGTGCGTCTGCACGATCAACGCATCGGGGTACTCGGCGAACAAGGTGTCGAGCTGCCACAGGTGCGCCGGCGATTTCAACAGCCACTGGCCCGGCACGCCAGATTGCAAGTGCTGCAGGAAGATTCGATGGAAGCGATAGGCGCCGGCGTGGTCGGCTTCATACAGCAGCCAGCGGTAGTAGCTGGGCAGCCGGTACTGCACCGAGAAGATCATGCTGGTGAATTCGCTGGCGGTGATGCGGACACACTCCTGGCCCACCAAAGCGCCCATCGGATGGAAGGCCATGAATCCCGGAATGATCTGCTCGGACATCTCGATGCCGGCCTGGGCGGCCGCGATGCGCGGATCGTCGTGGTAGGTGTCGGGCTGGGGCACCGGGCAGGGGGCGTCGACCTCCCAGGTCAGTGGCGCACGCAGGTCGGGGTCCTGGGCGAGCAGGTCGTAGAGGATGGTGGTGCCGGTGCGGGGCTGGCCGACGATGACGATCGGCGAGTCGATCCCCTTGGCGGCGACCTCCGGATGTTGCTTGCGCCAGTCGATCACGTCGAGGCGGTTCTTCAGGGCGCGCATCAGATCGAGGTACGCGACCTCGACCCCGATGGGCGACAGCTGCGCCTCATTGACGAGCCCGTCGGCGACCAGGTCGAGTCCGGGCTGCCAGCCGTCAGCGCCGAAGTCGTCGTGGCCGGTCTCCTCGCACGCGGTGGCGATGAGCCGCTCCGGGGCGAAGCGTTCCCGCAGGGTCACGATTGTTCACCCCGATTGCGCACCGACACCGTGACTTCCGGTGCAGAGGGATTGTCCAGCCAGCGCAGGACGACGAAGCCGCGATGCCGGCCACCGGTATCCAGCCAGTGGCCAAAGCCGAAGTCCTGAGCCGAGATTGCGATGCGCACCCGCCCGTCGGCGTCGGGTTGGACCCCGCGGTTGGTCACTGAGCTGTGCCGGCGGCGTGGCTCGAGGCACTCGTGCCAGACGCTCTCCAGCGTCACATTCCAGTACCGGGTGTCGGGAGGCGCGATGTCGAGCACCAGGGCCTGATCGGGGTCGAGGCGGAAGGAGCCGATCATGTACAGGTTGTCCGGGGTGGTGTCGGCCGATCCCAGGTCGGCCGCCGCGGCGGTCACCAGCGTATTTGGGTGATCGAGGAGTTCGGGCTTGATCGTGCGATGCAGGGTGACCAGCTTCATCAGCGTCCATGCCATCGCGGTGAACTGATCGGCCAGCTCGCTTCGGGTCAGCGGCGCCACCGGATCCGGGTGCAGGGCCTCGATGTGCAATGTGGCCAGCTGCTCGGCGGCCCGGTCACCGATGTACTCGCGAACGACCAGCGACGATGCATCCTCGGGGATCTGCAGCCAGTGAGCACCCGCGTTGCTCGAAGGCTGGCCGGCGGAAAGAATGATCTCGAATTCGTCTGAGCCCAGGTCGTTGTCGCTCAGATACGCGGCCATGCGCCGGGGCGTCAGCCCGGTGCCGGCGAGAATCTGAAAACCGAGATAGGCGCTGGTGCCCCGGGTGCCGGTGATCCGGTAGCTGCGATCGCCACGGATCATCGCCAGGTAGTAATTGCCGTCCGGATTCGGGCCACCGATCATCCGGTTGGGCGTGGACATGTCGAAGAACGACGGCTGCGCGGTGTCGGCCTCGACGGACAGTTGCGAGCACAGTGAGGACACCCGCGCGATTGCCCGCAGTCCCTCCAGCAGCTCACGTTCGGATTCGGCGTCCTCGGTCACGACACTGGTCGCATTGGCCAGCATCTGCTGGAAGAACTGCCACGCGGCGAGCGCCTCCGGCGCCTCGACTTGAGTCATGGTCTCATAATTAGACTATGACTCAGCAATTGGCCAGCACTTCGCGCGAATCGCTGTCGGAACGCCGCCGCGCGGCCACGCGTCAGCGCATCGCCGCCGCAGCGGCCCAGTTGGTCGCGGACGTGGGCCTCGCGGGTGCCACGGCGGAACGAATTGCGGACGCGGCCGACGTCGGGCGGGCCACCTTCTTCCGCTACTTCAATTCCAAGGAAGACGCGGTCGCGGAAGGGGTGAACGTCCACTGGTTGCAGCGCATCACCACCGCACTGGCCAGGCAGCCGGCGGGGTTGTCCGCCATCGACGCTGTGGTCGGCGCGTTCGGCGACCTGGCCGACGGTTTTTCCGAGATTGAGAACCAGGTGCGCGAACTGGCCACCCTCACCCGATCGTCCGAAACGCTGGACGCCTGGACCCTGCACATCTATGTGCGGTACGAGGCGGTGATCGCCGACCTGATCGCCCCACGGTTGCCGGCGTTGGACCCGCGGGATCCGCGGCCCCGCCTTATCGGCGCGTTGGCGATGGCCACCGTCCGGCTCGCCCTGGACGACTGGCTGGTGCACGGCGGATCGTTGCCCGACCGGGTGCGTCAGGGCCTGGGGGCCATCACGATCGGATGAGCGACGCGACGATCAGCCGTGTCGTGTGTTCGGCTCGTTGCGGCGAATAGCGTTGCGCGTCAGAGAGAATGGGATAAACCACACCGCCGACGATGGCGTCCGCGGCCGACTCGGCGGTGGCCTCGTCGATGTCGTCAGCCAGCAGGCGCGTCCGGACGCTGTCGTGCAGTGGCGTGCTGAATCCGGCGCGCAATCGGACGGCGGTGTCCTCGTGCTCCATCCCGGCTGCGGTCAGGATCCGTAACATCGCCGAACCGCGGTCCGTGGTCAGGGTGGTGGCGAGCTTGCCCACCCACTCCACGAGGTCCGCGGCCAGATCATCGGTGTGATTCATCGATGCGAGGATCCGGTCGGCGTCTTCCAACATGACGTCGGCGACGAGTGCCGGGCGGCTGCGCCACCAGCGGTAGATGGTCTGCTTACCCACTCCGGCCCGAGCGGCGACCGCCTCGATGCTCAAACCGTCGAATCCGCGCTCCAGCAGGAGTTCACGCGTGGCGGCCACAATCGCCGTCCGCGACTTCTCGCTGCGGCGCCGAGGCGTGAGATCGGTGGGCATCGACTGATCCTGACTCGCCTTTACAGAACATCATCCGGCAACGTAATCTTCGACAAGACGAGACGGTTCGTCTTGTAAGGGGAGAGGATAGCAGTCTGTGCCGCCGATGCCCAGCCCTTGCGCTGAGTTCGTCACCCACGGGCCCGCGGGGGTCGCGTCGTGACCCTCGGCCTGACCGCTGAGCAACAGCAACTCAGCGATGCCGCTCAGCAGTTCGCGGCTCGCCATGCACCGATCGGCGCGACCCGGGACAACTTCCAGGCCCTCGCCGCGGGGAAACTGCCGCAGTGGTGGGAAGCGCTCGTCGACAACGGTTTTCACGCGGTCCATCTGCCGGAGCACCTGGGTGGCCAGGGCGGGCGGCTGATCGACTGCGCCTGCGTGCTGGAAGCCGCGGCCAAGGCGCTGCTGCCCGGTCCGCTGCTGCCGACCGTGACCGCGGGCGCCGTGGCACTGCTTGCCGATACCACGCCCGCGGCGGATGCGCTGCTGCGCCGACTCGCTGCCGGGGCACCCGCGGCGGTCATCCTGCCCGGCAACGGGGAATTCCGAGCGCGTCCCGACGGGCCGGACTGGCTGGTCTCCGGGGTATCCGACGTCACCGCGGGTGTCTGCTCGGCACAGGTCATTCTGGTGGCGGCCCGCGACCCGGGCAACGGCGTGGTGTGGGCGCTGATCGATCCGGAAAACGGCGCCGACCCGGAAAATGACTCGGCCGCAACGGAACCCGAGGACGGCACGGACATCGTCACCGATGTGGGACGGTTACGGTTGACCGACCACGCCGCCGCCGGGGGGCTCACCGGCATCGATCCGGACCGGGCGGAATGCGTGGCGGCGGCACTGGTCGCCGCCGCGACGGCCGGCATCACCCAATGGTGCGTCGAGGCGGTCACCGCACACCTGCGCATCCGCGAGCAGTTCGGCAAGGTGATCGGCACCTTTCAAGCGCTGCAACACAGCGCCGCGATGTTGTTGATCAACAGCGAACTGGCGACGGCGGCGGCCTGGGACGCGGTGCGAGCCGCCGACGAATCACTCGACCAGCACCGCATCGCCGCCGCCGGGGCCGCGGTCATCGCGATCTCGCCCGCCCCGGATCTCGTGCTGGACGCGCTGACGATGTTCGGCGCCATCGGTTTCACCTGGGAACACGACGTGCACCTGTACTGGCGCCGCGCCATCAGCCTGGCGGCGTCGATCGGACCGGCGAACCGGTGGGCACGGCGGCTGGGGCGGCTCACCTGCACTCAGCAGCGTGACATGTCGGTCAACCTGGGCGACGCCGATGCGGAATTCCGGGCGCAGGTGGCTCACACCCTGGACGCTGCAATGAAATTGAGCAACGACCAGCCCGGGCGGCAAGGCGACTACGAAGACTTCAAGACCGGTCCGCAGCGCACGCTGATCGCCGAGGCGGGTCTGATCGCACCGCACTGGCCGAAGCCGTGGGGACTCGACGCCGGGCCGCTGCGCCAGCTCATCATCGACGATGAGTTCGCCAAGCGGCCGGAGTTGGTGCGACCCTCGCTGGGCATCGCCGAGTGGATCCTGCCCTCGGTGCTGAAGGCGGCACCGAAAGACCTGCAGGACAAGCTGATACCACCGACCCAGCGCGGCGAGATCGCCTGGTGTCAACTCTTCAGCGAACCCGGCGCCGGCTCCGACCTGGCCGCGCTGGCCACCCGCGCCACCAAGGTGGACGGTGGCTGGAACATCAACGGGCACAAGATCTGGACGTCGGTCGCACACCGGGCCGACTTCGGCGCGCTGCTGGCCCGTACCGACCCGGCGGCCAGCAAGCACCGCGGCATCGGCTATTTCATCCTGGACATGCGGACACCGGGGATCGAGATCCAGCCGATCAAGACGGCAACCGGCGAGGCGCACTTCAACGAGGTCTTCCTCACCGACGTCTTCATTCCGGACCATATGCTGCTCGGAGACCCGGTCGGCGGGTGGAACCTGGCGATTGCCACGATGGCCGAAGAGCGTTCGGCGATCAGCGGATACGTCAAGTTCGACCGCGCCACCGCACTGCGCCGGCTCGCATCCGAACCCGGGCCCGACCGTGACGATGCGCTGCGCGCGCTCGGCGAGCTCGACGCGTACACCAACGCCATCAAGGCGCTGGGCGTGCGCGAAACCATCCGGCTTCTTGACGGACAGCCGTCAGGACCGGCGTCCAGCATCGCCAAGGTCGCGATGAATGTGCTGCTGCGACGCACCTTTGAAGCGACGCTGCAGTTGACGGGGCGCCTGGCGATGGTCGCCGATTCCGATCCCGCCATCGTGGAGCCGTATCTGCACCTCCCGGCTGAACTGATCGGTGGCGGAACGAGGGAGATCCAGCTGAACATCATCGCCCAGATGATTCTCGGTCTACCACGAAAATAAGGACATAACATGGGATTACGCGGAGAAGCCGCGATCGTCGGCTATGTCGAGTTGCCGCCCGAGCGGCTCAACAAGGCATCGCCGGCCCCGTTCGTTCTGGAGCAGTGGGCCGAACTGGCCGCCGCCGCACTCGACGACGCCGGCCTCCCGGGTGAGGTCGTGAACGGCATCGCGGCCTCGCATCTGGCGGAGTCGCAGATCTTCGTTCCCTCGACGATCGCCGAATACCTGGGTATGCCAGCCCGATTCGCGGAGCTGGTGGACCTCGGAGGCGCAAGCGCCGCCGCGATGGTGTGGCGCGCCGCCGCGGCGATCGAGCTCGGAATCTGCGATGCCGTGTTGTGCGCGCTGCCCGCGCGCTACATCACCCCGTCGTCCAAGAAGAAGCCCAGGCCGATGGTGGACGCGATGTTCTTCGGGTCGTCGAGCAACCAATACGGCTCTCCGCAAGCGGAATTCGAGATCCCCTACGGCAATCTCGGTCAGAATGGACCCTACGGTCAGGTCGCTCAGCGCTACGCCGCCGTCTACGGATACGACGAGCGCGCGATGGCCAAGATCGTTGTAGACCAACGGGTCAACGCCAATCACACCGACGGCGCGATCTGGAAAGACAAGCCGCTCACCGTCGATGATGTGCTTGCGAGCCCGGTGATCGCCGATCCATTGCACATGCTGGAAATCGTGATGCCGTGCGTCGGCGGCGCGGCGGTGCTGGTCGCCAATGCCGACCTGGCCCGGCGTGCCAAGCACCGGCCGGTGTGGATCAAGGGATTCGGCGAGAACGTGCCGTTCAAAACCCCGACCTATGCCGAAGACCTGTTGAACACACCGATGGCCGCCGCTGCCGACACCGCTTTCGCGATGACCGACCTGAGTCGCGAACAGATGGACATGGTGTCGATCTACGACTGCTACACCATCACCGTCATGCTCTCGCTCGAAGATGCGGGCTTCTGCGACAAGGGAACCGGTTTGAAGTTCATCACCGAGCATGATCTGACGTTCCGTGGCGACTTTCCTCTCAACACCGCCGGCGGCCAATTGGGATTCGGGCAGGCCGGCCTGGCGGGCGGCATGCACCACGTCTGCGATGCCACCCGCCAGATCATGGGCCGCGCCGGCGCCGCCCAGGTCTCCGACTGCAACCGCGCCTTCGTGTCCGGCAACGGCGGGATCCTGTCCGAACAGACCGCGCTCGTTCTGGAGGGGGACTGACGATGAACTTCGACCGTCCGATGCCCGTCAAGACGCCGACCACGGCACCTTTCTGGGATGCACTTGCCCAGCACCGCATCGAGATTCAGTACTCGCCGTCGACGCAGAGCTATGTGTTCTATCCGCGGGTTCGGGCGCCGCGCACCCTGGCCGATGACCTGGAATGGCGCGAGATCTCCGGAATGGGAACGCTGTATTCCTACACCGTCGCTCGCCGGCCGGTCAGTCCGCACTTCGCCGACGCCGTCCCGCAGCTGCTGGCCATTGTCGAATGGGACGAGGGCCCAAGGTTTTCCACCGAGATGGTGAATGTCGAGCCGGAGGCCCTGCGGGTCGGCATGCGGGTGCGGCCGGTGTTCTTCGACTACCCCGAGCACGACGTCACGATGCTGCGGTACGAGCCCGCCTGATCTCTTGCCAGCGTGAAACCAGCTTCACAGCCGAGCGCGAGCGTGAAGCTCGGCGCACTGACTACATCTGCGCCCAGACGATCTTGGTCTGCAGATAGGTGTCCAGGCCGGCCTTGCCGGACTCGTAGCCCCAGCCGGATTGCTTGTAGCCGCCGAACGGCATCGAGTGGTCGAACTGCATCTGGCAGTTCAGCCCCACCGTTCCGGCCTTGAGCCGCTTGGCGATTCGATGTGCGCGACCCAGGTCGCGGGTCCACGCGGTGGCAGCCAGGCCGTAGGTGCTGTCGTTGGCCAGAGCCACCGCCTCGTCCTCGTCGTCGAACGGGATGACCGCGACCACCGGTCCGAAGATCTCCTCCTGGAACAGGCGGCTGGTGGTGGCGACGTTGGTCAGCACCGTGGGCCGGACGAAATATCCCTTGCGGTCGACGCGATTGCCGCCGGTGACGACCTCCACCCCGTCGGATCGGCCCTGGTCGAGGTAACCCAGCACGCGGGTGAGTTGCTTCTGGCTGATCAGCGGGCCGATCAAGCTGCCTTCGTCCTTCGGGCCACCCTGCGGCAGCCCGTCCGCCACCTTCGCCAGGCCGTCCACGAACTGGTCGAATACGCCGCGCTGCACGAAGATTCGGGATCCGCACACACATGCCTGGCCGGAGTGGATGAAGGTGCCGAACGCGGCCATCGGGACGGCTTTGGACAGGTCGGCGTCGTCGAAGACCACCACCGGCGATTTCCCGCCCAGTTCCAATGTGACCTTCTTCAGATTGCTTTCGCCGGCCGCGTGCACGATGGCCCGGCCGACCTCGGTGGAGCCGGTGAAGGCGACCTTCTCGACGTCGGGATGCGCGGTGATGGCGGCGCCGGCCGTGTGGCCGTTGCCCAGGACCAGGTTCGCCACGCCCTCGGGCACGCCGGCCTCGTGCAGGATGTTGTCCAGCACCAGCGCCGAGAGTGGCGTCTCCTCAGCGGGTTTGACCACACTGCTACACCCCGCCGCCAGGGCCGGAGCGAGCTTGCAGCAGAAATTGAAGACCGGCCCGTTCCACGGGAAGATCAGGCCGACCACGCCGTAGGGCTCTTTGAGGGTGTAGGCGTGCTGGTGGGAGTCGATGCCGGTGAGGCCGCCGGTGTGCACGTCGGCCGCGATGCCCTCGATCTTGGTGCACCAGCCGGCGTAGTACCGGAAGAACTCCGACCCGACGGTCACGGTGCCCTGAGCCTGCAGCGGGGTCATGCCGGCGTTGAGCGATTCGAGCTCGGCCAGCAGTTCGGCGTTCTGGTCGATCAGCTCGCCGACGCGCCACAGGATCTTGGCCCGCTCGCTGGGCGGCTTGTCCCGCCAGACGCCCGCATCGAAGGAGGCCTTGGCGCGAGCGACGGCGTCGTCGACGGCCTCGGGGCCGCAGTCCTTGAACTCGGTGACCTGCTCTTCGGTGGCGGGATCGACAACCGTGATCACGTCGCCGGTGCCGGGGCGCTCCCGGATTTCGTCCAAAACGGCCTGGACCGTCATCGGTACTCCTCCTTGAGTATCTGACTCGTCATGGCGAGGTTATGCGCTTAACCAAGAGATGTCCAGACCCTGAGTAGTCGATCGGCTATCCGGGGCTAGGTCGAGGCGCGCACCACGACGCGCGCGATGTCGGTGATGTCCGGCGACGGCGGCGCCGGGTAACCCAACCGCTCGTAGATGGCGGCGATCGCGGCATCGGCAACCGCGCGCGGATCGAACTGCACCGAGGTCAACGGCGGCGTGCTCACCTCGCCCATCGGGCTGGCGTCGACACCGATCACCGCGAGATCACCGGGGCACTGCAGTCCCGCCCGATGGATTCCGTAAAGGACCAGGCAGGCGATGTCGTCGCTCTGTGCGCACACCGCCGTCACACCCTCGCGCACCCAACCCGCGACCACGTCGGCGGCATTGTCGACGGTGATGGTGGCGACGCGCACGGGTGGCAGGCCGCGTGATTGCGCAGCGCGGGCGACGCCGTCGAGCCAGTAGTCACCCAGCGCGCGCCACTTCGCGGTTCCGCCGTATGCGTAGGCGATCTGCCGGTGACCCCGCGAAACAAGGTGTGCCACCCGCATTTCGCCCACCGCCAGATGGGGGTCGCCCAGGGCGGGCAGGCTACCGATGTCGATGTGCGGTATTCCGGCTTCCTTCACCGCGCGGGCGGCGGCCTCGCTGAGGGGGAACAGGCTGGCCACCGCGACCGGATCGAGATTCTCGATGGCGTCGACGACGTGATGGTCGTCCTCGGTTTCGAAGATCTGCACCTGCAGCAGGCCGAGGCGCGCCAGTTCGGTGGTCATTCGGCTGCCGGCCTGCATCGGCATGTCGCCCACCGCGACGTGGGGTACGACATAGAGCACGACGCCACCCTTGCCCCGGGCGAGGTTGCGGGCGGCCAGATTCGGGCGGTATCCCAGCAGTTTCGCCGCGCGGTTGACCGCGTCGCGGGTCTGCGGCGAGATCCGGCGGCCCTCGGCGTTGTTCAGCACGTAGCTGACGGTCGCGGTCGACACCTCCGCCAGGCGAGCGACATCGGCGGTGGTGGGTCGCGCACCCCTGCCCGTGCTCAACTCGACGCCTTCCGGGACCGGCATGCCTCATGGTGGCACGCGTGTCAACTTCGGCGCCGCTGCGTCTGGCGTTCTGTTGACGGGCTAATAGTCCGTCAAATCCGCAGCGGGTCTATAGCGGCCAACCAATTCTGCGCCGGTGTCTCAACTGCGCTGCCGCACATCCTAGCCTCGAATATCAGACTTAGTGACATGCCGCCGCGGGCCTGACATGATGATCTACTAGTCACTAATCGGGGAGCGCAGGATGAATAAAGATGACCTGATCCTGATCAGCGTTGACGACCACATCGCCGAACCGGCTGACATGTTCGACGCCCACGTCCCCGCCAGGTACAAGCACCTCGCACCACGGGTGGTGATCGAACCCGATGGCGTTCAGCAGTGGTACTACGGCGACATTCGGGGCCGCAACATGGGTCTGAACGCCGTCGCCGGCAAGCCCCGCGAGATGTACAACGTGGATGCATCCCGGTACGACGAGATGCGGCCGGGGTGCTTCAACGTCGACGAGCGAGTGCGCGACATGAACGCCGGTGGGCAGTTGGCCGGCCTGAACTTCCCGAATTTCACCGGGTTCTCCGGTCAGGTGCTCAATCAGGGCCCCGACCCCGACGTCAACCTGGTGATGATCAAGGCCTACAACGACTGGCACGTCGACGAGTGGTGCGCCGCGTACCCGGGCCGGTTCATCCCGTGCGGCATCCTTCCGCTCTACGACGTCGCCGAAGCGGCCAGGGAAGTGAAACGCCTGGCGGACAAAGGATGTCACGCGGTGACGTTCTCGGAAAATCCGGAAGCGTTGCAGATGCCCAGCATTCACACCAAATACTGGTACCCGCTGTTCGAAGCCGCCTGCGAGAACCGGACGGTGCTGTGCACCCACGTCGGCTCCGCGTCCCGCTCGCCGATGGTGTCGATGGATGCGCCCGCCAGCGTGATGATGACGGCCTCGTCGATGATGAGTATGTTCACCTTCACCGAACTGATCTGGGCCGAGTTCTGGGCCGACTTTCCGGAGCTGAAATTCTCCCTCACCGAAGGTGACATCGGTTGGATGCCGTACTTTCTGTGGCGCGCCGAGCATGTCTACCAACGCCATTCGGGCTGGACGCTGGCGAAGTTCCCACCGGGTTACGCCGGCCCGGCCGATGTGTTCAAGCGCCATTTCTACACCTGCTTCATCAGCGACAAGGTCGGCGTCCGCAACCTGGACTGGTTCAATGCGGACATGGTGTGCTGGGAGTCCGATTTCCCGCACTCGGACAGCAACTGGCCGTTCGCCCCGGAAGACGTCATCGACACGATGGGCCACCTCGATGACGCGGTCATCAACCAGATCACTCACGAAAACGCCATGGCCGCTTACTCATTCGACCCGTTTAAACACATTCCCCGCGAGCACGCCCGCGCGGGGCAGTTGCGCGGGCAGGCTACCGACGTGGACGTGGTGACCCACGTCGGCCATCAGGCCAGCCAGCGCGACCGCGATGCCTGGACGCGGATGACCACCTTCGCCCTGCAGGCCCAGGGCGCGACGCCGGTGACCGTCGAAGCGCCCGGGATCGCCGGGCGTGCCACCACCCTGGGTAACTGAGCGTGCCGCATCAACCGCCGTTCGCCGGGTGGCGTGTGCTCGAGTTGTCCAATGGAATCGCGGCCGCCTATGCGGGAAAGATGTTCGCCGACGCCGGAGCTGACGTCGTCAAAATCGAAGGCGAGCAGGGAGATTCGCTAAGGGCGTGGTCGGCCGGAGGCGGACCGCCCGGTGCGCTGTTCGAGTACCTGGCCGCCGGCAAGAAATCGGTGCTGGGCGACGACCGGACGGCGCTGCTGGCCGCCGCGGACGTGGTAATCACCGACCTCACCGACGGATGGACACTGGATGACCTTGCTGCGCAGACAGTTTCGTCGTCGGTGCTGGTCACCGTGACGCCGTTCGGAACGACCGGGCCCTACGTCGACGATCAGGTCCTGGCCAACGAATTCATCCTGCAAGCGCTGTCCGGCTCGATCGCCAGCCGCGGCTGGCCGGGCGACGAACCCGTCCAGGCCGGCGGGCGGCTGGGCGAGTGGCTGGCCGGCACCTTCGCGGCGGCGGTCGCCGCGGCCACCGCACGCCACGCCGCACGCACCGGACTCGGCGAGATCATCGACGTCTCGACATATGAGGCGATGGCCATCGCGATGGGCGGCCTGCCCGCGATGTCGGCCAGCGTCATGGGCACCGACTCCCAAATGACCTCGCGCAGCCTGGAACTCCCGTCGATCGTCCCCACCGCCGACGGGCTGGTCGGCTTCTGCACCATCACCGCACAACAGTTCCAGGACTTCCTCGTTCTCATCGAGCGCGCCGACCTCCTCGATGACGCCGACCTGGCCTCCATCGAAGGGCGCATCGCGCGTCGCGACGAGTTCCTGAGCATGGTCACGCAGTGGACCGAGAGCCGCACCACCCAAGAGATCGTCGACCTCGCCGTGGGATTCCGCATCCCGGTGGCACCGATCGGCACTCCTGCGGCGTTGGCCGACGTCGATCACTTCGTACAACGGGGTGTGTTCGTGGAATCCGAACTCGGCGTGCTGCAACCCCGAGTGCCCTACCGCGGTGACGCCATCACCACCACAGCCCCCGGCCGGGCACCGGAACTCGGCGAACACAGCGGCGGCATCGACTGGCCTCCCCGCCCCGCGAACGGCGAATTCCGGGCCGACCCGCAGGCACTTCCGTTGTCCGACATCCGGATCGCCGACTTCACCGCCTTCTGGGCCGGACCGGTCGCCACCCAGTTTCTCGGCGCCCTCGGCGCCGACGTCGTCAAGGTCGAGGGCGTGCGACGGCCCGACGGCATGCGGTTCTCCGCGGGCCGGCCGCCCACTTGGGACCAGTGGTGGGAATGGGGGCCGGTTTTCCTGTGCAGCAACAACAACAAGCGCGGCGTCAGCATCGAACTCGGCACCGAAGCCGGGCGCGGGGTCGCCCTGAAACTGATTGCTGCCAGCGATCTCGTCATCGAGAACTTCTCGCCGCGGGTAATGGAGAACTTCGACCTGCAATGGGATGCCGTCAGCGCCGCGAATCCCCGCGCCGTGATGGTGCGGATGCCGGCATTCGGACTGGACGGGCCGTGGCGCGACCGAGTGGGCTTCGCCCAGACGATGGAGCAGGCGACGGGGATGGCGTGGATTACCGGTCACGCCGAAGGGCCACCGGTGATTCCGCGCGGTGTGTGCGACCCGATCGCGGGCCTGCACGCCGCCTTCGCTGCAGTCGCGGCACTGGTGGTCCGTGACCGTGACAGGACCGGCGTGCAGGTGGAATCCACGATGGTGGAGGCAGCGCTGAACGTAGCCGCCGAAATGCTGGTCGAACACTCACGCAACGGAATTGAACTGCGGCGCCAGGGCAATCGCGGCCCCGGCGCCGTCCCGCAGGGCGTATACCGCTGCCAGGGCGAGGACGATTGGGTGGCGCTCGCGGCGATCGGCGGCGCCGCCCGCGAGGCACTGGCCGCGCTCATCGACCGGCCCGAACTTGGACCCGACGAGACCAGCTGGCGGGAACGAGCCGACGAGATCGACAAGCTGATCAACGACTGGGCAGCGCGCCGCAGTGTGTCCGAGGCGGTCCACGCCCTGCGGTCGGCCGGCGTGGCCGCCGCGCCGGTCCGGGCACCGGCCGGATTGCTCACCGATCCGCACCTGCTGGCCCGGGGCTTCTGGGAACGCGTCGATCATCCGGTCGCGGGCTCGTTCCTGTGCACCGGGATGCCGTTCACGTTCGTCGGCAAACCGCGGCGCTGGATCCGCCGCGGCGCCCCGCTCTACGGCCGGCACACCGTGGAAGTGCTGAGCGAACTAGGTTACAGCGCTGCTGATCTCGCCGAACTCAACGCGTCGAAGACCACGGCGGCACGGCCGGCGGGCCTGTGATATGGCCGTCACCCTGTGCGTGCCGCCGCGGCCGGGCGAGCTGTGTCAACCGGTCCGCTTCCTGCTGCGTCAGGATTCGGTGGTCATGGAGCTGACCGCGCGGCACCGCATCACCGCTGTGGAGTGGGACGAACGCGAACAGGCGGTGGCCATGGTCGTCGAGATCACCGACCCGCAGACCACGCGGCCGGTCGACGTGCGAATCGACGTGGTGAAGGACGTCGCACCGACCGACACCCGCTCCCGGATGATCGGACGGATCGCTCGGGACGGGACGCACTACGACGTGATCGGCACCTATCTGGGTGTCGTAGCAGACGAAAACTGAACGCCGCCAGACGCAGTGGAGGATATGTGAGTCAGCAGCGCACCGCGGCCATCGTCGGGGTGTACAACACCGTGCAGGGACGGCGACTGGACGGCGAGACATCGCGCGGCCTGGCCGTCAAGGCCGTCAAGGGCGCACTCAACGATGCGGGGTTGCGTCTGGAGGACGTTGACGGCATCAGCGCGGGGCCCTTGTCTACTGCGCTGATCTACGACCTGCGCGTCGGGCCGGCCTGGCAGGGAATGGGTTTCGGTGTCGGCATGATCACCGAGGCGGCCACCGCGATCGAGCACGGCATGGCTGACGTGGTGGTGCTCGTCGCAGCTCAGGCGGGCGAGTACCGCGACCACGAAGCCACCGCACCATGGACGCGGCCCGAAAACGAATTCGTGGCGCCCTGGGGCATGTTCACCACCGCGGAGTTCGCGCTCATCGCCCGCCGGCACATGCACGTCTACGGCACCACGCGCGAACAAATGTCGATGGTGGCGGCGACCATCCGCAACAACGGCTCGAACAATCCCGAAGCCGTTTACTACCAACGAGGTCCATTCGCGCCCGAGGACATCACCGCGTCGCGGCTGATTGCCGACCCGTTTCACCTGCTGGATTGCGCCACCACCTCGGAGGGCGGCTGTGCGCTGGTGGTGGCCAACATCGCCGCCGTCGAGACGACGGGCCGGCCGGCCTACATTCTGGGCAGCGGCGCCGACTTCCACGGCCCCTCCTATCAGCACCCGCCGGCCTGGGATCTCGCGGGTCGTCGTGGTGACCACGTCAACGGCGTGGTGGGCCGGCGGGCAGCCGACCGCGCGTTCGGGCACGCGGGAATCCGGCGCGACGATGTGGACGTCCTGGAACTCTACGATCCGTTCTCATTCGAGATCATCAGACAATTGGAGGCGTTCCGGTTCTGCGGCGACGGTGAGGGCGGCCCGTTCGTCGCCGACGGTCACATCGCCATCGGCGGCAGCCATCCGATCACGACCGATGGAGGGACCATGTCGTTCAGTCATGCCGGCGCCAACCCGCAGATGATGCAGCGAGCCGTGCGCGCGGTGCAACAGTTGCGCGGCGATGCCGGACCGCTGCAAGTACCTGGCGCACGAATCGCCCTGTGCAGCAACGGCGGCGCCGGCGCACTGTTCACCACGGTGCTGCTGCTGGGAAGCGAGCCCCGATGACACTGCGCCCGCAATCCGGATCTGTGCCGCACGCCAGTAGTCCCGTCTCCGTGCCGTTCTGGGAAGGCTGCCGCTCCCACGAGCTGCGCTACCAGCACTGCGCGGACTGCGGCGTCGCCAATTTTCCGCCGACAGAGCATTGCCGCCAATGCCTTTCGGCTTCGCTGGAGTGGACGCGGAGCGGCGGATCGGGCGAAATTTACAGCTGGACCGTCGTGCACCGGCCGGTGACCGCAGACTTCGAGCCTCCCTACGCACCCGCGATAGTAACCCTGGACGAGGGTTACCAGATGCTGACCAACGTCGTCGGCATCGCGGCCGACGCCTTGGCGATCGGCCTGCGCGTGCGGGTCGCATTCCATTCAGTGGGAGAGGATTTGACCCTTCCATACTTCACCGGGTCACCATGAGCCCGCGGCGCATCACCAACGGACTGCCAGTCACTGCCTACCTGGTGCTCGGCGTGCTGGCGGCCACCGACGAGCAACTCACCGCGGGCGAAATCAAAACGCGCGCAGAGCTTTCGGTCGGCCACTTCTACTGGTCCCCGTCGGTCAGCCATGTGCGGCGCGAACTGGGCCGGCTGCTGGAGCGTGGGATGGTCGGCGAAATCGACGCGCGGTCGGGCAAACGGGCCATCACGCTGTACGAGACCACCGACTCCGGACTCGAGGCGCTGCGCAGCTGGGTGCAGCACTTTCCCGGCGAGGATCAGGTCGTCATCAAGCATCCGGTGATTCTGCGGACCTGGCTGGCTCGCGGTGAGGATCCGGAGCGGGTGATCGACACCCTGGAGCGACACCTAGAGGCGACTCGGGGACGGTTGGACGAGGCGTTGTGGTCGCGACGGCGATCCCGGGAGGTCGGCATCCTCGACGATCCCGAACAGCGTTACTCCTTCGCGGTCCTGGACTACGCCATCCGCGGACTCTATGCGGAGATCTCCAACATCGAGCAGCTGCGCGACGAGATCGCTTCGGGCACAACGCGAGATCCGGCCGGCCGGGTGCGGCGGCCCAAGGGCCAGATCCGGCGGCGCGCCCAATAGGCCGAGCAGTCGTGAAATCGCGCGATTCGCTACGAAATTGCGCGATTTCACGTCTGCTCGCGCTGAAAGGTCAGCCGCCGACCATGGTCAGGCCGCCGTCCACCGCCAGCAGTTGTCCGGTGATGAAGCCGGAGCCGGGACCGGCCAGGAACACCAGCACGGGTCCGAGGTCGCGCGCCGGATCACCGAGTGCGCCGCCGAGCGGAATCCGGGTCTTGAGTTGCTCGTCGATCAACGGCGCGGCGTCGGGCCCGAGAAACTCCCGGAACCGGTTGGAGCCCGGTGTCTGCACCGCGGGCGCCAACGCGTTGACGGTGATCTTGTCGTGCGCCCAGGCCTGCGCCGCCGACCGCGTCCAGGCCTGCACCGCGCCTTTGGTCGCGGCGTAGACGGCCGAGACCGGGCTGCCCATCACGGCTTCCGACGATCCGAAGTTGATGATGCGGCCGCCCTTGGGCTGCTGGTCCTTCATCACCGCGTAGGCGGCCTGGTTGGTCAGGATCGTGGCTTTCACGTTGGTATCCAACAGGAATGAAATGTCCTCGGACTCGATGTAACCCGGAATCCCGGCCTGCCACAGACCGGCAGCGTTCACCAGAACGTCAAGCCCGCCGAGAACCTCGGCCGCGCGGTCAACCATGGACGAGACGGCGCCGGCATCGCGCACATCGCACTGCAGCCAGGTCGCGGTCAGGTCGTCGGGCGGCGGTGTCCGGTGGTAGGTGGCGACGACCTGCGCGCCGGCCGCACTGAGGGCGGCGACGGCCGCCGCACCGATGCCCGTCGCGGCACCGGTTACCAGAATGCGTCTGTCCTGCAGGGCTGCTTCCGACATGGTGAAACGCTAGCTGGCGCGGTAGCCGGGCTCTACGCGGGTGCGGCAGTATCGGTATCCATGATCCTGTGGGACCAGCACACCTGCCTGCCGCTACAGGCCGAGGCCGAAGTCGGCCTGTTGACCCGGTACCGGCGTCGCGGTGGCGCATTCGTCTCGGTCAATGCGGGATACTCGCCACACAGCTTCGGTGACACCACGGCGCTGTTGCGCCACTTCCGAAGTGCGGTGGCCGCCCACCCGGACTTGGAGCTGGCCGGCACCGTCGACGATGTGACCAGTATCGCGGGCGAAGACCGCATCGCAGTGGTCTTCGACCTGGAAGACTCGCGTCCCCTCGACGACGATCTCGACAACCTCGCCGTGCTCGCCGGGCTCGGGGTGCGAACGTTGTTGCCCACCTACAACCACGCCAACCGCGCCGGCAGCGGATGCCTGGATGCGGTCGACGGCGGCCTCACCGACTGGGGGCGTTCGATAGTCACCGAGATGAACCGGGTGGGGATCGTCCCGGACGGGTCGCACTGCAGCCCGCGGACCGGGCTGGATATGTGTGAGATATCCACGGGCCCGGTGATTTACAGCCACTCGTGCATGAGAGCGGTCTGGGACCATCCGCGCAATATCAGCGACGAACAGGCGCAGGCCTGCGCGGCCACCGGAGGAGTCATCGGTATCACCGGCGTCGGGATCTTCCTGGGTCCCAACACCCCGACCCTGGAAGCCATGACTCGACACCTGGAATACGCCGTCGACCTGGTCGGCATCGACCACGTAGGCATCAGCAGCGATTTCTCCTTCGACTATGACGATTTCGTCGAGGAGCTCGCCCGCAACCCGCACCTGTTCGACGACAACTACACCCGGTGGGGGACGATCCAGTGGATGCCGCCGGAGACGCTACTGACACTGTCCGAGCATCTCGACGCGCGCGGCTGGCGCTCCGCGAACATTGCCGCCGTCCTGGGCGGCAACTTCCTGCGGGTTGCACAACATGCCTGGGCGAGTTGATCTCTCGGGCCGCCGCTAGGCGCGCACCGCGACCGATGACAGTAGATCTGCCAGACGGTCAGGTTGGTCCAGCATCGAGAAGGTGCGCGCGCCCGCGATGACCTCCAAGCGCGCGTTCGGAATTGCCGCGGCGAGCCGGCGGCCGTCTTCGAGTTCGAAGAAGACGTCGTCACCCGACCAGGCGATGAGCGTCGGCTTGTCGAACTCGGGAAGCCGGGCGGCGACGCCGGTGGTCACCTCGGTGCGCATCGACAGCGAGAACTGGCGCAGATCCTCGGCGATCGCCGGATCGGACAGGCCCGGCTGCACCCAGGCCTGCGTCAGCGCGTCAATGTCACTGTGCGCCAGTCCTTCATAGGCCCGCTTGCGTGCGACGGGCGCCCGCACGGCCTGGGTTGCCGCGCGGAACACCTTCTTCGACTTGGCCGCGAGGATGACCGGCTTGAGAATGGGCGGCGGGAAGTGCTCGAAGGCATCACAACTGGTCAGCACGAGCGCACCGAGTCGCTCCGGGTGGTGCACCGCGACCAGTTGGGTCACCACTCCGCCGGTGTCGTTGCCGACCAGCACCACGTCGTCAAGGTCAAGTGCGGCAAGGAAATCGGCCACCATGCCGGCGACACCGGTGATGCTCCGGTCGGCGCCGGGTCGCAGCGGTTCAGGGTGGGCGCCGAGCGGCCAGGTGGGGGCGATACACCGCAAACCCCGACCGGCCAGGCGCTCGCTGACCTGGCGCCACAATTGGCCGCCCATCATGTACCCGTGCACGAACACCACGGGCCTGCCGTTTTCGGGTCCGGTTTCTTCGTAATGGATGGTTCCGGCGCTAATGTCGATCGTCGGCATGAACGGCTCCTAGTAGAGAGAGATTTACAAACAGTCTGTCTGTTCGTAAGTTACCAACAGGTTGTATGGAAATCAAGAGACGCACTCAGGAGGAGCGCTCCGCGGCAACCCGCGAGGCGCTGATCTTGGCTGCCCGCAAGCTGTGGGGCCTGCGCGGCTACGCCGAAGTCGGTACCCCGGAGATCGCCACCGAGGCCGGGGTCACCCGGGGTGCCATGTATCACCAATTCGCCGACAAGGCAGCACTATTCGGCGCGGTGGTGGAGGCGGTGGAGCTCGACGTGATGACGCGGATGGCCACGCTGGTGGCCTCGTCAGGAGCCGCCGGCCCGGCCGACATGATTCGCGCCGCGGTGGACGCCTGGCTCGACGTGTCCGGGGATCCGGAGGTGCGCCAGTTGATCCTGCTGGACGCACCAGCGGTGCTGGGCTGGGCCGCCTTCCGCGACGTTGCCCAGCGCTACAGCCTGGGCATGACCGAACAGTTGATCACCGAGGCGATCAAGGCGGGCCAGCTGGCGCGACTGCCGGTGCGCCCTTTGGCGACCGTGCTGATCGGCGCACTCGACGAGGCGGCGATGGCGGTCGCCACCGCCGAGGATCAGCAGAAGACCCGCGCGGAGATCGGCCAGGTATTGCACCGGCTCATCGACGGGATGCTCGAGGGGTAACACCCAACTGCGGATAGTGCCCACGCAGGTCGTCCAGGTATTGCGGTACCGCCGCAGCCGCGACGTGCAAAAAGCCACGCACGCCGGGGGACTGGTTCACAGTGCGCCACGCCAGCGCCAGCGGCCGGTGGGGCAATTGCCCCTCTAGTGGGACGAATCGCACCCCGGTGCGGCCCAGATTGACGAAAGACGTTGGTAGCAAGGCTATGCCGGCTCCCGATGCGACCAACGCAAGGATCGTCTGGATGCGCGGAACTTCGTCGACGATCGGCGGTTCGATCTCGTACATCCGGAACAGCTCGATGACGTCGCCGTAGGTGGTGGCTGCCGCGGCTCGTGTCCACAGGATCATCGGTTCGTGCGCCAGCAGTGCCGGCTCGATCCGTTGTTGGTCAGCCAGTGCATGGTCCTCGCACACGACCGCGGCCAGCGGATCGTCGATGAGCGGCTGGACGGTCAATGACGGTTCGTCGACCGGGCCGCGCAGCAGTGCGACGTCGATGCGGTGGGAGATCAGTTGCTCCACCTGCTCGACGCTGTTCAGTTCGCTGAGTTCGAGCCGCACGTCCGGGAATTGCCGCCGGTGTGCCCGCATCACGTATGGCAGCACCCCGTCGACCGCCGCCTGCAGGGCCCCGATGCGCAGCTGGCCGAGCTGCCCGGTGGCAGCCCGGCGCGCCGCCGCGAAAGCCCGCTCGGCGTGGGTGAGCGCAAGCTGTGCCTCGTCGAACAGCGCTCTGCCCGCATCGGTGAGCTCGATCGGGCGCCGCGACCGGTCGATGAGCTCGGCGCCCAACTGACGCTCCAGCTTCTGAATCTGCTGACTCAATGGTGGCTGCGCGATGTGCAACCGCTCCGCGGCGCGCCCGAAATGGCGTTCCTCGGCCACCGTCACGAAGTAGCGAAGCAGTCGCAGCTCCGGATCGGCCATATATACAGCATATAAATGATGACCGGATATGTCTTGGACTGCGATGATGTCCGGGATTTACGGTTGCCCCAGCAGAGTTAAGGAGGCAACACCATGACCGCAGTGATCGCCGCGGAACGCGATCTTGTCGAGCATTACTTCGACCAACCGTGGAGTGACGGACTTCCCGTCGTCCCGCCCACCCCGGCCCGGGTGGCCGCGGTGCTGGACGTGCTGGGGGGAGAGGCCGACGACTTCGTCGCCCGGATCCCGCCGCGATGGGGCAGCCTGACCAATGAACTGCTGGCCGTCAACATGGTGATGGCCGGCTGCAAACCCGAGTACGCGCCAGTGGTGCGCGCGGCGGTGCTCGCCATGGCCGACCCGCGATTCAATCTCAACGGCATTCAGGCCACCACGCATGTGGTCGCTCCGTTGATCGTCGTCAACGGCCCCATCGCACGGCAGATCGGAATGAATTGCGGCGGGAACGTTTTCGGCTCGGGCAACCGAGCCAATGCGACCATCGGCCGCGCGGTGCGGCTGATCCTGCTCAGCGTCGGCGGCGGCATCCCCGGCGAACTCGACAAGAGCACGCTGGGTCACCCCGGCAAGTACACCTTCTGCATTGCCGAGAACGAGGAGGCCAGCCCGTGGGCGCCCTATCACGTCGAGCACGGCTACGCCCCCGGCGACAGCACCGTACTGGTGATCGGCGCCGAAGCCCCGCACAGCGTGACCAATCACATCTCCGATGACCCACAGGGGGATCCTGGATTCGATCGCCTCGGCGATGAGCACTATTGCGCACAACAACGCCGTGCTCGGCGGTTCCTGCACCGTGGTCATCGGAGTCGAGCATGCCCGCACCATCGCCTCGTTCGGCTGGTCACGCGACGACGTACGGCGCTACCTGTGGCTCAACGGCACCAACTCCTGGGACGAGGTCAGCTACGGCGACCGTTACGCACCTCCGGGCGCACGGACCTACAACCGCAATCTGCCCAAGTGGTATCCCCGGGAGGCGGGCCGGCAGGTCCCGATCGTCTTCACCCCGGACGACATCCACCTGCTCGTCGCCGGCGGGTCCGCCGGCCGGTTCTCCGCGTTCCTGCCGGGGTGGAGCACCGCGACGACGCCGGTGTTGCGAGCGGTTGACGACACCGCCGCCGCCCTGACCGGCGACGCCCGCGAATTGGACTGCTCCGACGGCGCCTGTCGGCTGTAGAGAATCTAGGAAGGAAAATTCAGTGACTTATTTCGAGACTGATTTCGTCTATGACCCCTGTGGTGTGGTCGAGGTGACGGCCGTGCCGACGGCGCCCCGCCCGAGCCGCACCGAGGGTCTCCGCTTGGCCGTGCTGAGCAACACCAAATGGAATGCGGCCAAGTTGCTTCGCGCAACCGTCCGCGAGTTGGCCTCAGGCGGAATGATTTTCGCGAGCGTCACCTACTACGACAAGCACCACTTCTCCTCTGACGCCAGTCCCGAACTGATCGCCCAGATCGCCGCCGAGAGCGACGTCGCCCTCACCGCGATCGGTGACTGCGGCTCCTGCTGCTCGGCGTGCGTCAACGACGCGGTGCGGCTGGAGCAGGCGGGGATCCCGACCGTCGCCATCGTGACAACGGAATTCGAACTCGAGGCCCGTCTGCAGCGTGAGGCGCGGGGCATGGCGGGGCTGGAACCCGCCGTAGCCACACATCCGATCAGCAGCCTGACGCTCGAACAGCTCGACGGCCGGGCCGCCGAGATCGCCCCGCAGGCGCGGCGTATCTGGTTCGGCCCGGCGATGGCCGACGCAGTCGCATGACCGGGAATGCGTCGCTGTCGTCGATAGTGGTCGCGGACTTCTCCCGGGTACTCGCCGGACCCTTCTGCACGATGACCCTCGGTGACCTCGGTGCCGAGATCGTGAAGGTGGAGCGACCCGGCGGCGACGACACCCGGGCGTGGGGACCGCCGTTCGTCGACGGCCAGAGCACCTACTACCTCGGCGTCAACCGCAACAAGCGCAGCATCGTGCTCGACCTCGATGACGCCGACGACCTCAGGCTCGCAACGGAACTCGCGCAAAGCGCCGATGTGGTGGTGGAGAACTTCCGGCCGGGCACCATGGCGCGGTTCGGCCTCGACGAACCAACCTTGCGGCGCAGGAACCCAGGCCTGGTGTACTGCAGCATCTCGGCGTTCGGGACCGGCGCGGGGCGGCAACTGGCGGGCTACGACCTGCTCCTGCAGGCGGTCGGCGGCCTGATGAGCATCACCGGACCCGACGACGACCATCCGACCAAGGTCGGGGTGGCGCTGGTGGATGTGCTGGCGGGGCTGTTCGCCACGGTCGGCATCCTGGCGGCGCTGCGCGAGCGCGACCGCAGCGGACTCGGACAGCACGTCGAGGTCAACCTGATGTCGTCCCTGCTGGCCGCGCTTGCCAACCAATCGGCCAGTTATGTTCTGGCCGGGGAGATTCCGCGCGCGATGGGTAACGGACACGCCAGCATCGCCCCGTACGACAGTTACGCGACCGGCGACGGGACCATCGTGCTGGCGGTGGGCAACGACAAGCAGTTCCGTGCACTGTGTGGCGCCCTAGGCATTCCCGAGCTGGCGTGCGATCCGCGCTTCCGCAGCAACGAACGACGCGTGGGCAACCGGGCGTCGTTGCGCGAGCACCTGGAAGGTGCCTTGGCGTCCGGATCGGCGGCCTACTGGACGAGAACGCTTCCGGCGCTGGGCATTCCCGCTGGGGCGGTGAACAACATCGGTCAGGCTTTCACGCTCGCCGATGAGTTGGGGTTGCAGCCGATCCGCCACACCGACGACGGTGTCAGTCTGGGCCGGCAGGTCGCCAGCCCGATCAGCTTGTCCGCGACGCCGGTGACCTACCGCACCAGAGCACCGAGGCTGGGCGAGCACAGCGCTGAGATCCGCGGGTCACTTCACCGTGGCGATGGTCCGGCGCGCCAGTTCGGTGGCGATGTCGCACGGGTTGGGGAACGGTTTTCGGACGAATTGTATTGACCACTCGAAGAAGTCGTCCTGGTACTGGATGGAGACATCGCAGAGCCGGGTACCGAGCCGGTCGGTGGCGACCGCGATGTACCCGCCGTGGCCGTCGATGTTGATGTCGTTGACGGTGGTCCGGCTCAGATCCTCGTTCTTTCGTTCCCGCCCGATGGGGCTGCCGCGAAACCAGCTGAACGAGAACCACGGTCCGGAGATGCTGCCGTTCACCAGCCACTGACATCCGACCGCGTTGCGTGCCGTGACCACCAGTCCCGCAACGCCGGTCAGCTGTGCGAGGGTCTGGTCACTGACGCCCCCGCACTCGGGGAAGAACGGGCCGTGGGTGGCCTGCTTCGAGGACGGCGCGGCGGACGAGGAGGGGTGCTGGCCGGCCCCGCCTGAACCGCCCGCGCACGCGGCCACCAGCGGCAGCATCGCCACCAGGGCGGGCACCAGCAGGCGCTTGTGAAACGCGCTCATCCGTCGAACACCTTGTTCATCCGCTTCTTGAAGGAATCGTCGAACAGGCGGTAGGTGCTGCGCAATGCGTTGCCCGGCCAGTGATCTTCCACCAGCTCGGCGGGCAGCAGCGGATCGAGCTGAAGGTGGCGGACCACTGCGATCGACAGCGCGAACTCGTAGGCGAAGTTCTCGGCCGAATTGTCTCGGGAGTCGCCGGACAGGGCGACCTCCATGGCGCCGATGAGTGCCCTGGCATCGTCCGCCCAGCCGTCGAGGGCGAACAACGAGCGCATCTTGTCAGCCGTGATGTCGGTGGCCGCGCCGTGAAAATGCGTGCATTGCCGGTCCAGGACCGCGCGCGACGCGGAAAGACGTTGCGGGTCAAGGTTGTCCGGACGGATCCAGACGCCCTCGCGGAAATCGGCCAGATGCAGTGCCGTCGCGGCCTTGCGCAGTTCCAGTCGATCCGCCGCGGTGCGGCGCTCCACTGAGACGATCGCCAGTTCCCAGGTGCCGTCCCAGTCAGTGACATCGTCGATCCGATAAGCCTCATCGACGCGCTGGCGCCGCTCGGCCAACCGGCCGGCCAGTGCGTAACTGCCGTCGTCCCCACTGAGTTCGCCGTTGGAGACCATCCGCCACAGGCAGGTGCGGGCGGCGCCGTCACTGATGCCGAACAGGGACGCGAACGCGACGAGGTTCGACACCGGCAGCCGGGCCTCATCGGAACCCAGCAATGCCGATGCCAGCACCGAGCGTGCGCTGAGCGGCCGGTCGCCGATCAGTTCGCGCACCCGAGATTCGGACACGGCGGGCATTGGTACATCTTCCCCGATCAGACCCGGTATCACTAAATCATTGACGTGTGACATGGAAACTGTGATACTAACGGGCGTGGCCTCCCCGACGAAGCCGTTGATCGCCGACGATATCGAGATCGTCCGGCGGATACTGGCCCATATCGACGCGGGCACCACCGACGAAGGCCCCTCGTGGCGCGAGCCGGTGGAAAACTATTTGGACACAACCCGATTCGGGCGCGAAATGCGGTTGCTGCGGGCCATGCCGAGCGTTTTCCTGCCGTCGGCGGCCATCCCCGATCCGGGTGACCACGCCGAGCGAGCGGCGTTCGGGGTGCCGTTGTTCGCGGTGCGCGGGCGCGATCGGCGTGCGCGGGTGTTCCGCAATGCGTGCCGGCATCGAGGGTTTGCTCTCGTCGAGGGCGCCGGATGCGCGCATGCCCTGGTGTGCCGCTACCACGGCTGGACGTACCGGCTGGACGGGTCGCTCGCCCACGTACCGCACCAGGAGGCGTTTCCCGATCTCGACGTGCCGGCCCGGGGCTTGGTCGAGGTGAACAGCCACGAAGTGGACGGGTTGATCGTCATCGAGGCGCTGGATTCCGCTCTTGAACCGCGTGACGACGCGCTGGCGTGGTTGACCGACGGGACGCCGCGGCGTGACAAGCTGCTGCCGGCACAACGACTGGTGTATGTCGACAGCACGGTGCGCCGAATGAACTGGAAGGTCCTCGTCGAGCAGTTCCTGGAGGGCTACCACATCCGGTCGACCCACAAGGACACCTTCTTCCCGCTGCAGTACGACGACCTCAACGTGGTCGAGATGTTCGGCCCGAATTGCCGTCTGACGTTCCCCTACCGCAACATTGAGCGGTTGCGCGACCGTCCGGAAAGCACCTGGACGACGGACGCCCGGGTGACGTACCTGTATCAGCTCTTTCCGAACGTGATGCTGGCGACGTTCCCGGACCTGATGCTGATGATCGTGGTCGACCCGGTCGATGTCGAACGCAGCACCGTCACCATTTATTCGATGGCCCGCCCCGAGCTGGCCGAGCGCGCGAATAGTGCTGACGGACAGTACAACCCGGCCGCCGTGGGCACGTTGATCGCGCGCGGCTCGGTGGAGGACAATGAGATGTCCGAGGGTGTCCAGCGCGGATTGAGCTCAGGCGCAAATGCTTTCGTCGAATTCGGCCGGCACGAAAGTGCGGCCGGCCATTTCCACGCCGTACTCGACGAGCGCCTGGCCCGGTACGCCGGCGACGGGAGCGCGCGGGATCTCAGCGGGATATTGAGTTCGTGACGAACTCGTTGATGGCCGTCACCGCTGAAGTCGCTCCGTCGCGCCGACGGATCTCCTCACCGAGGCGGCCGGCAGCCCGACCATAACGCGGGTCGGTGAGCACTGCGCTTACTGCCGCGCGGATGCGTTGGGCATTAGACCTTTTAGGCAGCAGAATTCCGGCGCCTGCCTGTTGCAGCGCCGCGCCCACACGCTTCTGGTCGACCAGGGCACTGGCGGGGAGGACCACCATGGGCACACCGAAAGACAACGCCCGCATGGCGGTGCTGTGCCCGCCATGTCCCACCACCACGGACGCTGTTTGCAGCACTTGGTCATGGTCAAGCCAGGTGTGTACCTCCACGTTGGCCGGGATGCGCAGTGCCGATGAGTCGATGGCGGGTCCCACCGTGAGCGTCGCCTGCACCGCAAGGGACCCAACGGCATCAAGGATTTTCTGCATCATGCGGCGTTGACCGGCGTAAGCACAGGTACTGAGGCTGATCAATACCCGGGGAACGGGCTGCCGCGTCGACGCTGCAGGCATTCCTTGCCAGACCACACCAAGGTGGCGCACCGGCGGTGCGCCCCGAACTGGATCGAGATCCTCTCGGGCGGCGACGAGTTGGAGAGCGCCATTGCGTTCTGCTCCCAGAGGGGGTATGCCGCGCAACCGTAACAACCAACCGATCGGTCCGGCGGCCACGTCCTGGACCGATCGGTAGAAGCAATGCACGAAGACCACGGTCGCAATGCCTGCGGCCGCAACTTCCTGGATCGCGCCGACCATCAGCATGTCGACGATTACGACGTCGGATCCGTGTCGACGCGCAGCCTCGACGGCTTCGGTGCCGATTCGGCGATCGGTGATGACCCCGAACATTCCCCCCATCACACCCTTGATCGGGTGACGTCGGGTTGGATCGAAATCCGTTCCAAGCGTTATAGTTTCGAAGGGAAAACCAGCATCCTGTACCCGCCTGCCGACACCCCGATGGCCAAGGAACCGGACATCTGCGCCGTCGTCACTCAAGGCACGAGCGACCCCCAACTGTGGGGGAATGTTGCCGCCTCCGTCGGCCACAACGAACAGGACTTTCACGGCACGGCCCGTTCGCGGGCATCCAGCATGGCGTCCGTCATGAACCGGATCCGTCGATGCACATCGTCGAAGGTCAGACCTCGATCGCGCCGCAGCAGCTTCCAGCAGTACACGTCGGTGGCCACCACCAGCGCGTCGATGAGGCTGTCTCGCGCACCGGCATGGACCGGCAATCGAGCCGCGAACGTCTGTGCCACCCAGCTGCGATGCAAGCTCCGGCCGTCTGCGCACATGAGTTGTGCCCGCGGATCGCTGTGCTCCTCGGCGAGTAACCCAAGGATCATGTCGCCACGGAGCTCGTAGTGCGCGATGAGCGCGACCAACGCCTGGGCCGGGTCATCCGGCGGCGCGCTCCGCTCGGCCAGGGCGTCCTCTCGCATGCGAGCCCAAGCAGCCTCGATGAGGTTCTCGCGATTCCCGAAGTGCCGCAGAACGGTTTTGACAGTAACGCCGCTGCGCTCGGCGACCACGCCCAGCGTGATATCGAGCGTGCATTGCGCCATGACGGCGGCCATGGTGGCCTCGACGATCGCATCGCGGGTCGCCTGCACTGCATCGGCGCGGGCGTACATCTGGTAGCGCCGCTTTTTGGTGTCCATGGCAACAGACATCAAAACACCGATTTGATGTCCTGCGCAATAGACACTGAATTATCGGCTGGTCGCGAAGACTGCGGTCGGTCCGCCGAGTGGACCCCGCTACGGCGTCTTGAGGAAGATGTCGTTGAAGGTGACGGTGCGCAGATTGCGGGCGCGGATGATGTCCACCAGCTGCGGATAGACGTGGGTGACGGGCAGATGGTTGAGGTGCCCGATCACGATGGACTGCGGCGTGAAGTACTGGTCGGCCATCTTCACGATGTATTCCTCGGTGATCAACGTCGAATCTGACAGCGATCCCGACCAGAGGACCGGCACGCTGTATCCGAGGTCGGCGGCCACAGCGTCGACGGCCGCGTTGTGCTTTGCATACGGTGGACGCCAATACGGTTTGGCGCCAACGCCGTACGTCTTCTTCAGGAATTCGTCGTTGCGCATGAGTTGCTTGGCGATATCGCCCTTCGACAGGGTTGTCAGGTCGGGATGCGACCAGGTGTGGTTGCCGAGCTCGATCTGTCCGGATTCCACCAACGGCCGAAGCAGCGCCAGGTTGTCGGTCCAGGAGTCGTAGGTTCCGTTGACGAAGTACGTCAACCGGATACCCGTGTCCTTCGCGAACTGCGTGTAGGCGCGCACCACCTCGCTGTTGGTCCCGTCGTCGACGGTCAGCGCCAGCAGGTCACCACTGCCGGGCAGCTGGCTCAGCACGCCGCCGCCGGGCAGTCGCACGCGTGCGCTCGGCGGTGGCGGCGGCAACAGGCCCGCGACGGTCGGGCCGGCGGGCGGTCCGTCCGCGGCGGCGACAGCGGGCGTCTGGGCGAAGGTGCGTGGTTGAGGGTCGACCATGCATCGGGCCAGGCCCACGCCGGCGACGGTGGAAACGGCGAGGGACCCAAGGAAACGGCGGCGGCTCAGCTCTGACATTCTGCTATCGGTCTCCGGGTGCGCCGGAACCCGCGCACGCCCTCATCCGGGCTGCTCAACGGGTTCACCAGCAACGACACCACAGCAGCGAACCGTACCATGACCAGCGCGGATATACCCCGCGCAGCGCCGTGGCAGCGCCTAACTGTTGTGTCGATCACAAATCAGCAGTAGCCGATCCCGATATCGACCGACAGCTGGGTGCCGGTCACGAATCGGGACTGATCCGAAGCCAGCCACGCCACCGCGTCCGAGATGTCCTCGGGCTGGGCGATGCCTTCGGGCAGTAACGGCCGGTGCAGGTCACGCAGGTTCGGGTTGGTGCCGGCGGCCGATTCCATGGCTTCGCGCATCCGGCCGGTCCCCATCGGGGTGGCGACCGCTCCCGGGTTGAGGCTGTTGACCCGGATGTTGTGCCGGCCCAGCTCGGCGGCGAACCCGCGTGCCATACCGACGACGGCGTGCTTGCTGGCGGTGTAGTGAATCATGAACGACTGCATCCTGATGCCGGCGGCGGACCCGATCAGGATGATGGACCCCCCGCGGCCGCCGTCGATGATGTGGTGAGCGCCCGCCATCACGGTGTTCCAGGTACCGATGACGTTGGTGTCGATGGTGTCGCGGAATGCCTGGGCGGTGATCTGATCCCAGGCCGCGGGATTGCAGATGCCCGCGTTGGCGACGATCACGTCGAGCCGGCCGAGTTCGCCGACGCCCCGGTCGACGGCGTCTTTGAGTGAGTCCAGGTCGCGCACGTCGACCGCGGCCGTGATGGCCCGCCGGCCGTTGGCCTGGACCTGCCGGGCGGTCTCGGCGAGGTCATCGGGCGTCGGCGAGTCGTAGGGAACGCTGGACGGCAGCGGTCCGGCGAGGTCGAGCGCGATGATGTCGGCGCCGTCAGCGCTGAGCCGCACCGCGTGTGCCCGGCCCTGCCCCCGCGCCGCGCCGGTGATCACCGCGACGCGTCCGTTGAGTGGCCTGTTCATAGCTCTCCTTGCGTCGTGGAACTGTGCTTTCCCCGACGATAGGGTGGCAGGATGACCGTCATCGTTGTCGACAGGGGACCCCGAAGGGTCAGTCGCAGGGTCGAGGTTGCCGCCCCGGCGGCGGAATTGTTCGCGATGGCCGCCGATCCGCGGCGGCACAGTGAACTGGACGGGTCGGGCACGGTGCAGGCCAACGTCAAAGCCCCGGACCAGCTCGCCGAAGGCGCGAAGTTCTCCACGAAGATGAAAATGTTCGGCCTGCCCTACCGCATCACCAGCACGGTGACCGCCTTCAAACCCGATGAGCTGATCGAGTGGCGGCACCCGCTCGGCCACCGGTGGCGGTGGGAATTCGAGGCGCTCTCACCCACCTCCACGCGCGTCACCGAGACCTTCGACTATCACGATGCCGGGGCGCTCAAGAAGAAGCTGAAGTACTACGAGCGGATGGGTTTTGCGAAGCAGAACGCATCCGGCATCGAGGCGACGCTGGCCAAGCTGCGCGACCGCTACGCTTCAGCCTGACCAGCCGTAACTAGGCCGCGGGGTCGGCGGCGTCCCACGGCACCACGCCGGAAACCCAGTGCGAGAGCTGTTCGCCCTCGTCGTTGCGGTGCAGATGCCGCGGCGGGGTGGCGAACGTCGAGTAGGGGCGGCAACGGATTACCACGCGATTCTCCCGGTCGCACATCGCCTCGATCGACGGGCGCGCCTCGGCGCCCAGTGGCTGGCCAGACATCCGCCCGGCCACCGCCATCATCACGTCGACCGCCAGGTCGCGGTCCTCGTCCAGCGTTGCGTCCGTGTAGACCTGCAGGTAGGTGAACGGCCAGCGCTCGTCCAGCACGCACAGGCTGATCTTGTTGTCGCGCTCGATGATTCGGGCCTTGCCGCGGCCGGCCATCGTGGAAACCAGCAACTCGCCGTCGTCGGTGGGGATGTAGTACACGATCGACATCGCCGGGCCGTCGTTGCGGCGGCGGTAGCCGAAGACCGCGGTGCGGTGGGTGCGGACGAATTCGCGTCGCTCCGACGGGAGCATGTCGCGATCGGTGGAAGCCGTGAACGGCTCGGCTGCGAGGGGGAGAAGCATGCTGAAACGTCCTTCACGGCAGGGGCATTGACCCGTCGACTATTAATGGATACAGTGTGTCCATTAATAATGATGATGTCAACCCCCCGGTAGGCAGGTCGCGCGGGCGCCCGGCGCTACCGCTGGACCGCATCCTTGGTGCGGCGCTCGAGCTCGTCGACGAGGAAGGTGCCGAGGCGCTGTCCATGCGATCCCTGGCGCAGCGTCTGGGCTCGGGCACCGCGACGCTCTACCGGCACTTCGCAAACCGGGCCGAACTGGTGGCCATGGTGGTTGACCGGATGCTCGGCGAGGTCGTTATTGCTGACGACCCGTCGCTGCCATGGGACGAGGCCTGCATCTCGTTCGCGCACAGCATGTTCGGGGCTCTCGGGCGGCACGGCAATGCCGCGCCGCTGCTGATCGGACATATTCCGATGGGGCCGAACGCGATGGCGCAACGGGAGTTCGTGCTGGGCGTGTTACTGCGTAACGGATTCTCCGCGGAATCTGCCGCGCGTACCTACGCCACCTTGTCGCGCTTCATTTTGGGCTTTGCCATGCAGGTTTCGGCGTCGGCGGTGACGGAACAGAGCGATGCGGCGGCGGCCGCGGCATTCGGCCGGCTCGACTCCGGCAGTTACCCGGCGACCGCCGAGGTCGCCGGGCACTTGCCGGTGCCGTTGGCTGACGAGTTCGATTTCGGGCTTCGACTCATCGTCGACGGGCTGGCCCGCCGCGCTTGACCCGTCAGTTGCCGAAGCCGGACGGGACCGGCGCCGGAGCACCGCCGCCCAGGCGAGCGGCCGCGAACGCCGCGCCCTGCTCGATCGACGCCCCGTCGTCGGCGTAGGAGTTGTGGGCGGCGAAGTTCAGCCCCTGCGAGCACACCGGGTCTTCCGGCGCGCAGATCTTGAGGGTCTTGGCCTGATAGAGCGGACCGATCGCCACCTGAGGCTGGCCGAGGAACTCCATCGCCCGCGTGTTCGGCGTTCCGAACAGGACGACGGACGAGACATGGTCGGCCACAGCGGGATCCAGCGGCTTGGGCACGGTCGCGGGGTCGACGCCGTCGGGCACCCTGGCGGAGGTGACGAAGCCCATCACGGCCGCGCCCTGCGAGAAGCCGGAGAGCACCATCTTCGTCTTGGGGCAGGCCGCCGCCATCGAGTTGACGTGAGCGCCGGCGTCCCTGATTCCGTCGACACCGGTGGCCCACTCCTCGCTGGCGGGGTAGTTGACCGAATACACACCCATCGACTGCGTGCCGATCTTTGGCCGCAGGGCGTCGACGAAGGCTTGTCCGGTGGCACCGAGACCTTCCTCTCCGGTACCCCGGGCGTACACCACCTCGACGTCGGGGCAGGGCTCGGCGGACGCGGCGGGGGCAGGGGAAGCGAGGATCGAGGCACTGAAACCCGCAGCCACGGCTGCGGCGGAAACGAGGAAGCGCGTGATCATGCCGCTTATTTTGCCCGCCTATGCGATATCCAAACCACTGCAAACGTATTATCGCTGTGAATTTTCACAGGCGGAGTTCATGCAAGTTTTGCGTGGTGTATGGCCAAACCCGGCTTCACACGTGCGGGAGAACCTCGTCGACCAACCGGTGCAAGCTGGCCCAGCCGTCGTCGATCGGAAGACCGCCGATCAACGGGTTCATCACGATGTCTTTCCGGCCGCCGCGGATCTGGGCGAGCAGCTCACCCGGAGTGAGGATCTCGACGTTGTCGAGCCGGCGCAGGTCCTCGACCGAAGCCGCGGGCTTCTCGTTGGGCCGGGGTACTCCGTCGCGCCTCCAGCCGGAGTACTCGGCGGCCTCGTTCATGATGAATCCGCCGTACCGGGACCACGCCTCGTCCGGATCGGGATGCA